>CAYQCP010000018.1:0-52806 GCA_964416005.1 uncultured Gemmatimonas sp.
GCCCTGGTCGCCGCCGGCATCCTGCTGAGCCGCCTCTTCGGGCTCGTCCGCAACCGCCTGCTCGGCCATTTCCTCGGCACGAGCGATGCGGGTGACGCGTTCAATGCCGCGCTCCGCATTCCCAACGTCCTGCAGAATCTCTTCGGCGAGGGCGTGCTGTCGGCGTCGTTCATTCCGACGTACAGCCGCTTGGTCGCCGACGGCGACGAGGCCGAGGCCGGGCGCGTCGCCGGTGCCGTGGGCACGCTGCTGGCGCTGACCACCGCCGTGCTGGTGCTCGTCGGGATCGTGCTCACACCGTACCTCGTCGTGCTCATCGCGCCGGGCTTTTCGGGAGAAAAGCGCGAACTCACGATCCGCCTGGTGCAGGTGATGTTCCCGGGCGTCGGCCTGCTGGTGCTCTCGGCGTGGGCGCTCGGCGTGCTGAATTCGCATCGGCGCTTCTTCCTGCCGTACGTGTCGCCGGTGGCGATGAACGTCGTGATGATCGGCGCGCTCCTCTGGTTCGGGCCGTCACTCGGCACCTCGGCCGGGCAGGGGCGGCTCGTGGTGCTGCTGGCGTGGGCCTCGGTGCTGGGGAGCGCGGCGCAGCTCGTGGTGCAGCTGCCCACGGTAATGCGTGTGGAACGGCGCCTGCGGGCGGGCCTTGGCACGGCGAACGCGCATGTGCGCGTGGTGCTCACGCAGTTCGCCCCCGTCGCCGTCGGACGCGGCGTGGTGCAGGTCAGCGCGTACGTGGACAACCTGCTGGCATCGCTGGTTGGGGCGGGGGCCGTGGCCGTGCTGTCGTATGCGCAGGTGATCACGATGCTCCCGGTGTCGCTCTTCGGCATGTCGGTGTCGGCCGCCGAGCTGCCGGCGATGTCGGGCGCCGCGGGGACGAGCGACGAGGTGGCCAAGGAACTGCGGCGCCGACTCTCCAATGGGCTGCATCGAATCGCCTTCTACGTAATTCCGTCATCCATGGCGTTCCTGGCCATCGGCGACATCGTAGGCGCCACGCTGTACCAGTCGGGGCGGTTCGGGCGCGACGACGTGGTGTGGATGTGGGGCGTGCTCGCGGGCTCCGCGGTTGGGTTGCTCGCCGCCACGTTGGGACGGTTGTACGCCTCCACGTGGTATGCGCTGCGGAATACGCGCACGCCGCTCAAGTTCGCCCTGCTGCGCGTGGCGATGGGCCTCGCCGTCGGCTGGCTGGTGGCGCTGCAACTGCCCGGCCTGCTTGGCGTCGACGCCCGTTGGGGCGTGGCCGGTCTGACGGCGTCGTCGGGTCTTGCCGCGTGGGTGGAGTGCCTGCTGCTGCGGCGTTCCCTGGTGCCCCGCATCGGCGACGTGGGCGTGGACCGGCCGTATCAGGCCAAGCTGTGGGCGGCAGCGCTGGGCGCGGCGCTCGTGGCGTGGGGCGTCAAGCTCGTCCTCGGCGTCGAGCATCCGCTCGTCCTCGGCTTCGTGGCGCTCCCGCTGTACGGCCTCGCCTATCTGGGCGTCACGGCGTCGCTGCGCATACCGGAAGCGACCGCGATGGCGGGGCGGGTGAGGCAGCTCGTGGGCGGACGCTGACCTGCGGCTAGATTCAGGCCGAGTCCCCATGCGCACCGTCCCCGACGCCATCAGCCAGAAGCTCGCGCACCTTCCCGACACGCCCGGCGTGTATCTCTGGAAGGCGGCGGACGGCACCGTGCTCTATGTCGGCAAGGCCAAGCGCCTGCGCCAGCGCGTGCGGAGCTACGTGGCGTCGGACGTTGCCTTCACGTCCAAGACCCGCGTGCTGATGGATCACGCGGTGGACCTCGAGACGATCGTGGTTCCGAGCGAGGAACACGCGCTGATCCTCGAGCACAATCTCATCAAGGAGCATCACCCGCGCTTCAACGTGATGCTCCGCGACGACAAGACGTACCCGTACGTGAAGGTCACGGTGCAGGAGCCGTACCCGCGCGTGCTGGTGACCCGGCGCGTGCTGGATGACGGCGCCCGCTACTACGGCCCGTTCACCGACGTGGGGGCGATGCGGCACGCGCTCAACGTGGTGAAGCGCGTCTTCACCGTGCGCTCCTGCCGGTGGAACATGCCGGCCGAGATGCCGGAGCGCGCCTGCCTCGACTTCCACATCAAGCGCTGCAAGGGGCCGTGCATCGGTGCGCAGTCGCTCGCCGACTATCGCGGCATGATTGATGAGGTCGTGGCCTTCCTCGACGGCAAACCCGACGAGGTGATGCGGCGGGTGCGGCACCGCATGGAGGAGGCGTCCGCGGCGCTCGACTTCGAGCGCGCCGCGGAGCTGCGCGACGCCCTGCGGCATCTGGAGCGCTTCGAGGAGCCGACGATCATCGTCGACGTGGGCGGGCACGACCGCGATGTCGTGGGCTTCGCCCGCGACGGCGACGATGCCTGCGTGACGCTCCTGAAGGTGCGCAGCGGAAAGCTCCTTGCCCGCGACCAGCGCTTTCTCGAGCAGGCGGAAGGCGAGTCCGACGCGGCCGTGCTCGCCGCGTACCTGGCGGCGAGCTATCGCACGGCGAGCGAACGGCCGGCGGAGGTGCTGCTGCCATTTGCGCCCGAGGACATGGACGTGCTCGAGCCGGCGCTCCGTCCCACGCGGCTGCTGATTCCGCAGCGGGGCCTCAAGCGGGAGCTGCTCGACCTGGCGGAGAAGAACGCGCGGCACCTGCTCGAGGAGTTCAAGCTGGCGGAGGACGAGACCGAGGAGCGCGCCGGGGATCCCGTGTACGAACTCGGGCGCGCACTCGGCACGACCAAGATCCCGCGCGCCCTCGTCTGCTTCGACAACTCCACGGCGCAGGGGAAGGACAACGTCGGCGCGGTCGTCTGGTTCGAGAACGGCCGGCCGCGGCGCTCCGAGTATCGCACGATGCGCGTGAAGTCGGTGGACGAGGCCAGCGGCCCGGACGATTTCGCGTCGATGCGCGAGGTGGTGGAGCGGTACTTCCGCCGCCGGATCGACGAGGAGAAGCCGCTGCCGGACCTCGTCGTCATCGACGGAGGGAAGGGCCAGCTCTCGGCGGCGCACGAGGCGCTCGAGTCGCTCGCGCTCGGCGCGCTGCCGCTCGTGTCGCTGGCCAAGCGGGAGGAGGAGGTCTTCGTCTTTGGTCGCGCCGAGGCGCTGCACCTGCCACGCCGGTCGCCGGCCCTGCGACTGCTGCAGCAGGCGCGTGACGAGGCGCACCGCACTGCCGTGGGGTACAACCGCAAGCGGCGCACCATGCGGACCATCACGTCGGCCCTGCTCGAGATTCCCGGTGTGGGGCCCACCAAGCGCCGCGAACTGCTGCGGGCGTTTGGCAGCGTTGACGGCGTGCGTGCCGCGACGGTGGAGCAGATCGCGTCGCTCAAGGGATTCTCCGCGAAGTCGGCTGCCGCGCTGCTCGACGCCCTCAAGGCCACCTCGCCCGACCGGCCGCACGTCGTGGCTCCTGAGACCGCAGACGCGACGGCCGAGGCGCGGACTGGCGCCCTGACCCCGGATGCTCCGGCCACGGGCGCGTCATTGCCAGCGGAGCCCGACGCCGGGCCGTAGTTTTGATGCGTAGCAGACTGGCGCGCATCCGCCGTCTACCGTCTACCGTCCACCGTCTACCGTCTACCGTCGACCGTCAGGTTCTATGTCCTGGACTTTGCATTGCACCACCGGCTGCGGCTATTCCGCGCCGGGTGACAAGCTGGCCTCGCTCTGCCCCCAATGCGCGCAACCACTGAGCGTCCGCTACGATGCTGCCGTTCCGCGCGCCTCGGTGAGCGGCGCGTGGTCGCTGTGGCGGTACGCGGCGGCGCTTCCCATGCTGCCCGGCGACGCGCGGGTGAGCCTGGGTGAGGGCGCCACGCCGCTGCTCGAGTTGCCGGAACTTGCGCGCGAGATCGGCGTGCGGAGGCTCTGGGTCAAGGACGAAGGACAGAACCCCACCGCGAGCTTCAAGGCGCGCGGCCTGATGATGGCCGTGACGCGCGCCAAGGCGCTCGGCCTGCCGGGTCTCTCTGTGCCGACGGCGGGCAACGCCGGCATCGCGCTCGCCGCCTACGCGGCGGCCGGCGGCGTCCCGGTGCGCATCTATGCGCCGCGTACGACGCCGCCGCCCATTCTCTCGAGCATCCGCGCATACGGCGTGGAACTCGAACTCGTGGACGGGCACATCGGCGACGCGGGCAAGGCGACGATGCAGTTCTGCAAGGAGAGCGGGTACTTCAACGTCGCCACGGTGCGCGAGCCGTATCGCGTGGAAGGGATGAAGACGATGGGCTACGAGGTCGCCGAGCAGCTCGGCTGGGACCTGCCCGACGCGATCATCTATCCGACCGGCGGGGGCGAGGGGACTATCGGCATCTGGAAGGCGATCGGCGAGATGATCGAGTGGGGCTGGCTGCCGAATGACATCGTGAAGCCGCGGATGATCATCGCACAGGCGTCGGGATGCGCGCCGCTGGTGCGCGCGTTCCACGCCGGCGAGGAGAAGGCGACGCCGTGGGAGAATCCCGTCACGCACGCGAGCGGGCTGCGCGTGCCGGGGCCGTTCGGCGATCGCTGGACGCTGCGGACCCTGCGCGAGAGCCACGGCGACGCCGAGGCGGTGGACGAGGATGGCATCCGGGCCGGCACGTTCACGCTCGCGTCGCGCGGCGGCATCGACGCGGCGCCCGAAGGCGGCTGCGCACTGGCCGCGACCGCGCAACTCGTCAAGACCGGACGGCTGCACCCGAACTCGACGGTCGTGGTGTTTAACACGGGTTCGGGGGCTAGCTATCGGTTCTGATTGAGGAGTTGGACCTAGGATTGCGATTTGGGATTGCGATGGTTGATTACGACTGGCGATCACAACCGGCGCTCGGATAGAGCGCCTATCGCAATCCTGAGTCGCAGTCCTGTATCGGCATCCTCGGTCCAAATCCTCAGTCTCACACGTTCGCCCCAACTTCGATCTTCTGAATGCGCATTGCCATCCTCGACCCCGCCCACGGCATCTCGGGCGACATGACGCTCGGCGCCCTGCTCGACCTGGGCCTCGATCCTGAGTGGCTGCGCGCCCTGCCGGCTGCGCTGGGGCTTGAGGGCGTGAGCGTACGCATCAGTGACGTGAAGCGGGGCGAGATTGCGTGCCGCAAGGTGGACTTCGACATCCCGCCGCAGCCGCATGGCCGCCACCTGAAGCACATCGCCGCCATCGTCGAGGGTTCGACCGCGCCGGACGCCGTGAAGCGTGCGGCGATGGATGCGTTCACGCAGCTCACCGACGTCGAGGCCTCCATCCACGGCACGACCCGCGAGAAGGTGCACCTGCATGAGGTCGGCGCGGTGGACGCCATTCTCGACGTGGTTGGCGCGGTGTGGGGACTCCAGAAGCTCGGAGTCGCTGCCGTGTATAACACGCCCGTGACACTCGGTGACGGTTTCGTGGACGCGGCGCACGGACGAATGGCGGTGCCGGCCCCGGCGACGATTCGCCTGCTCGAGGGCATCGCCGTGCGGCCCGGCCCGGAGGGAGCGGGCGAGTTGACGACGCCCACTGGCGCGGTGCTGGTGCGTGTGCTGTCGACGGGGGCGCCGCCGGCCGCGTATACGCCGATCGCAGCGGGTTACGGCGCCGGTTCGCGCGATCCCGCGGGCCGCGCCAACGCGCTGCGCATCATCCTCGCCGAGGTGGACGGCGCCGCGTTGGCTGAGACGCTCGCCCTGCTCGCGGCGGACATAGACGATCTCGGCGGCGAGTTCGTGGCCGGCGCGGCGGACGCCCTGCGCGCCGCGGGCGCCCTCGATGTCACCCTGGTCCAGACGCTGATGAAGAAGGGACGGCCCGGCGTACGCGTCGAGGTGCTCTGCGCCCTCGCCGACGCCGATCGGTTGGAAACGCTGCTGCTGACCGAGAGTTCCTCCATCGGCGTGCGCCGCCTCCTCGTGAGCCGGCGGGCACTGCCGCGCCGTGAGATCACCGTCACCGTGGAGGGGCAGGTGATCCGCCTCAAGGCGGTCACGCTTCCTGACGGCACCACGCGGGTGAAGCCGGAGTGGGACGACGTGCAGGCGGCGGCGCGCACCCTCGGCCGCCCTGCCCCCGAGGTGGGTGAGCGGGCGCGGCGCGCGGCGGAAACGCCGCCCCTGTAGGCGGTGTACAAAGACGGTAGATTCCCAGCGTCGGCTGCCGACGCGACAGCCCCGTACCGAGGATCCACACGATGATTGGTGTTCGCACCGCCCTCGCCACCCTGGCCGCGGCCTCCCTGGCCGCGCCGTTGATGGCGCAGGGGACCTGCGAGATCGAAGTGCGCAAGCCGTTCCAGCTCACGAGCGCCGTGCTCTACATCCAGAAGCACGACCAGCAGATGAACGAAGGCGACCGCGCCAAGCTCCTCCAGCAGGCCGTCAAGGTGCTGACGGACAATCCGGAGCGCATCAAGAACGAGGCGGGGCGCAACTTCCTGCTCGGCGGCGCCTTCGTGCGCTGGTTCCAGGACCAGGGGGCGCGTCCCGTGCTGCGTGCCAAGCGTGGAGACCTCGGGTTCAGTGAGAACCCGGAGGGGGAGTTCTTCCTCCCGACCGCCCTCGATGAAGTGATGGGTGCCGTGGAGCGCGAGCGGCCCGCCTGTGCCGACAGCACAATGCGCTACCGCAACGCCGTCTTCAGCAAGGTGCTGAACACGTCCATCGCCTACTACAACGCCAAGCAGTTCGACCCGGCCATCGAGTACGCGAACTACGCGCTGCTCATCAATCCGCGCTCGGCGCTGGTGGGATCGGCGTACCAGGTGCTGGCCAACTCGGCGCAGGCCAAGGGCGACCTGCCCGGCGCCATTGCGAGCTGGGAGAAGGCGATTGCGCGGATGGGAACCGATGCGGCGTCAGCCCCGGGACGCGCGACCGCCAGCTTCAACGTCGCCATCCTCACGAGCGAGCACGCGAACAAGCTGGAGGGAGCGGCGCGCTCGGCGGGGCTTCGCCGCGCCGCCGAGCTGTTCAAGGCGGCGGCGGAGCTCGCGCCGGAGGGCCCCAACGCCTCCACGGCGCGCGCGGCCTATGCGCGCACGCTGCAGGATGCGGGCGATTCGGTGGCGGTGGCCGGCATCTACGCTGACATGCTCGCGGCCCCCGCCAAGTACACCGCGCTGCAGCTTTTCGAGGCGGGCGTCGTGCTCGCCAACGGCAAGAAGTTCGAGGACGCGGCCAAGCTGTACGAGGCGGGCCTCGAGATGAACGGCTACTATCGGGACGCGCTGTTCAACCTCGCCAACGTCTACTTCGCCCTTCGGCAGCCCGAGAAGATGGCGCCGACCGTGGAGCGCCTGCGGGCCATCGACCCCATGAATCCTGACGTGCTGAAGCTCGCCGGCGCCGTCTGGCAGGAGCGGGGCAGGCAGGCCACAGACCCGAAGGCCAAGAAGCTGGCTCAGGACTCGACCATCGCGTACATCGAGAAGGCGGGGAAGGTGCCGGCTCGCGTGCTGGTGAACCAGTTCAGCGTCGGGCGCGACGGCAAGGCGACGATCGCTGGCTCCGTGGAGAATCTGGGGGCCGCCGAGGCCAGCTATTCGCTGGTTTTCGAACTGGTGGACAAAAGCGGGAGCGTGGTGGGGACGGTCACCGTTTCTGCAGAGGGCGTGCAGCCCAAGGCAGCGAAGGACTTTAGCGCGCAAGCGACCGGCGCGGCACCGGTTGCCTGGCGTTACACAGTGCGCTGACGGAGCAACGGAAGTCATTAGCAGAGATTGACTTCCGGCCTCTCGCCTGCTAACTTGGTTTAGGCGTTCTGAAGGACGCCGTCACGACGGGGAAAGGGGGATGGCGTCCCTCTTTCCCCGTCGGCTTCCGAGGATCGCATGGTTCGTGTCGCGCGGGTACACCCAGAGAGCATCGCCGAGGAGCTGGGCATCGTTCCCGGGACGGAGCTGGTCTCCGTCAACGGGCGCGAGCTGAACGACTTCCTCGACTGGGAGTTCCTGACCGCCGAGGATGCGCTCGAGGTCGAGGCCGTCCTGCCGGACGGTGAGAGCGTCGTCTACGAGATCGAGCGCCCCGAGGGCGAGCCGCTCGGCGTCGAGCTCGAGCCCCCCTCCGTGCGGCGCTGCGCCAACCGCTGCGAGTTCTGCTTCATCGAGGGGCTCCCCAAGGGGCTGCGCAAGAACCTGTACATCCGCGACGACGACTACCGCCTGTCGTTCGCCTATGGGAACTTCGCCACGCTCTCCAACATGAAGGAGAAGGACGAGCGTCGGATCATCGAGTACCGGTTGTCGCCGCTCTACGTGTCGGTGCACGCGACGCCGTGGGAAGCCCGCAAGGTGCTGCTCAACAATCCGCGCGTGCCGGACATCAAGGAGCAGCTGTGGCGGCTCGTCGAGGGCGGCATCCAGTTCCACGGCCAGATGGTCGTGGTGCCGGGGCTCAACGACGGCGACGTGCTCGAACAGACGTTGAGCGACCTGTGGGACTACGGCGACGCCTGCCTCTCGGTGGCGCTGGTGCCGGTGGGGCTCACGCAGTTCTCGCACCTGTACACCGGGCGCTCCATGGATCGCGCCGCGGCGTCGGCGCTGGTTGACGTGACGGCGCGCTGGGCGGAACGCGCCGAGCGCGAGCGCGGCTTCCCGTGGGTCTACGGCGCGGACGAGCTGTACCTGCTCGCCGAACGCGACCTGCCCGCCTTCGAGCACTACGGGGACTTTGCGCAGATTGAGAACGGCGTGGGGTCTCTCACCATGCTGCGTCACCGCCTGGAGTCCGGTCTCGAGCGGTTGCCGCGGCTCGACGGCAAGCGCATCGCGGTCGTGACGGGCGCGTCGATGGCGCCGCATATGCCGGCCCTGCTCGAGCAGCTCGCGCAGGCGACCGGCGCGACGTTCGGCTTGCGCGCCACCTCCAACTCGCTGTTCGGCCCGACGGTCACCACCGCCGGGCTGCTCGTCGGCGCCGATATCCAGCGCGCCCTCGCCGACGGCGATGGCGCGGACTTCGCGCTGATTCCCGCCGAGACCATCAACGAAGACGGCATCTTCCTGGACGACGTGGTGTTCGCGGAACTCCGCGAGCGCCTCCCCATGCCGGTCTTTCCTTCCTACGACTTTATCGACGTGCTCGAGCTGCAAGGCCAGCCGGTGGCAACCGTCGCCGGAGATCTTTCGTGAACATCCCAGTCGTCGCATTCGTCGGCCGCCCCAACGTGGGCAAGTCGAAGCTGTTCAATCGCATCATCGGCCACGAGAAGGCCATCGTCAGCGAAGAGGCGGGGACCACGCGCGACCGTCACTTTGCGCTGGCCGAGTGGAACGGGCGCAAGTTCTGGCTCGTGGACACGGGCGGCCTGCGGGAGGATTCGAGCCTTCCCATGGACCTCGAGATCCGCCGTCAGGTGCAGCAGGCCATCGAGGAAGCCGACCTGCTGCTGATGGTCGCCGATGCGCAGGTGGGCGTGCACCCGAGCGATGCGCGTGTCGTGGAACTGCTGCGGAAGTCGGGCAAGCCGTTCATGGTGGTCGCCAACAAGGTGGATGACCCCCGCGAAACCGACTACTTCGAGTTCTACCGGCTGGCCGCGGGCGAACCGTTCCCGGTGTCGGCGGCGAACGGCAAGAACTCGGGCGACCTGCTCGACGCGATCGTGGCCCGCATCCCGGACGCGAGCGGCGACGAGAATGCCGAGGCGCTGCGGGTGGCCGTGGTGGGCCGGCCGAACACCGGCAAATCGTCGTTCATCAACCGCCTGCTTGGGGAAGACCGGCTGGTCGTGTCGGATGTCGCCGGTACGACGCGCGACTCCATCGACACGCCGTTCACGTACCACGGTCAGGACATCATCTTCGTGGACACCGCCGGCCTGCGGCGCCAGTCGAAGATGGACGACGGCATCGAGTTCTACTCGTCGCTGCGGACGCGCCGGGCCATCGATCGCTCCGACATCTGCCTGCTCGTCATCGATGCGATGGAGGGGCTGCACAACCAGGACCTCAAGATCGCGAACATGGCCTGGGAACAGGGGCGCGCGCTCATCGTCATCGTCAACAAGTGGGACCTGAAGGAGAAGGACGACAAGACGTCGGCAAAGTTCGAGAAGGAGGCGGGAGAGAAGGCGCCGTTCCTCAAGTACGTCCCCTTCATCTTCACCTCGGCGCTCACCGGCCAGCGCGTCACCAAGGTGCTCGACCTCATCCTCGAGGTGAACGCGGAGCGCCACAAGCGCATCAGCACCTCGCAGGTGAACGACGCGCTGCAGGACATCATCGGACGCCGCCAGCCGCCGCAGGCGGCCGGCTTCGAGATCAAGCTGAACTACGGCACGCAGGTGGAAACGGCGCCGCCCACGATCCTCATCTTCGGCAACAACCCCGACCTCCTGCAGGAGCACTACGTGCGGTACCTGCACAACTGCTTCCGCGAAGTGTGGGGCTTCAAGGGCAACCCCCTGCGCCTGACCTTCAAGCGGAAGAGCGGAGGAGGATCCCGCGAATGAACGCCGGCGTGGCGCTCGTAATTGCGTACGCCGCGGGGTCCATCCCGTCCGCGTACATCGCGGGACGAATGGTGAAGGGCATTGACCTGCGCACGGTGGGCTCGGGGAATCTCGGCGCCACCAACGTCTACCGGACGCTCGGCGCCAAGGTGGCCGCCGTCGTCTTCGCGGTGGACATGCTGAAGGGCGCGCTGCCGGCGGCGCTGCTGCCGGCCCTCGTGCTGCCGCCCGACGCGCTGGGCACCGATCGCGCGACGTGGTGGGCGCTCGCATTCGGCGTTGCCGCCATCGTCGGGCATGCCAAGCCCGTCTTCCTGCTGTGGAAGGGAGGCGGCAAGGGGGTCGCGACGGCGGCGGGGATCTTCGCGGCGCTGTCGCCGGGGCCGCTCGGCATCGCGCTCGGCCTGTTCGTCGTGGTGCTCTGGCGTTCGGGCTACGTGTCGGCCGGCTCATTGAGCGGCGCGGTGGTGCTCCCCGCGCTCCTCGCCTGGTTCTACGGCGTGCAGTCGCCGCTCACCATCGTGGCAACGCTCGTCTGTTCCTTCGTCATCTGGTCGCATCGCGCGAACATCCAGCGGCTGCGCAATGGGACCGAGCATCGCTTCGGGCGCGCGAAGCCCGGGGAGGGCGCATGAAATGCGCGGTGCTGGGCGCCGGGGCCTGGGGCACGGCGCTGGCCAGCCTGCTGGCTGACAATGGGCACGACACCACGCTCTGGTGCCTCGAGCCGGATGTGGCCGAGGCCATCACCCACTCGTCGGCCAACCCACGGTTCCTCGCGGGTGCGGCGCTCAGTCCCTCGCTGCGCGCCACCACCGACAAGGCGCAGGCACTCGACGGGGCAACGCTCGTGCTGATGGCGGCGCCGTCGCACGTGCTGCGCGAGGTGGTCTCCCACGCGCGCGCCTGGGTCGCCCCGGGCGCCACGGCGGTGGTGGCGACCAAGGGCATCGAGCGCCACACCTTTGCGCTCATGACCGAGGTGGTGCAGCAGGAGCTGCGCGGTCACGCCGTGGTGGCGCTCTCCGGTCCGAGCTTCGCCGCGGAAGTGGCGAACAGGCAGCCGACGGCGGTGGTCGCGGCGTCGGCGCAGGCGGACGCGGCGGCGCTCGTGCAGCAGGTGTTCAGCGCGGCGCACTTCCGCGTCTACTCGAGCGATGACGTCATCGGCGTGGAGCTGGGCGGTGCGCTCAAGAACGTGATGGCGGTGGCCGCCGGCATGAGCGACGGCCTCGGCCTTGGCTTCAACACGCGCGCGGCGCTCATCACGCGCGGCCTCGCGGAGATGATCCGGCTGGGCACCGCGATGGGCGCGCACCCGCAGACGTTTGCCGGTCTCGCCGGCATGGGTGACCTCGTGCTGACGTGCACCGGCGCGCTGAGCCGCAATCGCCAGGTCGGGATCGAGATCGGGAAGGGCGCCACCCTGCCCGAAGTGCTCGCCGGGCGCGAGACCGTGGCGGAGGGCGTCGTAACGACCGAGAGTGCCCGCGACCTCGCCGCCGCCCGCGGCGTGGAAATGCCCATCGTGAGGGCGGTGCACCGTGTGCTCTTCGAACACCAGCCGGCGCGGTCGGCGCTCGTGGACCTCATGTCGCGCGAACTGCGCGGGGAGCGTGACTGATGGCGAGCCAGTCCGAACCCGTCAAGGAGTTCTTCAGCATCGGGGACGTGTGCGAGCTGACGGAACTCAAGCCGCACGTGCTCCGCTACTGGGAGAGCCAGTTCAAGGGACTCAGTCCCGTCAAGAACCGGTCGGGCAACCGCGTCTATTCGCGGCGTGAAGTGGAGATGGTGATGCTGGTCAAGCACCTCCTCTACACCGAGAAGTACACCATTGACGGCGCGCGCCAGAAGCTCGACGAGTATCGAAAGAACGGCGGCGTGCGCCCCGCAGCCCGCACCGGGCTCGACCTCCAGACCATTCTCGCGCTCGAGGCGGAGCTGCAGGCGCTGCTCACGTCGTTGCGCGACCCATCGGACCGCTGATGCGACTGCTGCTGAGCAACGACGACGGAATCCTGGCGCGCGGACTCGCCGCGCTCGAGCGCGCGGCCACGCCGCTGGGCGAAGTGTACGTGGTGGCCCCGGACCGCGAGCAGAGCGCCACCAGCCACTCGCTCACCATGCACCATCCGTTGCGCCCGGTGCAGATCGCGGAGAATCGCTGGCAGGTGGACGGGACGCCGACCGACTGCGTGATGCTCGCCCTTGAGGCGCTGCTCCCCGAGCGGCCCGACTTCGTGCTGAGCGGCGTGAACCACGGCCCCAACATGGGCGAGGACGTGCTCTACTCGGGGACGGTGGCGGCGGCCATGGAGGGACTCGCGCTCGGCGTTCCCGCCATCGCCTTCTCGTTCGCCGGAAGCGTCCTGCGCGCCGACGCGCTCCTCGACGACCACGTCGGGACCATGGAGCGCATCCTGCGCCACATCACCGGGCTTCCGGTCTTCCCTGAGAACACGCTGTTCAACGTGAACATCCCGCCCATCGCCGCCGATCAACTCAAGGGGTTCCGGCTCACGCGGCTTGGCCGGCGCGCCTACTCCGACTCGCTGACGCGGATGAAGGACCCGTGGGGGCGGCCGATCTACTGGATCGGCGGCGGGTCGGTGGACTGGAAGGACTCGGCGGTGGATTCCGACTTTCAGGCGATCAGCGACGGTTTCGTGTCCATCACGCCGCTGCACCTCGACTTGACGCACCGGGCGGTCCTCGACTCTGCGGAGCAGTGGTGGCGTCCCCTGTAACGCCGCAGTTCACCGGCGCCCGCCGGCGGTTGATCGATGAGCTCCGCGCCAAGGGGATCAGCGACATGGCCGTGCTGCGCGCGCTCGACCTGACGCCGCGCCACCAGTTCGTGCCGACCGGCGTGCGCCACCGTGCCTACGAGGATGCGGCGCTCCCCATCGGCAACGGGCAGACGATCAGCCAGCCGTACGTGCACGCCATGTACCTGCAGACGCTGCGCCTGCAGGGGAGCGAGAAGGTGCTCGAGATCGGCACCGGCTCGGGCTACCAGACGGTTCTGCTCGCGCACCTTTGCCGCCATGTCTACTCCATCGAGCGGATCCGGCCGCTCATCGAGACGGCGCGCGATGCCATCACGGAGTGCGGCGTGACCAACGTCTCGCTGTTGTGTGGCGACGGCACGCTGGGGTGGCCCGAGTTCGGGCCGTACGATGCCATCCTCGTCGGCGCCGGCGCGCCGGAGATCCCGCAGCCCCTGGTGGAGCAGCTGACGATTGGGGGGCGGCTCATCGTCCCCATCGGCGGGCGCGACGATCAGCGACTGGTCGAGATCACGCGGACCGCCAACGGCATCGAGCGGCGCGAACTGTCCGGCGTGCGGTTCGTGCCACTGGTGGGCAAGCACGGATGGGAGTCGGCGTGACCGGGGAGCGCCGGGCCGTGCAGGTGCGCGTCCGCGGGCGCGTGCAGCAGGTTGGGTTCCGCTGGTTCGTGGCGCGGGCCGCGTGCAGTCTAGCGGTCAGCGGCTGGGTGCGGAACGCCGAGGATGGCACGGTGGAAGTCGCGGCGGAAGGAACGGCTTCGCAGGTGGAACAGCTGCTCGCGGCGCTGCGTCGCGGACCGTCGCAGGCGGTGGTGCACTCAGTGGAGATAGAAGAGCGGCCGCTGACGGCGGCCGCCGACCATACCGAATTCGAGATCCTGCCATGATCACTCGTCCGTTGCCCGAAGGGCGCGAGGCGCTCGCCCGCGATGTGCGCGCCGTGATTCGCGACGTGCCGGATTTTCCCAAGCCGGGCATCATCTTCAAGGACATCACGCCGCTTCTTTCCAACGCGGCGCTCTTTGCCCGCGTGACGGACAGCATGGCAGCGGGCGCGACGGCGCTGAACATCTCGCACGTGGTCGCCGTGGAGAGCCGCGGGTTCATCTTTGCCGCGCCGGTGGCGCAGGCGCTCCGCGTGGCGATGATTCCCGTGCGCAAGCCGGGCAAGCTGCCGCACCGCCTGGTTCGCGAGGAATACGCCCTCGAGTACGGCACCGATGCCCTCGAGATGCACGAGGATGCGCTCGGCGTCGGCGCGCGTGTCGTGGTGGTGGATGACGTCCTCGCCACCGGCGGCACGGCGGCGGCGACGCGGCGGCTCGTGGAGCGCGCCGGCGGCATCGTCGTGGCGTTCTCCTTCCTCATCGACCTGACCTTCCTGCACGGGCGACAGCTGTTGGCGGGGTCGTCGGTGGATGCGATCGTCGAGTATTGAGCATGAACTTCCACCGCTAAGGGCGAAGGGCGCGAAGGGACGCGAAGTGACGAACTTGGGGGGGCCGCGATTACTGCGCAGTCCCCCCAGTTCGTTGCGTTTCCTTCGCGACGCGGCGCGCCCCGCGTATTCCTTCGCGGTCCTTCGCGCCCTTCGAACTTCGTGGTAGCAGTTACGGCCTTGGCAGCATCTCGGGAAGGTCGGCCACGATGTACGCCATCACCGCGAACATCGCCACGCACTTCTGCATGTCGGCGGGGCTCAGCTTGTCCGGCGTGTCGGCCGCCGTGTGGTGGTAGACGAAATAGGTGCTGCCGTCCACGTCGAGCCCCATGCCCGGCACGCCCGTGGCCATGAGCGGCCCGATGTCCGCGCCGCCGCCGCTCGCGCCGATGGTGCCGGCGCCAATGCGTGAGAGCAGCGAACCGATCTGCCTGACGATGACGCGCGCCGAGTCGCTCCCCGTGAAGCCCCACCCGCGCGGCGCGAAGACTCCGGCATCCGACTCCATGAGCAGCGAATGCGGCTCGTTGCGATGCGCGTCGCGGTAGGCGCTGCCGCCGCGTCCGCCGTTCTCCTCATTCACCCAGCCGACGACGCGCAGCGTGCGGCGCGGCGTGAGTCCCAGGCGCTTGAGCAGCTTCATCGCCTCCCACGCCACCACGATGCCGCCGGCGTCGTCCATGGCGCCGAGTCCGACATCCCACGAGTCGATGTGGCCGCCCATCGCGATGATCTCCTGCGGACGATCGCGGCCGGCCAGCTCGCCCATCGCGTTGCGTGACGGCGCGTCGGGAAGGGTCTGCGCCTCCATGCGGATGGTCAGCACGACCTTCTGGCCGCGATCCTGCATACGGTGGATCATCGCGGCGTCCTCCAGCGGAATGGCCGCCGTCGGGATGCGCGCGACCGTCGAGTCGTAGCCCATCGCCCCCGTGTGCGGCGTCCGCAGTCCCCACGGACCGACGGCCCGAATGAGCGCTGCCACGGCGCCCACCTTGGCGGCGGCACTTGCCCCGCGGCCGCGGTACTGCACGGTGGCGCCATAGTTCGTGAACGGAACGTCGAAGAGTACGATCCGTCCCCTGGCCTCCGCGGCCCGGGCCGTCAGGTCCTCGAAGCTCGTCACCACCAGCACCTCGGCGGTGATGCCCTCGGCCGGCGTTCCCACCGAGCCACCCAGCCCCAGCATCGGCACGCCGGCCTCGCGCGGCTGGCGCATGGTAATGGACTCGCGGCCGCGCACCCAGTGCGGCACCATCACCGGCTCGCCACGCACGTTGACGAAGCCGTCCTTCTTCAGTTCGGCGAGCATCCAGTCGATGCCGCGCTCGAGATTGGCGCTCCCAGACAGGCGGGGGCCGCTGTGATCCACGAAGGCGGCGAGCCGGTTCCACGCCCCGGAGGAATCAGCGAGCGCGGCGTCGATGATCTTGTTCGCGACGTCGCGGTAACGGTCGGCCACGGGCTGCTGGGCGGCGAGCGGGGCGGCGAGGAAGACGAGCGGAAGGAGTCTGAGGCGCATGGGAGGTGGAGAGGGAAGAGAGAACGCTATTCCATGTGACGGCGCGCCGCCATTGGCGCTAACTTCTGGGGGCCGCGTCCTACTGGAGTCCGGATCCATGCATGCGTCGCTGAAGCTCGTCTCGTTCTGTGGTCTCGTGCTCGCCGCCGTGCCGGTGTCCGCGCAGGCGCCCACGCCCGCCCGCACCATCCTCGCCATCGGTGCGCACGCCGGCGACATGGAACTCACCGCCGGCGCGGTGCTGCTCGGCGCGCACCAGCGCGGCGACCGCGTCGTGATCCTGCACCTCACCCTCGGTGAGGGAGGGAACCCGAAGCTCAGCCCCGCGGAATACGGGGCGCAGAAGCGGCGGGAGGCCGAGGCCGTGGCCAAGGACCTGGGCGCGGAGGTGATGTTCGGCCCCTACCGCGACGGCGAGATTCCTAACGACGACGCCGCGAGGCGCTATGTGGCCGACGTCCTGCGGCAGGTGAAGCCGACGCACCTGATCACGCACTGGAAGGAAAGCCTGCACAAGGATCATTGGATCACGAGCGCCATCGTCCAGGAGGCGGTGCTCCTCGCCGCGCTGCCCGGCATCCAGCTGGCGCACCCGGCGCATCGCGGCATTCGTGCCGTGTGGTACGCGGACAACTGGGAGGACGCGACGAACTTCACGCCCTATGTCTACGTGAAGGTGACCGAGAACCTCGACGCCTGGCGCGCCGCCGTCTCCAAGTATGAGTTCGCCCGCGGCGCGATCGCCGGCTTCCCGTACGTGGACTACTACACGGCGCTCGCCACCGTGCGCGGCGCGGTGGTCTATAACGGAAAGGCCGTGGCGTTCGCCGTGGAGCCCGAGGCGCGGCGGCGCGTGCTCGACTCGCTGCCGTAGCCCCCGGCGCGAAGCCGTCGGTGCACGCCCGCCGACTCGACGGGCCCTACTTGATCACTTCCCACGCGATGGACGCAATCTCGCCGAGTGCCTGGCCCGCGAAGACCGCCGGGTCGGGAACGTCGGCCGCAAGGTTGTTGACGTAGATCGCGAAGGCGATCTGCCGTCCGTTCTTCGAGGTGAAGTAGCCGGCAAGCCCCTTGGCGTGGACGATCGAGCGCTTGTTGAGCGGATCGTACGACGAGAAGGTGCCCGTCTTGGCGTGCACCTTGCCCGCGGCCGGCGCGGACGTCTGGATGGTCGCCAGCGTGCCGTCCGTGCCGAGCACTGGCAGCGCGTCGTGGAACTGCTGCCCCCACGGCTGCGTCGCAACGTAGGCGAGAAAGCGTGTCATGAACGCCGGCGAGAAGAACGCGTCGCCGCCGGCGCCATCGCCCTGGACTGCGCCATCGGTGTTCAGTCCGGCCCCGTACAGCCACTCGCGGGCGACATCGAAGCCGTTCCTGCCGGCCTCTCGCGAGGCGGGGAGCGAACCGATGTACATCGGCATGCTGCTCGCATGGAGATTCTGGCTGGTCTTCAGGATCACGCGTGCCGCCGCCTCAAACGGGAGCGAGACGTGCTCGGCGACGACCAGTGAATCCACGTAGCTGCGTGCGAGCGCGGCGCCGCTCACCGTCCGCGAGCCCAGTCGCGGAATGACGCGGATGCCCGCGTCGTTGAAGACCTCGGCGAGGACGATCTCTCCGAACCGGCTCGGCTCGGCCACGGCCCATCGCCGGTTGATCGGAGAGCCGATCGGCACGCGCCCGCTGCCCACGAGGACGCGGTGGTCCTTGTCCGTGCTGTCCTCCACCGTCCGGACCTGCGCCGGCGTGCCGGAGTCGGCGGTCGTGAGATTCGCCTGCACGGTGAGGTAGGCCGTCTTCGGCGAGACGGTGACGTCCACGGGATCGCCCGCCTTCGCGCCCGGCGTGACGACGATGTCGATCACGTTGTCGTTGATGATCAGCGGCGAGATGACGATGCGGGTGCCCAGTTCCCGCGTGCCCTCACGGAAGAGCGACGCGTCGACGATGACCTGGCCGGTGGCGCCGCGGATGCCGCGCCCGGCCACTTGTTGGGCCATCTCGCGGAGCGTGCCGAGCGGGTCACCCGGGAGCGGCAGCCCTCCGTACGAGTGATCCTGGTCCACGAAGGCGTAGGTACCGCTGGGATGCTCCCACCGCGTCAGGTTCGGGTCGCCGCTCGCGACGAAGACGAGGTCCCCCTGCACGATGCCGTCGCGCACCGGGCCCGTGCGGTAGATCCGTGTGCGGAACCGGTGATCCGCCCCGAGCGTCGCGAAGGCGGTGCCCGTGGTCACGAGCTTCGTCGTGGAGCCGGGGACGAAAAGCCGCTCACGGTTCACTGCATAGATCGTCTTCTTGGACTGAAGGTCGTAGAACTCCATGCCCCACGTGGCGTGCGTGAATTCCGGGCGGTCCATCACCTGCTGGATGCGCTTGTGCGGGGCGGGCTGGGCGGCCAGCGAGCCCGCAATGACAAGGGCGGGGAGAAGGGCGCAGGGACGCGATGTCATGGCGGGGTGGGGTCGGGGGTTCCACGCGAACCTCGATAACATGGACCGCGTGGCGTCTCCAACGCCAGCCGCATAACTTTCGGATGTTGCCCCCGTAGCTCAGTTGGATAGAGCAAGCGTTTCCTAAACGCTAGGTCGCCTGTTCGAATCAGGCCGGGGGCATTTGCGCTACGCCGCGGTCTTGTGGAACTGCCTGGTCGCGAACCAGAGCACGCCGACGCCGAGTCCTGCCAGCCAGAGCAGCTGCGGCCAGACGATGCTGAAGCCGGCGCCGCGCAGGAAGATGCCGCGCACCACGATCAGGAAGTGCCGGATCGGGTCGAGGTACGACAGCACCTGCACCCAGTGCGGCATGTTGTCCACGGGGAAGAGCAGGCCGCCCAGCATGATCGCCGGCAGGAAGAACATGAACATCGACATGAACGCTTCCTGTTGCGTCTTGCTGATCGTCGAGATGAGCAGCCCGATGCCAAGGCCCGTCAGCACGAAGAGCAGGCTGGCGACGGTGAGGACCAGGTAGCTCCCCTCGAACGGAATGCGGAACCAGAGCAGCGAGACCGCGGTGACGAGCAGCACGTCGAACATCGCCACGAGCGCCGACGGGATGGTCTTGCCGAGCATCAGCTCCATCGGGCGCAGCGGGCTCACCATCAGCTGCTCGAGCGTGCCCAGTTCGCGTTCGCGCACCACGGCGAGGCTGGTGAGGAGCAGGGCCATCAGCATCACGATGTTGCCCATGACCGCCGGCACGTTGTAGTCGCGGCTCGACAGGTTGGGGTTGTACCAGACGCGCACGTCGAAGGTCACGCCGCCGGCGGACGCCGGCACCCCGGCGCGCGCCGCGATCTCGGCGCCGCGCCGCTGGCCGTAGCGGCCGATGATCTGCGTCGCATACCCCAGCGCCACATTGGCCGTGTTCGCGCTCGCGCCGTCCACGAGCAGCTGCACCGTCGTCGGGCGGCCGCGCGCCACGTCAGCGGCGAACCCGCGGGGGATGTGCACACCAATCAGCACGTCGCCCGCGTCGAGGGCCCGCGTCAGGTCGGCGGGGCGGTCGCTCCGCATCGTCACGTCGAAGTAGGCGCTCGACGTGAGCGCGGCGACCAGCGCACGCGACTCCGCCGTCCGGTCCGCGTCGAGCAGGAACGTGCGGGCGTGGCGCACGTCGGTGTTGACCGCGTAGCCGAAGACGAGCAGCTGCAGGATGGGCGCGATGATCAGCATGCGCCGCGAGCGCGGGTCGCGCAGCAGCTGCAGCAGCTCCTTGCGCAGCAGTTGCCAGAGGCGGACGCGCGACGGGAGGCTCATTCGATCTCCTTGCGGAAGGCGCGAATGGCCAGTCCGAGTCCAAGCACGGTGTAGGCCACCATGGCGAGGCCCTGGAGCCAGAGCACCGGAATGCCCACGTCCTTGAGGAAGATGCCGCGCATCACGGTGATGAAGTAGCGCGCCGGCACCAGCAGGGAGATGCCGCGCAGCGCGGGCGGCATCATGTTGATGTCGAACATCAGCCCCGACAGCAGCAATGACGGCAGGAAGGTGGCGATCATCGCCACCTGCGTGGCCAGCAGCTGCGAGCGCAGCACGGCGCTGATGAAGATGCCGAGTCCCAGCGACCCGATCAGGAACATCGTCGCCATGATCGCGAGCAGGAATGGGTTGCCGCGGAACGGCACGTCGAAGACGTACATGCCGATCAGGATGGCGGCGAGCACGTCGACGAGGCCGATGCCGAGGTACGGCACGAGCTTGCCGAGGATCACCTCCGCCCGGTGCACCGGCGTGGCGGCAAGCTGCTCCATGGTGCCGCGCTCCCATTCGCGCGCCACGGTGAGCGCCGTGAGCATCGCCGCAATCATCATCATGATCACCGCGATGAGCCCCGGGACGATCATTGGGGGGCTCGCCAGCGTCTCGTTGTACCAGACGCGCGTCTCCGGGGAGACCGCCGGCACCATGCGCGTCGCCTTGAGCACGATCGTGGCCGAGAAGGACGTCACGATCGCCGTGGCGTAACTCATCGCAATGCCGGCCGTGTTGGCGTCGGCGCCGTCCACGATGGCCTGCACCGGCGCCTTGGCGCCCGCTGACAGGTCGCGCGCGAAGCCTGGCGGAATCACCAGCACCATGCGCACCGCGCCGCGATCCAGAAGCGGCGCCACCTCCGACGCCCCCGCCAGGTGCTCGGTGACCCGGAAGCGCCCGGCCGCGATGAAGCTCTCCACCAACTCCCGGCTGCGTTGCGAGTGGTCCTGGTCGAGCACCGCCAGCTTGATGTCCTTGACGTCAAAGCTGATGATGTACCCGAAGAAGACGATCAGCGCGGCGGGCATCAGGAACGCCATCAGGAGGCTGCGCGTATCGCGCCGCAATTGCAGCGCCTCCTTGCGCGCGATGGCCAGCAGGCGGCCGGGACGGATGGCCATGGCTCAGCCCAGCACCGCGCCGCCCTCGCGGCGCACCAGCGAGACAAAGACATCCTCGAGCGACGGGCGCACCAGCTGCATCGTGCCGGTGGTGATGCCACGCGCCGCCAGGAAGGCCGGCAGGAAGGCGCGCGCCGCGTCCACGTCATCCACGACGACGTGCAGGGCGCGCCCGAACATCGCCGCCTCGACGATGCCCGGCTGGTGCTGCAGCGCCTGTGCGGCCGCCGAGGCGTCGCCGGTTTCCACCTCGAGGATCGGCTCCGCCATCTGGGCACGCAGGTCGGCCGGGCGGTCGAGCGCGATCACCCGGCCGCGGTTCATCAGCGCCAGCCGGTCGCAGTACTCGGCTTCTTCCATGTAATGCGTGCTGACGAAGACGGTCGTGCCGTTGGCCGTCAGCTGGTAGATCAGTTCCCAGAAGGCGCGCCGCGAAACGGGGTCCACGCCGGACGTGGGTTCGTCGAGGAAGAGGATCGGCGGTTCGTGCAGTACGGCGCAGCCCAGGGCGAGTCGCTGCTTCCAGCCCAGCGGAAGCTGCGCCGTCATCATGTGGCGATGCGTCGTCAGGCCCGCCATCTCCAGCACCCAGTCACGCCGGGCGTCGTATCGCGCGCCCTGCACC
Source organism: uncultured Gemmatimonas sp. (assembly GCA_964416005.1). GTDB lineage: Bacteria > Gemmatimonadota > Gemmatimonadetes > Gemmatimonadales > Gemmatimonadaceae > PNKL01. Next base: position 21,713 of record CAYQCP010000018.1, read on the forward strand.
TCGTAGAGGCCCGCGAAGAACGCGATGTTCTCCTCGACCGTCAGGTCGCCATACAGCGAGAAGAGCTGCGACATGTAGCCGATGCGCTGCTTGATCTCCTCGGACTCGGTGCGCACGTCGAGGCCTGCCACCCGTCCGTCGCCGGCGCTCGGCGCCAGCAGGCCCGTGAGCATCTTGATGGTGGTCGTCTTGCCGGCGCCGTTGGGACCGAGGAAGCCGAAGATCTCGCCCTCGGCCACGCGGAACGTCACGTGGTCCACCGCTACGAAGTCACCGAACGTGCGCGTGAGGCCATTGACCTCCACGGCGGAGCGCGCGGCGCCGTCCGGCGCGGGGCGCCGGACGGGCGAGGGCATGCCGGCCGCGCTCATGCGGGCGCTCCTTCAGGCGTGACGCCGGCCGAGACACGGTCGATGAAGACGTCCTCTAGCGACGCCTCGATCTCGTGCAGCTCGGCGATCTCGATGCCGGCGCCGCCCAGGGTGGAGGCTATCACGGCGCCGGAGCGCCCATCTTCCTTCACGATGACGTGGATGGTGTCGCCGAAGAGGGTGGCGCGCCGGACCATCGGCGCGGCGCGCAGCAGCTCCAGCGCGCGACGCGGCTCCGCGGTCCGCACCGCCATCACCTGTCCCGCCATCGTCGCCTGCAGCGCGGTCGGTGTGTCGAGCGCAATGACGCGCCCGTGGTCGAGCAGCGCCACGTGGTCGCAGCGCTCGGCCTCGTCCATGTAGGCGGTCGACACCAGCACGGTGACGCCCTGGGTCACCATCTCCGACAGGATGAGCCAGAGGTCGCGCCGCGAGATGGGATCCACGCCGAATGTCGGTTCGTCGAGGAGGAGGATGCGCGGCTGGTGGATGAGCGCGCAGCAGAGCCCGAGCTTCTGCTTCATGCCGCCGGACAGCTGGCCGGCCAGCCGGTGCTCGAACGGGCCCAGGTTGGAGAAGTGGTACAACCGTTCGAGGCGCGCGGCGCGCTCGCCGGCCGGCACTTCGTACAGGTCGGCGTAGAAGTCGATGTTCTCGCGCACCGTCAGGTCGGTGTAGAGCCCGAAGCGCTGTGACATGTAGGCGATGTGGTGCTTCACCTGCTCAGGGTCGCGCACGACGCTCACGCCGTCGAGCAGCGCGTCACCGGAGCTGGGGCGCAGGACGCCGGCGAGCATCCGCAGCGTGGTCGTCTTGCCCGCGCCATCCGGCCCCACGAGGCCAAACAGTTCGCCCGGCGCGACGTCGAGCGTCAGGTCGTCCACTGCCGTGAGCGCGCCGAACGAGCGTGTCAGGCCGCGCACCGCGATAGCGGCGCTGGCAACTGCGGGGCGAGTGGGGCGGGGCACGAGTGCGGAGTGCAGGGCGGTCTGTGCTACTTCCTGGATCCGAGCACGACGTCGGCCGGCATGCCGGGCTTCAGCGCCAGCGTGCTGTCACCGGTGATGCGCACTTTCACCGCGTACACCAGCTTCACGCGCTCTTCCGTCGTCTGCACGTTGCGCGGCGTGAACTCCGCCTCGCTCGCAATGAACGAAACTGATCCGGGGTACGAGCGATCGCGGTACGTGTCGGTCGTGATGGTGGCCGCCTCGCCGATGGTCACCGCGCCGAGGCGATTCTCAGCGATGTAGATCCGCACCCACCGATCGTCGAAGTTCGCAACGGTCACGACCGGCGCGCCCGGCGCCACGATCTCCCCCGGCTGGCGTTGCCGCACCGTGACGATGCCGCCGAACGGCGCCACGACCACTGCGTTGGCGAGCTGGGCGCCCACCTGCCGCAGCAACGCCTGCGCCGACTGCACCGTGGCGCGCTGCGCCGCGATGCGCTCGGCGCGCGGTCCCGCCTGGACGAGTCGCAGTTGCTGCGCCGCCTGCTCGCGCTGGCTGCGGGCCACGTCGGCGGCAAACCGCGCCTTGTCGTACGCCTCCTGTGACGCGGCGCCGCCGCGGAAGAGCTGCTGGGCGCGCGCGAGGTCGCGCTGTGCGTCGGTCAGCCGGGCGGCCGCGGTGCTGTCCGCCTCGCGGGCCTGCGCCAGTTCTTCGCTGCGGGCGCCGCGTTCCAGTTCCGACAGCGTCGCTTCGGCCGCGGCAAGCTGGGCCCGCGCCTGCGCGTGACGGGCTTCGAGTTCGGTGCGGTCGAGCACGGCGAGCGTGTCGCCGGCCTTCACGCGGTCGCCCTCGTTGACGAGGATGCGCTCGATGCGGCCGGCGGCCTGGAAGCCGAGTGACGCTTCCGTGGCTTCCACCGTGCCGGACGCGCTCAGCCCGGCACCGGCGCCGCCGTCGCGCAGGAGGTAGAAGGCGCCACCCGCCACGGCGGCGATGACGACGATGGCAATCGGGGCACGCTTCATGGCTGTGACTCCAGCGAGGTGACGATCCAGGCGCGGTTGAGTTCGCCGAGCACGCGGGCCAGTTCCACGCGTGCCGCGACCGCGGCATGGCGGGCCTGCACGAGGCCGCTGCGCGCACGGAAGAGGTTCGCTTCGGCAATGAGGTAGTCGGTCTGCGTTCCGTCGCCCACATCGCGCGCGAGCGCGGTGATGCGAGCGACTTCGGTGGCTTGCTGCACGGCGGCATCGAGCGCATCCACGCGGGCGCGGGAGGCCTCGAACGCGGCACGCGCATCATCCACCTGCTGCTCGGCGGTCAGGCGCGTCAGGCGGAGCTGCTCCTGCGCGGCCCGCGACGACGCCTCGGCGCGATGGATGGCGCTGGTGCGGGCGCCGCCCGTGAACAGGGGCCACGACATGCCGACGCCGACTTGCCATTCGTTGAGCCAGCGCCCCGTGATGTTGCTGCGGTCAACGATGGCCGCGGTGGCCTGGAACTGGGGAAGGCGGCCCGCCTTTGCCGCGCCTACCGAGGCGGCCGCGGCGTCAGCGCGACGGGCGGCAGCCTGCAGGTCGGCATTCCCGCTCCCGGCACGCGCGACCATCGCCGCGCGATCAGACGACGTCTCGGCGCCGAGGCGGCCGAGCTGCACGCCGGAGAGCGCGGCGCCATGTACGGCGCCAAAGCTGACGCCCATCAGGCGCGCGAGGTCCTGCTCGGCCAGTTCGACGTTGGTGGCGCTCGCCACGCGGTCGGCGGAGGCCACGGCGAGCTCGGCCGCTGCCCGCAGCGTGTCGAGCCGCGCCGTCTTGCCGGCGGCGAACCGGTCGCGCGCCCGCTGGGCCTCCGCGGCGAGGGCGGTCACCCGCTGATTCTCGGCGTCCAGCACCCCGCGCGCCGTGAGCACGCGGAGGTACGAACCCAGCGTGCGGGCGATGAGCTGCTGTTCGGTGGCGCCGAGCGAGGCGTCGGCGGCATCGCGCTGGGAGGCGGCGGCCTTCGTCTTTGCGGAGCGCGCGCCGAAATCGAACAGCGTGTACGAGGCGCCCAGCGAGACTTGCGACAGGTCCGTGTCGAAGACCGGCGGGTTGCGCAGGTCGAGCCGGTGCAGCGGATAGACGATCATCGGCTCCTGGAACTTGTTCACGGCGCCGTCGAGCGAGACCATGGGGAGCCAGGCGGCGCGGGCCTGTCGTTCGTCGGCCGCGGCGACGTCGACGCTGGCGCGCGCGAAGGCGACGGCGGGATGCGACGCGAGCGCGCGGTCGATGGCGATGCTGACCGTGAGTCGCGCCGTGTCCTGCGGCGACTGCAGCGCTGCGGCAAGGAGCAGGATCCGAATCATGACCGATGCCCGGGTGAGGAGGCGAGACTGCGGGTAATGGTAGTGACGACGTGCTTGACGAGCTTGCGCTGCGTGTCCGGGTCGGTGCGATCGATGCCGGCGATGTCGCGCGGAATGCGGCTGGCCATGCGCAGCAGGAAGGGCTGCGCCATCACGCTCATCGCGAGCAGCGCCGGGTCTCCGTGGCGGATGGACCCGTCGGCCTGGCCCTCGCGGATGAGACCCATCATGGCGCCCATGTTGCGCTGCATCATCTGCACGAGCGGCGGCGGGAGCGGACGGTCCATGGCGAGTTCGCGCAGGATCATCGTCGGGGCAGGGAGGTTCGGCTCGGTGAGCACCATGGTGACGATGCGGCCAATCCGCTCGAGCGGGGCGCCCTTTTCGGAGGCAATCGAGACGAAGCGGTCGGCGAGGTGCGCGCCCACGCGATCGATGACGGCGTGGAAGAGCGCTTCCTTCGAGCCGTAGTGATAGGTGATGGCACCGAGGTTCGCCTTGGCGCGGCTGGTGATCTGCCGGACGGAGACGGCATCGAAGCCGTCGCGCGCAAAGAGGTCGGCGGCGGCGGCGAGGAGGCGCTCGGGAACAGGTAGCTTTTGGTTCATACGTATGTATGAATAGCATGGACTCGACGGATGGTCAAGGCCGGATGAGGAACGAGTGCGGAGTGCGGAGGTTTGGTGCGGAGGAACGGGTGGTGTGCGGGGTGGTGGGGGACGAGGCCGCCGCATCCCCAGTCCCTCGGCCCACCACTCGTCCCTCCGCACCAAACCTCCGCACCCCGCACCCAATCCTCGTCCCCATATCTCATCGGCAGGGGTGCCTGAACCCGAGGGGATCCGCTATTATTTCAAGGTTGTGCGCCACACCGGCGCACCGCTGAACCCAAGCCTCGATCCGTACGATGACGAAGACCGGTGGGGCGGCCCGTCCGCCGATCGCAGCCGATCCCGACTCGCTGCTCGACACGTTCCAGATCTATCGCAAGCAGGTTACCGTCGCCGCCATTGTCGTGGCCGTGGTCGTCGGTGGCGGCTTCCTCTGGCAGGCCAACAACGCGCGCCGTGAGTCGCAGGCGGAGAAGGCGTTCTTCGACGCCATGAACCTTGTCCAGCAGCGCGACCCCAAGGCGCCCGATGCGCTGTCCAAGGTTGCGCAGCGCTACGAGGGCACGGCGGGCGGTGCCCAGGCGGCGCTCCTTTACGCGCAGGCCAAGTTTGACGAGGGCAAGTACGAGGACGGCCAGAAGGTGCTCGACGCCATCTCATCTCCTGGTCCCTTTGCGTCGGGCGTCGAGGCCCTGAAGGCGGCCGGGTATGAGGGCGAGCAGAAGTTCGACCTCGCGGCCGAGCACTACCTGAAGGCGGTGGACAAGGCCTCGCTCCAGGGTGAGAAGGACTACCTGAAGGGTGAGGCGGCTCGCGCCCTGGCCAACGCCGGCAAGCGGGCGGAAGCGGCCAAGATCTGGGCCGAACTGGCGGAGAAGGTTGATTCTCCAATGGCCAGCGAGGCCAAGATTCGCGTCGGCGAGCTCACGGCCACCGCGGTCAAGCCGTAAGGCAGCCGACCAGCCAACGGCTGACCGACGGGTCACCGAGACCTGCAACTGAAAAACAACTCGAACGGGCGTGGGGCATTGGCCTCACGCCCGTTTAGCAGCCCCAGAATCGCCCATAAATGTACTTATAATATGTATTATGTAAACTAGACGACGTGGAGAACTCCTGAGGGGGTGGATAAGCGCATCCCCACTCCAGGCAGATACTTGGACGATTGGTGCTGCGGTGGTGGCGCTTCTCTGCCGGCCAGCACAAAGGGCGAGCCATCCAGCGCTCGCCCCTCAGCAAATTCGAGCCAGCCAGACGGCCTACAGCTCCGCCGTCCGCCCCTGATAGACGATTCGGGCCTCACCGCTCAAGGACGGCCAGAGATGACCGTCCGCCTTCCGGCGCAGCGTCACCACCAGTGTCCGGCCCGACTTGGTCCGGAGTCGTACCACCTGCCCCGCAAGCCCCCATTCATGCAAAAGGGCGGAACTCGCCACGGCCCCTGTCCCACAAGCCAAGGTCTCGGCTTCCACGCCGCGCTCATAGGTCCGGATCTGGAACTCACTGGTGCCGGTCCCGATGGGAGCCACGAAGTTGACGTTGGCCCCGTGCTTGAGGCGCCGGTCCAGCCGGAGCGGACGGCCGCGTCCCACGACGTCGACGTCCGAGACATCCTCCATCAGGATGACGAGGTGTGGGACCCCTGGGTTGGCGAAGCCGATTCTCTGCTCGCCCGCCTCCCGCTCGAACTCGGTCTCGAGCCTCACGTCGTGGATGACTGGGAGGTCGATCTCCGGCCTGCCGTCGCGAAAGTGGCCGGTCATCGCCCCCGCGTCGGTCTCGAAATGGCAGGTGCCGTCGCTAACGATGCCGAGTTCCCGGGCCAGCCGAACCGCGCAGAGTGACGCGTTTCCACACAACTCGCCGAGGCTCCCGTCACGGTTGAAGTAACGTATCCTAAAGGCTTGATATGTATCGCTTTGGAGAAATACCACGCCATCCGCTCCGATCCCCGTGCCCGTGGCACACAACTGGCGAACCGACTCGGGATTGTCCAGCTCGTGGGCGACCCCGGTGTCGGACCTGGCATCAAAGAAGATGAAGTCGTTGCCCGACCCCGACATTTTGTAGAACGGGTGCCCGTTCGGGATGCTCATAGTCTCCCCGTCAGATGCCACCAGCGGAGGCGCCAGACCATGAAGATGGCCTCGCGCACGATGTGGCCGCTCATCTTGCTGTCGCCGACCGTGCGGTCGGTGAAGACGATCGGGATCTCGATGCCGCGGAATCCCTTGTGGAAGGCGCGAAAGGACATCTCGATCTGGAACGCGTACCCGTTGGAACGGACCGCGTCGAGGTCGATGGCCTCCAGCACGCGCCGATGGAAACACTTGAAGCCGCCGGTGCCGTCCCAGAGCTTCATCCCCGTGACGACGCGGGCGTAGATGTTCGCGAAGTAGCTCAGCAGCAGCCGCTTCATGGGCCAGTTCACCACCGTGACTCGCCCATTCAGGTAGCGCGAGCCAAGCACGAAATCGGCACTCTGCGCCACCGCGAGAAATTCCGGCAGATGCTTCGGGTCGTGCGAGAAATCGGCGTCCATCTCGAAGATGTACTCGTAGTCGCGCGCCAGCGCCCAGCGGAAGCCATCCCGGTACGCCGTGCCGAGCCCCATCTTGCCCGGCCGCCGCAGCAAGTGCACTCGGGGGTCCCGCCCCGCGATCTCTTCCACGAGGTCGCCGGTCTTGTCGGGCGAGTTGTCGTCCACCACGAGCATCTCGATGCGCGGGTCCTTCTCGAGCACCTGGCTGACGAGCGTGGGAATGTTCTCACGCTCGTTGTACGTGGGGACGATGATCAGTGCCTTTTCAGCCATGGGCTTCCTGTGTGGTGCGGCGATCCCAGGCCCATCCGGCGGCGGCGAGCAGCAGGCTGAGGAGGACGGCGGCGTATGTAATTGTACGTCCCTTGGGGTACGTAGCGTTATCGAAGGCGAACTCCACCGTGGTCGCGCCCTGCGGCAGCGGCACGCCCATCAGCACGTAGTTGGTGCGGAAGACGTTCGCCGGCTTGCCGTCCACCGTCGCCGTCCAGCCGGGATAGTAGTTCTCCGACGCCACGAGCGCCGATCCGGCGGGCGCCGGCGCGTTCAGCTTCACCGTGAAGCGGCCTGGACGATACTCCGTGGTCGTCGCCGTGATCGCGAGCGGCGCCGGCAGCGACGTGATCGTCTCCGTCTTCACCGCGGCCGAGGTGTCGAGGATCGCCACCTGGTAGGTGGCGAAGGTCGGCTGCGACGCGGCCTGCAGCACCACATCGTCGGGGTACTTGGTGATGACCGGTGCGACCCACGCGAACGGCTGGATGCTCGCGAGTTTGTACAGCGACACCCGGGTGCCGGCGGCATTGTTCACCGGCCCTGCCACGCGCACCGCACCTTCAATGGGCAGCGTGTCGGTGTTGGTGAGGAAATAGTTGATGTTCATCAACTGCCAGAACGAGGGGTTCAGGCGCGCGCTGTACCCTTCGTCCTTCTTGCCGAGCAGCTGGTAGCGGCCGAGTTCATTGCCGTGGTAGCCGGTCACGGAGCGAATGCCGTGCACCATGAGTCCGTCGCCCATCAGCTGCGGGTCGTGCGGCGCCACGGGATTGGCGTCCGGCACGGCGAACACGGCCACGCGCGTCGGCTCCTTCACCTGCTTGAGATAGTCGATCGTCGCATCGCTGGCGAAGAGCTTGGCCGCCGGCTCCGAGAACATCCAGTACTGTTTCTCGATGCTCCACAGGTCGGCCGCGAGGATGATCGGAAGCGCAAGGCCGGCCTGGCGCGCCGTCGCCTTGCCGCGCGCGAGAGCGATGATGACGCCGGCGGCGAGCGCCACGAACAGGAACGACCGCCATGCGCCCACCGTGACATTGGCGGCGTTCGCGTCCACGACGTCGATGAGACCCGGATCCACCACGAGCCCGCGGGCAAGACCGGTAAATGCCCCCGCCGTGGCGAGCAACGCCACCGCTGCCGCGCCGACGATCCACCCGATGCCGTACAGGTTCGACACCTTGCCGGCCAGCAGTCGCTCGGTCCCCAGCGCGGCAAGCACCGCGACCGCGAACGCGAAGACGAACATCATCGTGCTCGGCGCGCGGAAGAACTTTGTCCCCGGCACGAGTGCGTACACGATCTGGAAGAACGGCGTCGAGCCGCCCAGCGCCCAGAGCAGCGCGACGATTCCGACGCCGAGCCAGAAGCGGCGGAAGCCGCGACGCGCTTCCCCGCCCATCCCGAACGCCAGCGGCGCGAGCAGCAGCACGACGGCGCCGAGGTACTCGCTGTGCAGGTGGATGCCGTTGCGTCCCCAGTACTTCTCGAGGATGCCGGAGAACTGCGGCAGGTAGATGTTGATCAACTCCTCGATCGGCCACGAGTACGACGTGGCGTACGCGTAGTCGCGTCCGCCGGCGCGCGGCGACCACGGGGTGTACTCACTGAGCGGCAGGTACTGAATCGTGCCGATGGCCATGCCGAGGACGACCGCGCCGAGCGCGAGGCCGAGCCGACGGATGGCGGTGGCGCGATCGATCCCTGCGGTGCCGAACGCGAGCATCAGCGCCCAGGCGCCGGCGACGAGCAGGTGGTACTGCAGGAGCTGCGGATGCGGCGACAGCACTGCGAGCCCGATGACGATGGCGAGCGCCCCCCAGGCCCAGTGGCGCGCATCGCGAATGCCCCTGGTGAGCAGGAGCAGCGTGAACGGGAGCAGCGCGCTCACGAACAGCTTGCCGTCATGTCCCGGCGAGGCGTACGCGGCGATGGGCCCGCCCAGCTGGTACGCGAGGGCGCCGACGAGCGACGCGGCGAAGCCAAGCCCGCTCGTCCGGAGGAAGAGGAACGTCCCGAATCCGGCGAGCCACAGGTGGCTGATGAACCCCCACGTCATGCCGGCGTCGGTGCCGATGAGCAGGCGCAGCCAGAACGTCGGGTAGAAGATGTCGCCATGCATGGCGGCGACGTACGGCATGCCGCCGAACAGGTACGGATTCCACTGCGGGATCGCGCCCGTCAGCCGCCACTGCTGCACCGCGAAATCGCGGAACGCGAACCCGGCGATGTACTGGTCGCTCATCGGGTTCACGAGGAACTGGCCGCCGAGTGCGGGATACCCCAGGGCGAGCGCGGCCACGGCGCAGGCCAGCGCCGCCCACAGCAGGCCGGCGCGCGGCGACAGTTCGGAGGAGCCGGTGTCGGAGGAGGTCATCTACTGGTCGGATGAAGAGTCGGAGCGACGCGACGGACTGACGAGGAGGAAGAGCACGCCGGGAATGATCTCGAGAATGGTGAGCCAGACGCGCGACGACACAACGAGCAGAGCCGCCACCGCCCCGGCCACGAGCCCGGTGCGCTGCAGCGCCTCGGCCATGAAGACCTCGCGCACGCCGGCGCCGCCCGGCGCAAAGACCGCAAGGAAACCTATCAGGTACGGTCCGATAAAGATGGCCGTCCAGTCGCCAAGGGTGCCGGGAGCCGGGCCGCGCAGCATGCCCGAAACGAACAGATCAAAGGCGACGCCATACAGCACCCACGCCAGCGTCGTTCCCGCGGCCGCCCACCAGATGGCGCGCGGGGGAAGGTGCGGCAGCTTCACCTGTCGGCCCGTCAGCGTGTTCAAGAACCGCACTCCGGCTGGCACAAGCCACGGAGCACTGAACACCATGATGCCCAGTCCGAGAGCGCCGGCTAGAGCGGCGGCGGGTACGTCAATGACGTTCGCGCCTGCAACAAAGAAGACACCGAAACCCGTCACGAGGTTTACGAGTTGCACGACAACCGAAGAACCCATCGCAGCGGCGGGCGAGATTCCCTGCTCCTGCGCAAGTGTGCCCATGGCGGCGATCGCCCAGACCTTGCCGGGGACGTATTTGCCGAGGTTGCTCACGAACCAGATGCGCATCGCGGTCGGGAACGTGAGGCGTTCGCCCCACGCCACGACGACCTGTCGCCACGTCTGGATGAGCACGGCATACGCCGCAATGACCACGAGAGACGAGAGCGCGACCAGACCCCAGTGCGGCGCTGGCTGCGAGAATGCGTGTTCGTAGTCGTCCCAGTTGATGTACAGGTACCCGCCCAGAAAGAGCAGCAGGGCGAATTGCAGCACCGTTCGGACGATGCGGCGCCAGGAGATCATCGTCCCCCCAGCGCTGCGTCGTACGCCGCGCGATACCGCGCGCCCACGGCTTCGGGCGAGAACGTGGCGAGCGCGCGCACGCGAGCGGCCGCGCCATAGGCGCGCGCCCTGGTCGGACGCTCGACGACCCCGTCGACGGCGTGGGCCAGCGCCGCAACGTCGCCGGTGGGGATGAGCCAGCCGGTGGCGCCGTCGCGCACGACATCGGTGAGGCCGCCGCTCGCGTAGGCGATGGCGGGGGTCTCGCAGAGCGCGGCCTCGACGCCAACCAGACCGAGCCCTTCCTCGGTGGACGGGATGATCAGCGCCGCGCTGCGCGCGTAGAGCGCCGGCAGCTCCGACTGCGGCAGGTGGCCGAGCCATGTGATGCGATCGGCGACTCCCAGCGACTCGGCGCGCCGACGCAGCGCGTCGGCGTCGGGCCCGTCTCCCACGACGTCGAGCGTCCATGGGCGGCGGGCGCGCGCCATCGCCTGCAGGAGGTCGTCGAGCCCCTTCTGCGCATTGAGGCGCCCGACGAAGAGCATGCGGTCCTTCTCGTGCGCATCGGGCGCGGGCGGCGTGAAGAGCGCCGTAGCCGCGGGCATCGGCGCCGTCTCGACGCTACGGCCGCCGAGCGCCTCGCGTGCCATGCGGGCGAGCCAGCCGGAGACGGCGTACATGCCGGCCGATTGCCGTGCGACGCGCTGGAAGAGTGAGCGCGATCGCGCGCCGCGGGCGAGCCGGACGTCGGAGCCGTGGCTCGTGATGATCATCGGCACGCCGTGACCACCGCACATCATCCCCGACGGGAACCACCAGTGCGCGTGCACGAGATGCGGACGCCACGCGCGCACCGCGGCACGCACGGCGCGGCGGCCGCGCCAGAGCATGAGCGCCAGCGCGAGCTTGCCGCGCAGCGAGCCGCTCACCTGCTCCGCCATGGTGCCGGTGTAGGCCAGCGTCTCCCACGCGCGCGGCGCGTAGCGATAATGGCGCACCCGGATGCCCTCAATGGTGTCGCTGCCGGCGAGTCCCGGCGCGGAGGGGGCGAGCACTTCCACCTCCACGCCTTCGCGCTGCACCGCGCGGGCGAGCGCGAGCACGAACGCGCCCGCCGCATCCCCGGCCTGCCGGGGGAATGCGTGCGTCACGAAGAGAACCCGCAGCGGCGTGCGTGTCACTCCGCGGGCGGTTGGGTGCCTTCGTCAATGCGGCGGCGCAGCTCGCGCAGTTCGGCGCGCTGCACCGCGATCTGCTCGCCCAGGAGGCCGGTGGAGAAGAAGATGCCGCCGAGGATGAGGCAGGTCTGGATGATGGTCCACACGGAGCGGACGCCGACGTTCTCCGTGAAGAGCATGTACAGCGCGACGAGGCCGGCGAGGAACCCGGCGGCGAAGAGCAGCGCGCCCAGCATCCCGAAGGCGAGCAGCGGCTTCTGGCCGAAGCGCAGCTCGAACCAGACCGAGAGCATGTCGAGCACGCCCACCGGAATACGCCCGATGCCGAACTTCGACTTGCCGGCGGCGCGCGGGTACAGCGGCACGGGAATCTCGGTGACCGTGAAACCCTGCTGCGCGGCGAGCACGATCATGTAGCGATGCCAGTCCGGGCGCGACGGCTGCAATTCCATGATCTCGCGGCGATACGCCTTGACGTTGTTGAGGTCCTTGACCTTGACGTCGAACAGGGCGCGGCTGAGCCCGTTGTAGATGCGGGAGACGAACGCCTTCTCGTACTTCCCCTGCTTGAACCCCGTCACCATGTCGCTCTCGCCGGCGAGGATGGGCGCCACGAGCCGCGGAATGTCCTCCGGCATGAACTGGAGGTCGGCCGGATAGAAGACGAGGATGTCGCCGCGCGCCTGCAGGAAGCCGGTGCGGAGGGCGTCGGCAATGCCGCGGCGGGCGCGGTGCCGCGCGGCGCGCAGGAACGGGTACCGCGACCGGAGCTCCTGCAGCAGCGCCCAGGAACCGTCGGTCGAGCCGTCGTCGATGACGAGCACCTCGTACCGCTCCGGGCGGTTCGCAAAGGCCTTCGCGCACAGTTCGAGAAAGAGCGGCAGGTTCTCCACCTCATCCTTGGCGGGAACCAGAACCGAAACGTTTACTGCAGGCAGGGGCACGGGCACGGTGAGGGCACGGAAAGGGTCAGGGTACGAGGAGCAGTGGCGGGCATGGCGTCGGGCACAGGCACGGTCGGGCGCCTACACCCGCTTTCGCATCCTCGCGGAGAGCACGTGGAGCTGGTCCCGGTACTTGGCGACGGTGCGCCGGGCGATGCGGATGCCCTCGCGTTCGAGGATTTCCACGATCGCCTGGTCGGTGAGCGGGTCCTTCGGGTCTTCATCCTTCACCAGCTTCTCGATCTTGTCCTTGATGCCGCGGGCCGACACATCCTCGCCGTCGGCGGTGGCGATGCCCGACGAGAAGAAGAACTTGAGCGGGAGCACGCCGCGCGGCGTCTGCACGTACTTGTCGCTCGTCACGCGGCTGACCGTGGACTCGTGCATGCCGATCACGTCGGCGACCTCGCGCAGCGTGAGCGGCTTGAGGTACTGCACGCCCTTCTCGAAGTAGTCGCGCTGCCGGTCCACGATGAAGTGCATCACCTTGAGCATCGTGTGGCGGCGCTGCTCGATGGCCTGGATCAGCCACTGCGCCGCATTGAGCTTGCTCGCGATGAACTCCTTGTGCTCCGGCGTGAACTTCTTGCGGTCGCGCGCCATCTCCTGGTAGACGCGGCTCAGGCGCAGGCGCGGGATGTTGGTGTCGTTGAGGAAGACGAGGTACTGGCCGTCCACCTTCTCCACCACGAGGTCGGGGATCACGTAGCTGTCGAGCGACGCGCTCCTGGAGAAGCCCGGCTTCGGGTTGAGCTTGGCGATCTGGTCGGCGGCCTGCTGCACCTCGGCGGCAGTCGTGCCGATGCGGCGGGCTATCTCTGCCCAGCGATGGGCAATCAGTTCGTCGAAGTGCTCGGCGAGGATGCGGCGCGCCAGCGTCGCGTCGGCGGTGGCCTCGCGGAGCTGGAGCAGCAGGCACTCGCGCAGGTCGCGCGCCCCCACTCCGGCCGGCTCGAGCCCCTGGATGATGGCGAGCATCTCCTCCGCCTCCGCCATCGTGAAGTAGGGCACGGTCTCGGTGTCGCGCCCGGCCGCCTCGGCGCTGCGGCGCACCTCGGCGTTGATGCCGCGCAGGATCTCGTCGAGGCCGCACGCGAGGTACCCGTCGTCGTTGATGTCGCCGATGAACTCCTCGGCGAGCACCTGCTGCCGCGGCGTCAGCTGCAGCAGCGCAAGCTGGTCGCGGAGATCACTCTCGAGTCCGCCGCGCGTGATGCCGGCCGGCTCGCTGTACTCGCGCTCTTCGTAGTCCTCGCGCGGGCCCGAGACGTCGAAGCCATTGAGGAGGATCTCCTCCCAGTCGGTCTCCTGCTGCCGCGGGTCGTTCTCCGCGGCGGGCGCCGCGGTTTCCAGCGGAACCTCGAACGCCTCGCCGTCGACCGGCGTCTCCTCGTCGGTAGTGCTGGCTTCGCCAGTCTCGTCCTCATCCTCCTCCTCGACGAGGTCGAGGAAGGGATTGACGAGCAGCTCCTGCTTGAGGTGCTGCTGCAGGTCGAGCAGGGGCATGGTGAGCATATCCATCGCCTGGTACAGGCGAGGATTGATCTTCATCTCCTGCCCCAGCCGCAGGGACTGGCTCAGCCCGGTCTTCATGGCGACGAACCGTGCCCGCCGGGATCCGGCGGCGCGGCAGCTTCGACGAGCGGCTCCTGCGGCGCGGAGGGCGCCTCGTCCGTCCCGTGTTCGCGGCGGAACCGCTCGCGCAGGCGGGCGGTCAGCGTCGGGCCCAGGTAGACGCGCGACACCGTGTCGTCAAAGACCAGCTCGCGCACGGTCCCTGACACCTTCACCTGCCCGTCGAACATGATGTATGCGCGGTCCACGATGTCGAGCGTCTGCTCGACGTTGTGGTCGGAGATGAGCACGCCAATGCCGCGGTGGCGCAGGCTCGCGACAATCACCTGGATGTCATGCACCGCGATGGGATCGACGCCGGCGAAGGGCTCGTCGAGCATCATGAACTTGGGCTGCGTCACGAGCGCGCGCGTGATCTCGAGGCGGCGACGCTCGCCGCCGGAGAGCTGGTACGCCTTGCTGTGCCGCAGGTGCTTCAGGCCCAGCTCGTCGAGCAGGGCCTCGAGCCGGAGCCCGCGCTCCGCCTTGCCGAGGTCCAGCTCCTCGAGGATGGCGAGGATGTTCTCCTCCACCGTAAGCTTGCGAAAGATGGACGGCTCCTGCGACAGGTAGCCGATGCCCAGCCGCGCACGCTTGTACATCGGCATCTTGGTGATGTCCACGCCGTCGAGCAGGATGCGGCCGGCCGCCGGCGGGATGAGACCGGTGATCATGTAGAAGCTGGTCGTCTTCCCCGCCCCGTTGGGCCCGAGCAGGCCGACGATCTCTCCCTGCCGCAGTTCGAGCGCGACGTTGTTGACGACGTTGCGCCGCCGGTACGTCTTCACGAGCCCCTCTGCACTCAGCACGCTATGCCCTTCGACGGCCTGCAGCGTCGCCGCCGACACGCGGGGTGCCGCGTGCTCGCCCGTCTCGCGCAGCGCATCGGCGAACGCCTCGCGCCCGGCGCGCACCGACTCCCAGAGCGCGGGCGTCATCGCCACGCGGCAGTCGGGGTCGTCGAGGTCGCCCACCGTGATGGACCCGCCGTCCTTGAGTCGCGGCAGGGCGACGGAGGCCAGGTGCGTGCGCACTTCGTCGAGGCTCAGGCGCCCGGCCTCGCGTTCCACGTCACGCCCCTCGGCCTGCAGCGACGCCAGGTAGTCGTTGCGGTAGTGCACGGCCACGTCGTTGAAGCTCGCACCACCCTGCTCGTCCGCCGACCCGATGATCGCAATCAGCGCCAGCGCCGCCGACCGGTCACCGCCAGCGAGGCGCTCGGCGACGCCACGCGCCGCCGCGTGCCCGTTATCCACGGCAGGAGCGCCCGCAGTCTGCGGGGCGTCGTCGCGGGGGTCTGGCGCGTCGGGTGAATCGGTATGGGGCGTTGTCACGGCTTCTTGACTGGAGATGGTGGAGGCGCGGCGGGCGCGCCGGAGGGAGGCGTGCGCACCGGCGGCGTGGGCGCCTTCGACTTGTTGTCAGGGGCGCTGCCAGCCGGCCGCGCTTTGGTGGAGTCGGCCGTGAGCGAGTCATCAGGGATTCGCTCGAGATAGATCCCGGACGCCTGCTCGCGCACCGTGACGCGGCTGACGGCGCGGTCGGTGCCGAAGTTCACGGTGATGGCCTTGCCCTTCACATAGTTCAGGTTGGGCGCTGCCTTGGCTCCCTGCGACGAAGCCACCTGATAGAACGAGGCGGCGGCGCCCAGTGCGTTGATCAGCCGGACCACCGGCTTGGCGGCGGTATCGCCCGCAGCGCGCACACTGTCGAACGAGGCGACGATCGTGTCACCGCGCAGCCAGTCGTCCTCGGCCGAGACGAACTTGCTGCTGTCGGTGCGGCTGCTCGCGTAGGCCCCGCGCAGCGCCCGCAGCTCGCGGAGCACCTGGCCCGGCATGTCCACGTCGATGGAATCGGCCAGGATGTGGCGGTCCGTCGCTTCAGCGCGCGCTCGTGAGGGTCCCCAGGCATACGCCCGCGACAGCTTCTGGTCGGTGAGCCGGAGGTCGATGGTATCCGAGGCGAGCGTCACGTCCTCGCTGGTTGCCTTCGCGCTGTCCGCCGAGAGCACGCGTTCGAGGCGGCGGTCGCGCGACCAGATGTCCACGCGCCGGCCCACGAGCGTGAAGACGGACTCGCCGCGTCCCTCGATGCGCGGGCGGCCGTCGAGGCGCGCCCATTCCGTGCCGGCGTTCATCGTCGCGCTGTCCGACGTGGCAATGAGGTCGGGGCGCGTGATGATGACCGAGCCACCGGCGTACAACAGCGAGTCGGCCACTTCCGTCACCTGATTCGCGATCACCTCCACCGTATCGGTGCCGCTGCCTCCGGCGTCGTCGGGACTGAGCCTCGTGACGGGACGCCCCGTGGCAATCAGGCGCGACTCGTTGCGCAGCGCCGGCGCGGCACGGAAGTACTCGGCGCGCGGCCCGCGCATGGTGGTTCCCTTTTCCGTGACCGCCACGACGTTCCCTTCGGCGAGCACGCGCTCTTCCGCCTGGAAGTAGTAGATGCGGTCGGCGTCGAGCCGGACACGCTTCTCCTCGTAGTGGGCGTGCCCGACGATCACGTACGACTTGGAGTCGCCCATCGCCTCGAGCGAGTCGCCGGAGAGGCGCTGGTCGGTGTTGGTGCAACGTCCGCGAATGCCTCGGCCGTAATAGCTGTTGTACTGCCCGCTCGGGAGCTTGATGGCGAGCGTCGTCGTGGTGTCGTAGTTGTACAGGTCCAGGTTGCACGAGCGCTCGCGCGCCGGCTGCTGTGCCGCCAGCAGCGTCGGGGCGAGGAGCGCGACGGCAAGCCACCCGGTCTTCATTCGGTCCCCGGCACCTTGACGCCGCGCGCCTTGGCTCGCGACGCCTTGTAAATGCGCAGGTTGTTCATGTCCGGGTCGGACACAAAGCCGACGCCGCTCGCCTCGCGCCCTTCCTCGGTCAGCACGAAAGCGCTGTCGGAGGAGATCTGGTTGACGCGCGAGTCGAACTTGATCTGCTCGGTCTCGAGCCGGCGGCCGTCCACCGTATTGATGACGACGTTCCCCTTGGCCTCGAGGACGTTGTCTCGCGTCAGGTAGCGACCCGTCCGCGAGGTGAGAGTCGCCTCGACGGCGCCCGCGGATGTGTAGAAGATCGTGCGGACGACTTTCATGTCCATGCGCGTATTGTCGTCATAGAACAGCGCGGTATCGCTGAACACCTCGGCCCGGCGCAGGCCGCCCTCGGTGACGAGCGTGCGCGAGCCGAAGACCACTTGGTCAGCGTTCGGGTCAATGCCCCCAGCCCCGGCGGCCGTCTTGGGCGGCTTGGCGCGCTCGCAGCCGGCGAGGGCCACGACGGCGAGCACGGCGGCGACGCGCGCGAAGCGGCTGATGGCCGCGTCCAATTGGCGACCGAGTTCGCGTCCGCCGTCTGCCATCTGCCGTCTGCCGTCTGCCTCATGCCTCATGCCGCCCCCGCCCGCATCAAGTCGTGGAGGTGGACCACCCCGATGATGGTGCCGTCCTCCGCGAGCACCGGCATCGCCATGATGCCGTGCTGCTCCATCCGGTACACCACTGCGCTGCCGAGCTCGTCCGCCTGTGCGGTCTTGGGCGTGCGCACCATGACCCGGTCCACCGGCACCGGGAACACGTCCTGCTCACGTTCCATCAGCCGCGTAAGGTCGCCGGTGGTGAGCAGGCCCTGCAGGCGTCCCGACCCGTCGGCCACGAGCACGATGCCGCGGCGCTCGGCGAGCAGCACCACGGCCTCCCGCATGGTGGCGGTGGCCGGAAGGATCGGCAGTTTCTCCGTGAGCATCACGTCGCGCACCTTGGTCAGCAGCTTGCGTCCCAGCGAACCACCGGGGTGCAGGCGCGCGAAGTCCTCGCGGCGGAATCCCTTCACCTCGAGCAGCGCCACCGCGAGCGCGTCGCCGAGCGCCAGGGTGACCGTGGTGCTCGTGGTCGGCGCCAGGTCGTGCGGGCACGCTTCCTCTTCCACCGACGCGTCGAGCGCGACGTCCGCCGAGCGCGCCAGCGTCGAGTCCACGTCACCCGTGATGGCGATCACGCGTACCCCGAGGCGCTTGAGCTGTTCCAGCAGCGGCAGCAGCTCGTCGGTCTCGCCGCTCTTCGAGATGAGGATCGCGACATCGTTCGTGCCGACGATCCCGAGGTCGCCGTGCACGCTCTCCGTCGGGTGCAGGAACGTCGCGGGCGTCCCCGTGGAGGTGAGCGTCGCCGCAATCTTGCGGCCGATGAGGCCGGACTTGCCGATGCCGGCCACGATGGTGCGTCCCTTCGCCGTGGCGATGAGGTCCACGGCGGCGGCAAAGGTCGGCCCCACGCGCTGGGCCGTGCGCTCCAGCGCGGCCTGCTCCATGCTGATGACGCGGCGTCCGCGCTCGATGATCTCCGCAGCGGTGGTCACTTGTGCGTTCCCTCCGACCGGCTCAGGACATAGCGCTCCACCAGCGCGTCCCACTCGCCACGGGCGCGGAGGAGCACTTCGCAGAACTCTCGGACCGCGCCGGCGCCGCCCGCCCGCGTGAGGCGGAGGCGGGCGGTCTTCACGGCATCGTCCGTGGCGTTGGCCACGACTACCGGCAAGCCGACCTCGCGCAGGACGCCGATGTCGGGCAGGTCGTCCCCTACGAAGGCCACCTCGTCGAGCCCGATGCCGTGCTTGTGGCATAGCTTGCGCAGCGCCGGCAGCTTGCGCGCCTGCTCGTCCTGCACGAGATCGTCCACCTTGAGCTCGGCGGCGCGCAGCGCGACGCTTTCCGACACGCGCCCCGTGATGATGCCTACACGGATGCCGGCCCACCGCAGCAGCAGGATGCCGAGGCCGTCCTGGATGTCGTACTTCTTGAACTCCAGCCGACGACCGTCCACGTCGCCCAGGTACACGCCGCCGTCCGTCATCACGCCGTCCACGTCGAGCACGACGTACTTCACGCGCTTCGCCGACTCGGCGTCGAGTTGCAGCGCGGCGTTCATCGCCCGCCCCGTGCCGCGGCCCAGACGTCCACGGCGCGGAAGACCAGCTCATCGAGCGCGTGCAGCGGGATCATGTTCGGCCCGTCGCTCGGCGCATGGTCGGGGTCGGGATGCGTCTCCATGAACAGCCCATTCGCGCCCGCCGCGCATGCCGCCAGCGTGAGGTGCGGGATCATGGCGCGCACACCGCCGGATGCGCCGCCTTCCCCGCGCCCCGGCTGCTGCACGCTGTGCGTGGCGTCGAAGATCACCGGGCAGTCACACGCCTCGCGCATGCGCGGAATGGCGCGCATGTCCACCACGAGGTCGCCGTAGCCGAAGAACGAGCCGCGTTCGGTGACGGCGACGTCCGTGTCGCCCGGTCCCCGCGCGCCGGCCGGATCGGCGGCCCGCACCTTCGCCACCGCGCCTTTCATCCCTTCGGGATGGAGGAACTGGCCCTTCTTGATGTTCACCGGCTTCCCCGCCGCACCCGCCGCCTCGAGGAGGTCGGTCTGGCGGCAGAGGAAGGCGGGGATCTGCAGGGCGTCGGCGACCAGCGCCACCATCGCACACTGGTCGGGAAGATGCACGTCCGTGATGACCGGGAGCCCCGTGGCCGCGCGCACCCGGTCGAGTGCGGCGAGTCCCTCCTCGATGCCGGGTCCGCGATGCGCCCCCGCGTTGGACCGGTTGGCCTTGTCGAAACTGGCCTTGTAGATGATGCCGCCCGGCACACGCTCGGCGAGGCGCGCGAGGTGTTCGCCGACGCGCAGCATCACGTCGTCGGACTCCACGACGCAGGGGCCGGCGATCAGGAAGAGATTGTCACGCGGGAAGGACGCGGGCATGGTTACTTGGCCTTGGCGAGCGAGGGCGTCGCGGCCTGATGGCCTGCTCCACCGCGTGCGTCACGGCGATTCACCGCGGCGGCGACGAAACTGGCAAACAGCGGGTGGGGCCGCGTCGGTCGCGACTTGAGTTCGGGGTGGAACTGGCAGGCGATGAAGTACGGATGGTCCGGCAGTTCCACCATCTCGACGAGCGAGCCGTCGGGCGAGAGGCCGGAGAGGCGCATCCCCTTCTCCACGAACAGTTCGCGGAAGCCGTTGCTCACCTCATAGCGATGGCGATGGCGCTCGCTGATCTCCGGCACGCCGTAGATCTCCGCGGCGCGCGAGCCGCGGGCCAGCCGGCAGGCGTACGCACCGAGGCGCATCGTGCCGCCCATGTCCTTCACCGTGTGCTGGCTCTCCATCAGGGCGATCACCGGATGCGCGCACTCGGGGGCGAACTCGCTCGAGTTCGAGTCGTCGAGCCCGCACACATTGCGCGCGAACTCGATGATGGCGACCTGCATGCCAAGGCAGATGCCGAAGAACGGCGTGCCGCTCTCGCGGGCGCCGCAGATCGCCTCCACCATGCCCTCGACGCCGCGCACGCCGAAGCCGCCGGGCACGAGCAGCCCGTCATACGAGGCCAGCAGGCGCTTCGCCGTGTCCGTGTCCGTGAAGAGGTCCGACGACGTCCACGAGACGTCCACGCCGACGTCGTTGGCGATGCCGCCGTGGATGAGCGCTTCCTGGATGCTCTTGTAGCTGTCCGCGTAGTCGGTGTACTTGCCGACCACGGCGATGCGCACCTTCGACTTGGGCTCCACCACCTTCTGGACCAGCGCGCGCCACGACGTGATGTCGGCCGGCTTGGTCTCAAGGCCGAGCTTGCGGCAGACGAGGGCGTCGAGCCCCTGCTCCGCGAAGGCCAGCGGGATCTGGTAGATGGTCGGCACGTCGCGACTCTCGATGACGGCCCCGAACTCGACGTTGCAGAACAGCGCGATCTTGCGCTTGGTGTCTTCGGTGAGCGGGCGTTCGGTGCGACAGATCAGGATGTCGGGCTGGATACCGAGTTCCATCAGGTCGCGCACCGAGTGCTGCGTCGGCTTGGTCTTCACCTCGCCCGCGGCGGCGATGAACGGCACGAGCGTGAGGTGCACGAAGAGCGCGTTGTCGCGGCCGATGTCGTGGCGGAACTGGCGGATCGCCTCGAGGAACGGCTGCGACTCGATGTCACCCACCGTCCCGCCGATCTCCACGAGGACGACGTCGTTCTCCGGCGCCATGCGGCGCACCGCCGCCTTGATCTCGTCGGTGATGTGCGGGATGACCTGCACCGTGGAGCCCAGGTACTCGCCGCGGCGTTCCTTGGTGATGACGTTGAGGTAGATGCGCCCGGTCGTGACGTTGTTCGCCTGGCTCAGCGGGCGGTCGATGAAACGCTCGTAGTGGCCGAGGTCGAGGTCCGTTTCGGCGCCGTCATCCGTGACGAACACCTCCCCGTGCTGGAACGGCGACATGGTGCCAGGGTCGACGTTCAAGTACGGGTCGAACTTCATCATCGTCACGCGCAGCCCGCGCTCCACCAGCAGCCGACCGAGCGAGGCCGCGGCGATGCCCTTGCCGAGCGACGAGACCACGCCGCCGGTGACAAAGATGTATTTCGTTGCGGAAGCGGTCGGCGTCATCTGGCGGTCCCAGCGGTGAGCTGTTCCCAGTGCGCATTGGCGCGCACCAGGTCGTCCTCGGTGTTGACTTCGCCCCACGACGGGGCATCCACGATGGCCACGCCCATCGCCAGCCCGGCGGCGAGGGCGCGGAGTTGTTCGAGCTTCTCCACCACTTCCAGCGGGTGCGGCGGCAGCGAGACCCACGTTTCGAGCGCCGCCCGTCGCGCGGCGTAAATGCCCATGTGCTGCAGTACGAGCGCGTCGCGCGCGGCCGCGTCGTCCGCGTCGCGCAGGAACGGGATGGGCGCCCGCGAGAAGTAGAGCGCACGGCCATTGTCGGCGCGCACGACCTTCACGCAGTTGGCGTCCCCCATGATGGCGGCGCTGCGCCGCCCGGCCGCGGTGCCAAGGTCGAAGCCGTGATCACGCACCATGGCGATGGCGCCGGCCATGGCGTCGCCGCGCATGAACGGCTCGTCGCCCTGCACATTCACCACGACGTCATAGGCCGCAAACTCCGGGCGCCGGGCGACCTCTGCCACGCGATCCGTTCCGGAGGGGTGCCGGTCGGAGGTGAGGACGCCCTCGGCTCCAT
The DNA here is from genome assembly GCA_964416005.1 of uncultured Gemmatimonas sp. Lineage (GTDB taxonomy): Bacteria > Gemmatimonadota > Gemmatimonadetes > Gemmatimonadales > Gemmatimonadaceae > PNKL01. Next base: position 43,842 of record CAYQCP010000018.1, read on the forward strand.
GCGCCGCCAGGACGTCCATCACTTCCTGGGATTCCGTGGCGGCGACCACACGGTCGGCGAGGCCGAGACTCTGCACCCGTTCCCAGACGCGGACCACCAAGGGGGCGCCGCCTAGGGGGCGCAGGGGCTTCCGGGGGAGCCTGGTGGCACCCAGGCGGGCGGGAATCACGGCCAGGATGCTCAGGTGGCACCCCCCGGAATAGAGTCTGCGGATGCAAAAATCACGCCACGCAATATACGGTTGGGGGGCCGGATGGTCAAAAAAAGGGCGTTACCGGGCCAATTCAGCGCCCCAAAGCAGGCTCCGGCGGCCGCCCCGGCGGTCCCGGCTACAGCCCGGGTGGCAGATTGGCCAGCAGGAACCGCGCGGTGTTCTCCCCCATCACGGCCCGTATTTCGGCCTCGCTGAACCCCGCCTGCAACAGCGCCTCGGTGACCTGGTTCACGTGGTCGGCTCCGAAGGCCACGGTGGTGGCGCCGTCCCAGTCGGAGCCAAGCGCCACGTGGGCCAGCCCCGCCACGTCCACCGCGTGACGAATGGCTTTAGCGATGGCATGCGGTGAGGCGTCGCAGACGGCCCCGTCCCAGAAGCCGATGCCGATGAGTCCGCCGCGCGCCGCGAGCGCACGCAACTGATCATCCGTCAGATTGCGGGGTCCCGCACAGGTGGCTTGGACGCCGGTATGCGAGACGACCAGGGGCTTCGTCGTGAGCGCGAGGACGTCAGTGAAGCCCTGCGGCGACACGTGCGCGAGGTCCACGATCATTCCGAGCTCCTGCATCCGCTCGACGACACGGCGCCCGAGCGGCGTGAGGCCGCCCTTGGCCTCGCCGTGGGCCGACCCCGCCACGTCGTTGTCGAAGAAGTGCGCGAGCCCCGCCATGCGGAAGCCGTGCGCGAACAACGTGTCGAGCGACGCGACGTCGCCGTCGATGGCCTGCAGGCCTTCCGTGCTGAGCAGTCCGATCACGGGCCTGATGCCGGGTGTGCCGGCCCGAAAGTCGAGCGCCTTCTGCAACTCGGCCGCCGTGTGCACGACGATCAGCCGTCCCTCCGAGATGGCGGCGGCGTGGTCGAGCTTGTCGGCCTGGTAGAGCGCCCGCTGGAGCCGGCTGTCCCACGTTCGCCGCGGCCAGCGCGACGCGATCGCCAGCAGCGTGATGTTGTCGGTCGCGGCGCTGTTGCGCTCGTAGTTCTGGTTCTTGGGCGTCTTGGTGACGGTCGAGAAGACCTGGATGGCGACATTCCCGTCCACCAGGCGGGTCACGTCCGTGTGTCCCGAGACGCTGGGCGGCACCGGATTGCGGTCCCACAGCAGCAAGTCGTTGTGCAGGTCGGCCACCAGCAGCGACTGGTGCAGCGTCCGCGCGCGCTCCGACACCACGATGCCCTTCGTCTCGTCCACCTGGTTCATGCGGGCGCCCACCACCCGCGCGACCACGAAGAAGAAGACGATCGCCGCGACGGGGATCGCGATGCCAACGCCGATGAGGAGCCGTCGCAACAGGGTCATGCAGAGACTCCGGCTCGCGCGAGGCGCAGGAAGTTGGCGAGCAGCTGCCTGCCGTCCTGCGTCATAATGGACTCAGGATGAAACTGCACCCCCCACACGGGGTGCGTTCGATGGCGAACGGCGTGAATCTCGGTGGCGTCGTCGGCGGCGCGCGCCGTCACTTCGAGGCAGCTGGGGAGCGTGTCGTGCTCCACCACCAGCGAGTGATAGCGCATCACCCGCAACGGCGACGGCAGCCCCGCGAACAACCCGGACCCGTCGTGCAGCACAGTGGATGTCTTGCCGTGCATCACGCCGCGCGGCGCACGGATCACGCGCCCGCCATACGCCTCGCCGATCGCCTGGTGCCCCAGGCAGACGCCGAGAATCGGCACCCGCGCGCCGTACTGACGAATCACCGGCACGGTGATGCCCGCGTCGGCCGGTGTTCCCGGCCCCGGCGACAGGACGATCGCCGACGGCGCGATCGCGGCAATGTCCTCCACCGCGATGGCATCGTTCCGCTCGACGCGCAACGTCTCCCCAAGCTCGCCCAGGTACTGGACGAGGTTGTACGTGAACGAGTCGTAGTTGTCGAGGATGAGAATCATCATGCGGAATTTAATGGTCGGCGCAGTTCCGTGTTCCCTGTTCCCTGCACTTCGAGATGCCCTACCCTCGCGGATGATACTGCCGGTGCACCGACCGCAGGTACTCGCGGTCCACGTGCGTGTAGATCTGTGTGGTGCTGATGTCGGCATGGCCGAGCATCTCCTGCACCGAGCGCAGGTCGGCGCCACCTTCCAGCAGGTGCGTGGCGAAGGAATGGCGCAGCGTGTGCGGCGTGACGGCCTTGGTGATCCCCGCCAGCTGCACGTACTTGCGGAGGATCTTCCACGCCCCCATGCGGCTGAGCGGCGCGCCGCGCGCGTTCAGGAAGAGAATCCCTGCCCCCTGGCCGCGCTCCAGCCGCGGACGCAGCTCGCGCAGGTAGATGGCCACGGCCCCAGTGGCGCTCCCCCCCACGGGCACGAGGCGCTCCTTGCCTCCCTTTCCGAAGACGCGCACCACCCCCTCATCCAGCATGAGGTCGTTCACCTTCAGCGTGATCCACTCGCCGACGCGCAAGCCGGCGCCGTAGGCCAGCTCGAGCATGGCGCGGTCGCGGAACGCGAGCGGCTCCTCGATGGGAATCGCGCCGAGCAGGCGCTCCACCTCCACGGTCGTCAGCACCTCCGGCAGCGTCCGCCATTTCCTGGGCGTCTCCAGGCGCTCGCTGGGATCGGATCGCACGATCCCCTCGGCCATCAGGAACTTGAACCAGGTGCGGATGGCGGAGACGCCGCGCCGGATCGATGCGGGGGCGAGCCCAAGGTCCTTGAGGTGATAGACGAACTCACGCAGATGCGCCGCGGTCAGCGCGGCGGGCGTGGCGGCTCCGTGCGCAACGGCCCACTCGGAGAGGCGCTGCAGGTCGCGGGTGTAGCTCTCATCGGTGCGCGCGGAGCTTCCCTGCTCGAGCGTCAGGAACTCGGCGAAGCGCTCGAGCAGGAACGGACGGAGGCTGTCGGCGGGGCCGGTCACTCCGCCTTGCGCGGATGCTTCGCGCGATGGCGAAGCCAGAGCCGGCGTCCCACGATCGCCAGCACGGTGATCAGCACGGCGGCGATGATGCCGACGCGGAGCCCCACGAAATGCAGCGACGCCTTCACGGATTCCCAGTCGGCGCCGACCCGGAACGCGATCCAGATGATCAGCCCGTACCAGATGGTGCACGCGAGGGTGGTCACGGCGAGATATCGGAACACCGGCACGCGCAGGGCGCCGGCCATGGGCGACACCACCGCACGCAGGCCGGGGACGAAACGGCTCACGAAGAGCGCGGCGAGGCCATAATGCGCATACAGGCCCTCCAGCTTCTCCTCGGCGTTGAGCAAGTGGAGGCGCTGCAGCTTGGCGTGCATCCAGTCCGCCCCGAAGCGACGGGAGACGGCGTACACCACCAAGGAGCCGAACACGCTGCCGACGACGATGGCGACGACGACGGGCCAGAACTCGGCCTCGCGTCGCGCCGCGTAGAAGGAGCCGAATGCCACGACGATGTCGGCGGGCGCCGGCGGGAAGATGCTCTCCACGAACGCCACGACGCCGAGCAGGAGGTACAGGGTGCCGATGTCCAGCGCGTTGACCCAGTCCAGCAAAACCGTCACCGGCGCTCCACATCAAACGTGGTGAGCGTGGCGACCGCGATGACCGCGATGCCCTCGCCGCGGCCGATCCATCCCATGCCCTCGTTGCTCTTGCCCTTCACCATCACGTCGGCCACGCTCACGCCAAGGGCGTGCGCGAGGCGCTCGCGCATCGACGCGCGGTACGGCCCGATGCGCGGATACTCGGCGATCACGGTGACGTCCACCTGCGACGGCGTCCACCCGGACAGCCGCACGCGCTCCACGGCGATGTGGAGCATCTCGATGGAGTCGCGCCCACTGTTCCCGGCATCGGTTGCGGAGAACATCCCGCCGGTTTCACCAACGCCCGCCCCGCCGAGGATGGCGTCGGTGACGGCATGCGCCACGGCGTCGCCGTCGCTGTGGCCCACGAGCCGCTGCTGCGCGGGAATCAGCACGCCGCCGAGCACGACGCCGTCGCCCGGTCCGAGCCGGTGCGAGTCGTACCCGATGCCGGTGCGGACGCGCAGGGCCGGCCGGGCGTTGACCGTGGGCGCCGCGTCGCTGGTGATCTCCGCCGGCAGCTGATCGAGGCGCTCAGCGCTGATGCCCGCCTCGATCAGCACGCGCCCTGCGCCGCTGAACGGACTGTGGCCCATCGCGCGCATGATGTCCCCCTCGGTGACGACGCCCCCGCCGCGTCGCTCGGCCTCCTCGCCGGCGGCGCGCAGGATGGCCTCCGCGGCGTCCTCGCTCTCCGCCATCGCGGCCGCACCCGCGCCCGAGAGGCGCGACTCCACGGCGCGCACGAGGAGGTCTACGGGCATGCCCAGCATGGCCATCATCTGGCTGGCGGCGCCGCGCGGCGTGCGCAACATGCCGAGCAGCAGGTGCAGCGAGTTCGGCAGGTCGAGGCCGTGACGCTCCGCCTCGACCATCGCGGCATCGATGGCCTTTCGCGCCCCTGAACCGAACCGGACACCCATGCGCGCCGTCGCTCCTATGCCGCCACAGTGGCGATGAGTTGGTAGTCCTGCCGCCGCCGCCGCGGCGTGAAGCCGGCGTCGGTGATCAACCGCTCGATCTCTTCCGTGGTGGTCTGGTACGTCGTGTTCGCCGCCGACACCACGTTCTCCTCGATCATCAGGGACCCGAAGTCGTTGCAGCCGTACGACAGCGCAATTTGCCCGATCTTCATGCCCATCGTCACCCAGCTGGCCTGGATGTTCGGGATGTTGTCGAGGACGAGCCGCGAAAAGGCCACGGTACGAAGGTACTCCACGGCGTCGGTCTTTGGCTGGTGGCTGAGCGTCGGGGTGTTCTCCGGCTGCAGCGGCCAGGTGATGAACGCGGTGAACCCGTTCGTGCGCGACTGCACGTCGCGGAGCCGCACGAGGTGCTCCATGCGCTCCTCGAGCGTCTCGCCGATGCCGAACATCATCGTGCAGGAGGTCTTGAGCCCCTCCTCGTGTGCAATCTCCATGATCTCCAGCCAGCGGTCGGCGCCGGCCTTCTTGGGCGCCACGATGTCGCGCACGCGCTGCACAAGGATCTCGCCGCCGCCGCCGGGAATCGAGTCGAGCCCGGCCGCGATGAGCTGGCGAATGACCTCGCGCGCCTCCATGCGGTACAGCGTCGCCCAGAAATCCACCTCGCTCGGCGAGAAGCCGTGCACGTGGATGGGGTGGTGGCGCTTGATGTACCGGATCAGCTCCAGGTACCACTCGAACGGGATGTACGGGTTGTGCCCGCCCTGGATGAGGATCTGGATGCCGCCCAGCGCCTTGGTCTCCTCGATCTTCGCGCCGATCTCCTCATAGGAGAGCGTGTACCCCTCGCCGTGCTTCGGTCGCCGGTAGAACGCGCAGAAGCCGCAGTCCGCCACACAGACGTTGGTGTAATTGATGTTGCGGTCCACGATGTACGAGACGATGCCCTCGGGGTGCAGTTCGCGCCGACGCGCGTCCGCCAGCGCGCCCAGCTCGAGGAGCGGAGCGTGCTTGTAGAGGTCGAGGAGGTTGGAGAGCTCGGACATGGACGAAGCGGCGTAAGGGGGGCAGATCAGGCGGCGGGAAGGAAGACGAGCTTGCCCTGCGGGACCTTCCCCGCAAGCTCGAGACGGCGGAAGAACTCGGATAGCCCCTCGAGGTACTCGAGGCCGAGTCCGTAGTCGAGGCCGGCGAGGTACTCAAGGATGACGGGAGATGGGAGACGGGAGACGGGAGACGCATCCTCGGCGATCGTCCCGAGGTTCGCGAGCCCCCACGCGCGGCTCTCCATGAGGGCGCCATGCACCTGCAGCGCCTCGCGCACGTTCACCTCGCGACGCGCCACCCAGACGGCGAAGACGAACGGAAGCCCGGTCCAGCGCTTCCACTCGGCGCCGAGGTCGTAGACGAACGGATAGTCGCGGCCGTGCGCAATGGCCACCGGGTGCTCGCGATGCCGCAGCATCAGCGCCGCATCCCCGATCACGAGGCGGGCCGCCACCGGTTCCTGGTCGCGGCGCAGGTCGTCTGCCTCGGTGTCGCCGGGGACGAAGACGGGCCTCGCCTTCCAGGCGTGCTCGAAGAGCAGTTCGAGCAGCGCCACCGACGTCATTGAACTGCGGCTGACGAGCACGCGGGCCCCGTCCAGCTCCGGCGCGGGGCGCGTGGAGAAAAGCATCACGCTGCGCACGTCGCCGTTGCACGAGATGGCGAGGTCCGGCAGGAGCAGGTACTTGCCGGCATCGCGCGCGTACTCCACCGCCGAGACCACCGAGACGTCGAGGGTGCCGTCGGCGATGCCGCGGTTCAGCTCGGTCGGGACGCCGCTCACCAGCTCGGCGTCGAGCGTCACGATGCCGCGATCCACCGCGCCGTAGACCGGGGCGCAGTTGAGGTACGGAATGCGGCCGACGCGCATCACGCCACCACCGCCGGCACCGGCGCCGCGTCGAACGTCGTGCGCAGGATCCGGTAGAACGAGTCGCGCTCCGCCGGCGCCTTGCCCGCCCCGCGGATGAGCGCGAGGATGGCGTCGAGCGTCATGGCCTGCGGAGTATGCGCCCCCACGGCGTGATAGATCTTCTCGCGGACCACCGTGCCCTCGAGGTCGTTCACGCCGTAGTGCAGCGCGACCTGTGAGAGCGACGGCGTGACCATGATCCAGTGCGACTTGATGTGCTGGAAGTTGTCGAGGAAGAGGCGACCGACGGCGAGCTGCCGCAGGTCGTCCCATCCGCTCGTCGCCGTGCCCTGCCGTCCCAGCTCCCGTCCCAGCTCGTTGTCGTCGGGATGGTAGGCCAGCGGGACGTAGGCGAGGAAGCCGCCGGTCTCGTCCTGCAAGTCGCGCAGCATCTGCAGGTGCTCCAGCCGGTCGTCGAGCGTCTCCACGTGGCCGTAGAGCATGGTGCAGTTGGTGCGGATGCCCAGCTCGTGCGCCGTGCGATGGACGCCGATGTACTCCGCCCCGGCGAGCTTCTTGTCGGAGATGCGCTCGCGCACCGCCGCACTGAACGTCTCGGCGCCGCCGCCCGGCATCGTGTCGAGTCCCGCCTCCTTGAGCGCCACCAGGACGTCGCGCCAGGGCATCTTCTCGATGCGCGCGATGTGCGCGATCTCCACGGCGGTCAGCGCCTTGATGTGCACGTGCGGGAAGTTGGCCTTCAGCGCGCGGAACATCTCGGCGTAGTAGGCGAGCCCTGCCTTCATGTCGAGCCCGCCCACGATGTGGAACTCGCGCGTCATGCCGTCGGCGGCATGCGCCGCCTCGCCGAGCACCTGGTCGAGCGTGTAGCGGTAGGCCCCTTCTTCCTTGGGCAGCCGCGCGTAGCCGCAGAAGACGCAGGTCTTCCGCAGCACGCAGATGTTCGTCGGGTTGATGTGCTGGTTCGACGCGAACGTCACGACGTCGCCGTTCTTGGCCCGGTTCACGGCGTCGGCCAGCAGGCCCAGCCCCGCGAGGTCGCCGCTGCGGTAGAGCGCCAGCCCGTCGGCCGTGGTCAGCCGTTCACCGGCCGCCACCCGCTCGCCGATGCGCCGCAGGACCGGATCGTGGATCCGGTCGAAGGGGACCTGCGCCGTAGCGCCCATCGACTCAGTCCCGGAACCGGGTGAGCGCGAGCGATGTGTTGTGCCCGCCGAAGCCGGAGGAGTTGTTGAGCACCGCGCTCACGGGACGCTTCACCGGCACGTTCGCCGTGCAGTCGAGGTCGCACTCGGGGTCCGGCGACTGCAGGTTGATGGTCGGCGGCACCACGCCATGGTAGATGGCGAGCGTCGAGAAGATCGTCTCCACCGCCCCGGCGGCGCCCAGCATGTGCCCGGTGCTCGACTTGGTGGAGCTGACGTTCACCCCCGAGGCATGCGCCCCGAGCACCGCCTTGATGGCGCGGATCTCGTTGGGATCGTTCAGCGGCGTGGAGGTGCCGTGCGCATTCACGTAATGCAGCTCGGCCGGCGAGATCCCGCCGTCCTCGAGCGCGCGGCGCATCGCCCGCTGCAGCCCCTCGTGGTTCTCCGGCTGCCCCGTCAGGTGGTAGGCGTCGCCGGTCATGCCGAAGCCCGCCACCTCGCCATAGATGCGCGCCCCTCGTGCGCGCGCATGCTCCAGCTCCTCGAGGATCACCACGCCGCTCCCCTCGCCCAGCACGAACCCGTCGCGCGTGGCGTCGAATGGACGCGAGGCCCGCGCCGGATCGTCGTTGCGGGTGGAGAGCGCCTGCATGTTGGCAAACCCGGCCATCGACATCGCGGTCACCGACGCCTCGGCCCCGCCCGCGATCATGATGTCCGCGTCGCCGTACTGGATGGAGCGGAACGAGATGCCGATGCCGTGGCCCGACGAGGCGCACGCCGACACCGTGCAGAAGTTCGGCCCCTTCGCCTGATAGCGCATGGAGACGACGCCCGAGGCGATGTCGCTGATGAACATCGGGATGAAGAACGGGGAGATGCGCCCCGGTCCCGACGTCACGAGGACGGTGTGCTGCTCCTCGAACGTGTTGATGCCGCCGATGCCGCTGGCGATGACCACCCCCGTACGGAGCGGATCATACCCGATCCCGTCCCCAAGCCCGGCGTCGGTCATGGCCTGCGTGGCCGCCGCCACGGCGTACTGCGTGTACAAATCGGACCGCTTGATCTCCTTGCGGTCCATGTACTGCGCCGGGTCAAACCCCTTCACCTCGCAGGCGAAGCGCACCTTGTGGTGCGTGGCATCGAAATGCGTGATGGGGGCGCCCCCCGACTTCCCGTCGAGCAGCGCCTGCCACGTACTCCCCACGTCGTTGCCGACAGGAGTGACGCATCCGAGACC
>CAYQCP010000019.1:0-51349 GCA_964416005.1 uncultured Gemmatimonas sp.
CGCAGGGCGTTCAGCAGGGCGATGGGGCGCGCGCCCATGGTGAAGACGTCGCGCAGGATGCCGCCGACCCCCGTGGCCGCGCCCTGATAGGGCTCCACCGCGGAGGGGTGATTGTGCGATTCGATCTTGAACGCGACGGCGAGCCCGTCGCCGATGCTGATGACGCCGGCGTTCTCGCCGGGACCCTGCAGCACGTACGGCGCCTGGGTCGGCAGCGTCTTGAGCACCGGACGCGAGTGCTTATAAGAGCAGTGCTCGCTCCAGAGCGCCGAGATGATGCCGAGCTCCGTGAACGTGGGCTCGCGGCCGAGCATGTTGCGGAGGCGTTCGAACTCGTCGGTGGTGAGTCCGTGCTCGGCGACCAGCGCCGGCGTGATGACGGGATCGCCCGGGCGTGGCGTGGCGGTCACTTTTGGCTGAGGCCCTTGAGAAGGTCCTGGAAGAAGGTGCCGACCTTGGACTCCTGCACGTGCTCGATCATCTCGAGCTCGCCGGCGTCCAGCCAGACGCCCTTGCACTTCGGGCAGGCGTCGATGAGGATGTGCCCGTGCTTGACCTCCTGCAGGATGCCGTCGCACTTGGGGCAGTGGTTGTGCGTGGCGTGCTGCTCGGCGCGCTGGCGCTCGGCGTCCAGCCGGGCCCGGTGCGCCTTGATCAGCTCGGCGTCGAGCTTGAGGAAGTACTCGTCCTCATTGCGGGACTTCTTGAACTCATCGGGGCGGGGCGGCTTGAAATCGTCCATGGCTCGATATGGTAAAGGGGGTCGTGTCTGCAGTAGTGCGCCGCGCCGCCGTCTGCGGCGCGGGGGGCTAGCGGTCCGTCGCCAACGGCTTGCGGCCCTTGAGTTCAATCGTGACGGGTGCGCCCGGTTGCGAGTCGGGACGCGTGGGCCGGGCGCGGATCGCCTCCGCGGCCGGGATCATGCGCGGCGACGAGCTGGCGCCGCTGTAGCGGCGCTTCGCGGAGCGGAAGACCGCATCCACGACGACGCCCTTGTCGAGCACGACGATGTCATTCATGCCGCAGGTGCGCTCGCAGCCGTTCTTGAAGAAGAGGAACGTGGCATCTCCTGCGGTGCGCTCGATGGCCGGTGCGCCGAGGCGGGCGATCACCTGCGCCTTTGGCATTCCGGGATCAATGACGACCTGGGCGGAGAGGGGCAGGGCCCCGGCGAGGAGAAGCAGGAACAGGCGTCGCATGGCAGCTCCGGTCAGGCGTGCACGGTGGCAAGGACGGACTCGAACAGCACGCGTCCGTCGGCGGAGCCGAGCAGGGGGTCAAGCGCCCGCTCGGGGTGCGGCATGAGCCCGACGACATTGCCCGCCGCGTTGCGCACGCCGGCGATGTTGTCGAGCGATCCATTGACGTTCGCTTCCTCGGTGGGTTCGCCGTTCGCGTCCACGTAGCGGAAGACCACCAGGCCCTCGCCCTCGACGCGCTCGAGCGTCGCCGCGTCCACGGTGTAGCGTCCCTCGCCGTGCGCGATGGGCATCGTGAGCCGCTGCCCTTCGTGGCACTGCGACGTCCAGTGCGTTCCGGTGTGCTCCACGCGAATGGTGACGGGCATCGACAGGAACTGCAGTCCCGCGTTGCGCATCAGCGCCCCCGGAAGCAGCCCCGCCTCGCACGCGATCTGGAATCCGTTGCAGATGCCGATCACGGGCCCGCCGCGCTCGGCGTGCGCCGCGACCTCACGCATGATGGGCGAGAAGCGGGCGATGGCGCCGGCCCGCAGGTAGTCGCCGTAGCTGAAGCCGCCGGGCAGGATGATGACGTCGCTGCCCTCCAAGTCATGCGACTTGTGCCACAGCTTCACCGCGGGCTGGCCGAGCGTCTCCGTGGCCGCGAAGACGGCGTCGTCATCGCAGTTGGACCCCGGGAAGCTGACGATGCCGAACTTCATGTGGCGGCCACCCCGGCGATCTCAAAGTCCTCCGTCACCGGATTGGCGAGCAGGCGCGCGCACATCTCGCGCACCGAGGACTCCGCGGCCGCGGCGTCCGTGGCCGTCGTATCGATGAGCAGGTGGCGGCCGACGTGGACGTCGCCCACCGCCTGGAAGCCGAGGGTGTGCAGCGCATCGGCAACGGCCTTGCCCTGCGGGTCGAGGAGTCCCTTGCGCGGGACGATGTGGACGCTGACGCGGAATGACTTCACGGGGTGGGGCCCTCAGGAGCGCCCTGGTCGGGGCCGCCACGATCCCCGCGATTGCGGTTTCGACGGCGGCGGCGGTGGTGGTCGTCGGGTCGGCGGTCCGGCGCGGCGGCGGCGAACGCCGGGGCCGGCCGCAGGTCTTCCTCGTCATCCTCGTCGTCGTCCTCCTGCGCGAAGGGCGACGGCATGTCGAACAACCCGCGCACGATGGCGACGACGATGCCCGTCGCGACGTACAGGACGCCGAGCGGGAAGAAGAACTCCTTGGGCAGGAAGAACATCCCGATGATCACGGCGACGAAGACCAGCACGCCGAACGCCCCGTACCAATTGCGCAGCGAGAAGCGCGGCCAGGCCGGGTACGGGACGGGGCTGATCATCAGGAAGGCGAGCGCGACCATCAGGAAGCGCATGATCGACTGCCACGGCAGGTCGCCGATGGCCGTCTGTTGATAGAGCTCGGTCTGGGAGAACCAGTAGTAGGTGGCGAGCGTGCCGCCCGCCGCCGGGCTCGGCAGCCCCTGGAAGAAGACCTTGGACTTGCCGGCCTGTTCGACGTTGAAGCGCGCGAGGCGCATCACGGCACAGGCGACGTACAGCCAGACGAAGATCCAGTCCCACCCCGTCCGGTTGAGTTCGGCGAAGTACATCATCAGCGCGGGGGCGACGCCGAAGGAGATGGCGTCCACCAGCGAGTCGAGTTCCTCGCCGAAGCGGCTTCCCGTGTTGGTGGCGCGGGCGATGCGGCCGTCGAACATGTCGAGGAAGCCCGCCGTGACGATGTACCAGCCGGCGCGCACGTGCTCGCCGCGCGAGGCGGCGACGATGGCGAAGATGCCGAAGAACAGGCTGCCAAGCGTGAAGCCGTTCGGCAGCATCACGAGCGACGGGCGGGGAAGGCGTGGGCGGCGCATCAGGGTAGCTCCGCGATGACGGTGGCGCCCGCGGACGTGTGCTCGCCGACGCGCACGCGGGGCGTGCTGCCGACCGGCAGGTAGACATCCACGCGCGATCCAAACCGGATGATGCCGAAGCGTTCGCCCTGGTCCGCCTGGTCGCCGGGGCGGCTGTAGGTCACGATGCGTCGCGCGACGAGTCCGGCAATCTGGCGCACGAGCACCCGGTGGGAGCCGCGCTCGATGCCGACGGACGACTGCTCATTCTCGAGCGAGGCCTTGTCCACGGCGGCGTTGAGGAACTTGCCGGGGTTGTAGTGCGTGTACGTGACGCGCCCGCTCACCGGATACCGGTTCACGTGCACGCTGAAGACGTTCATGAAGATCGCGATGCGGATCGCGCGCCCGTGCATGAAGGCGGGCTCGTCCACCTCCATCACCTGCACCACCTTGCCGTCGGCGGGGGCGATCACGAGGCCGGGTCCGCGCTCGCCGTGCCGCTCGGGGTCGCGGAAGAAATACGCCACCCAGACCGCGAGCAGGACGCTCACGACGGCGGCGGCCACCAGCAGTGGCCTGGGCCAGCGGAAGGCGGCGGCGCCGACCGACAGCGCGATGATGCCGGCGGCCCACATGAACGGCAGGCCTTCGCGCGCGAATCTCATTGCAGCACGCTCGTATCGAGGGGAGTGCCGGTGATCCGGCGGAACGCGTCGAGGTAGCGGTCGCTCGTGGCGCCCACCACCGACGCCGGCAGCGTCGGCGGCGGCGCGTTGCCGTCCCAACGGCCGGCGCGCCGCTCGGCGTCGAGCCAGTCGCGCAGCGGCTGCTTGTCGAAGCTTGGCTGCGAGCGGCCCGCTGCATACTGATCGGCCGGCCAGAAGCGCGAGCTGTCGGGGGTCATGACTTCGTCGATGAGCAGGATGCGCCCGTCCGGCGCGCGCCCGAACTCGAACTTCGTGTCGGCGATGATGATGCCGCGCGCGGCCGCGATGTCCCGGCCGCGATCGTAGACGCGGCGCGCCAGCCCTTCGAGGGTGGCGGCGTCGGCCGCTCCCACCACGCCGCGCATGCGTTCGACCGTGATGTTCTCGTCATGGCCCGACTCGGCCTTGGTGGCCGGCGAGAAGACGGGGCGGGGAAACGGTGAACTCTCAAGCAACCCGGCGGGCAGTGTCTCGCCGGCAAGCGTGCCCGAGGCGCTGTACTCCTTCCACGCGGATCCGCTGATGTAGCCGCGGATCACGCACTCGATCGGGAAGACCTCGGTGCGCGTGCAAAGCATCGCGCGGCCGCGGAGTTCGGGCAGGACGGGGAGGAGGGCTGGGGTGTGGCGGACGATCTCGTCGGCGTCGACGGTGATCATGTGATGCGCGATCTCGCGTTCGAACTGCCGCAGCCACCACGCCGTGATCTGCGTGAGCACCGCTCCCTTGTAGGGGACGAGTTCGCGCATCACTACGTCGAAGGCGCTCACCCGGTCGCTGGCCACGAGCAGCAGGCGATCGTCCCCGAGGGCGTAGACGTCGCGCACCTTGCCGCGCCGGATGCATGGCAGCGGCAGGTTGGTGGTGCCCACCAGCACCGGGCTCATACGCGCACCTCCTCGCGGCTCACTTCGGCACCGCCGGCGGCCCCAAGGAGCGGCTGCACCACCTCGTCGAGGAACTCCCGGACCTGCTGCGCCGACCGTCCCGTGAAGCGCACCGGGTCGAGCGCGTCCTGCAGGTCGGCAATCGCCACCGGATACGCGGGGTCGGCCGCCAGCCGGCTGAGCATGTCATTGGGCACGCCCTCGTCCTTCATCGCACGCGCCGCGGCGATGCTGTGCACGCGGATGACCTCGTGCACCGCCTGCCGGTCAGCGCCGGCGCGCACCGCGCGCACGATCAGCTCTTCGGTGGCCATGAACGGCAGCTCGTCGGCGAGGCGACGGCGAATGCGCGCCGGGTGCACCTCGAGGCCGCGCGCGACGTTCTCCATCAGGATGAGCAGCGCATCCGTGGCCAGGAACGCCTCGGGAATCGCAAGCCGCCGGTTGGCCGAGTCGTCGAGCGTGCGCTCGAAGTACTGCACGCTGTGCGTCTGGTTGGCGTTTGGCGTGAGCGAAAGCACGAACCGGCTCAGCGAGTTGATGCGCTCGCTGCGCATCGGGTTGCGCTTGTACGCCATCGCGGACGAGCCGATCTGTTCCTTCTCGAAGGGCTCCTCGATCTCGCCGAAGGCCTGCAGCATGCGCATGTCGCCGGCGAACTTCGCCGCCGAGGCGGCAAGTCCGGCGAGCACGTCCAGCACGTGCGCGTCGAGCTTGCGCGTGTACGTCTGGCCGGTGACGGGCAGCGACGCGCCAAATCCCATGGCGCGCGTGACGCGTCCGTCGAGGTCGCGCACCTTGGCGTGGTCGCCGCCGAGGAGCGCGAGGAAGCTCGCCTGCGTGCCCGTGGTGCCCTTGACGCCGCGCAGCGGCAGCGTCGCGATGCGATGGTCGAGGTCGGCGACGTCGAGGACGAGGTCCTGCATCCAGAGCGTCGCGCGCTTGCCCACCGTCGTCGGCTGGGCGGGCTGCAGGTGCGTGTACCCGAGGGCGGGCTCGTCCTTCCACTGCTCGGCGAACGCCGCCATCGTGCGCAGCAAGGCCACGACGCGGGCGCGCAGCAGTTCCAGGCCCCGGCGCATCAGGATCAGGTCGGCGTTGTCGGTGACGAACGCCGACGTGGCCCCAAGGTGGATGACGCCGCGGGCGGCCGGCGCGACGTCGCCGAAGGCGTGCACGTGCGCCATGACGTCGTGCCGGAACCGCTTCTCGTACTTGGCCACCGCGGCGAAGTCGATGTCGTCGAGATGGGCGCGCATCTCCCTGAGCGCGGTTTCGGGGATGTCCACGCCGAGGGCGCGTTCCGACTCGGCGAGGGCGAGCCACAGCCGACGCCACAAGCCGTATCGCGATGCGGGCGACCAGAGGTGCAGCATCGCCGCCGAGGCGTAGCGCTCGGCCAGCGGGGAACTCCAGGTCGCCGTGTCGGTCATCGGATCTGGAAGTCGATGGGATAGAGGAAGCCGCCGCGCTCGATGAGCATGCGAATCGGGCCGCGTCCGGTGAGCGATTCGAGCAGCCGTCCGGCCTGCTGTGCATCGGTCACCGCGGACCGGTTGACCTGCACGATCACGTCGCCGGCCTGCACGCCGAGTTCTTCGGTGACGCGCGCCGAGACGCGGTAGACCACGGCGCCCTGGCTGGCGCGCACCCCGCGCTCGGCGCGAATCGCCGGCGTGAGCGTCACCAGCTCGATCTCCTTGAGCACGGAGACCTTCTGCGCCGCGACCTCGGGCAGGTCGGCGATCCGCACGCGCGCCGTGCGCTCACGGCTGCCGCGGCGGACGCGCACGTCGGCTTCCTCGCCCACGCGCATCTCGAGCAGTTCGGCCTCCCAATCGTAGGCGTTGCGCACGATGCGGTCGCGCGACTGGATGATGACGTCGCCCGGCTGCAGGCCGGCCGTGGCCGCCGGCGATCCCGGCGCGACGGTGCGGATCACCGCGCCGCCGCGCAGCGCGTCGCGGTTGTTCTGCTGCGGCAACTCGAGCTTCACGCCGATCCACGGGCGCCGCACCGTGCCGTGCGCGAGCAGGTCCTCGGTGACGCGCTTGGCGCGGTCGATGGGGATGGCAAAGCCCAGTCCCACCGACCCGCCGGTGGGCGTGTAGATGGAGCTGTTGACGCCGATCACCTCACCCGCGGCGTTCACGAGCGGACCGCCCGAGTTGCCCGGGTTGATGGACGCGTCCGTCTGGATCATGTCCACGTAGACGCCCTGGCCCTCGCTCTGGCCGACGAGGTTGCGCCCGGTGGCGCTGATCACACCGGCGGTCACCGACGGCTCCGAGTTGCCGAGCAGGAAGCCGTACGGATTGCCGATGGCGATGGCCCACTCGCCGATGAGGAGGTCCCGCGAGCTGCCGAGCGGTGCGGTGGGGAGGTTGCGGGCCTCGATCTTCAGTACGGCGAGGTCGTTCATCTCGTCGATGCCGACGACCTTGGCCGGATACGTCGTGCCGTCGCGCAACGCGACGCTCACGTTGGAGGTGCCTGCCACGACGTGGGCATTGGTCACGATCACGCCGTTCGCCTGGGTGATGAACCCCGATCCGATGCCTGGCCGCGTCTGCGTGCCGCTCTCGCGGTTGCCGAAGAAGAAGGCGAATGGATCCACCGGCGTCCGGAAGACCGTCTCGGTCTGCACCGTCACCACGGCGGGAGCGACGCGGCCGACGGCGTCGGTGATGGCCGACCGGCGCGATTGCGCGATCTGGACGTTGGCCTCACGGCGTGCGGCCACGCCCTGCGCGGCGGTTTGCGACGGAGAGGCGCCCTCGCAGGCGAGCAGCAGGGCGAAGCAGAGCGGGGAGAGGCGCGTCATGGTCATCGCGGGCGCCGGGGCTTGGGACGACGGCTGATCTCGCCGAGGAAGCGGTCAAAGCCGCGATCAGTGAGCGGATGCTGGAGCAGCGCCTTGAGCACGTCGGTGGTAACCACCGCACCGTCGGCACCGGCCGCCATCGCGTCGATGAACGCGCGGGAGCTGGATGGACCCGCCGCGATGATGTCGCACTCAAGGTCGAACCGGTCGAAGATCACCCGCGACTCGGCGATGGCGAGCGTGGGGTCGTCGCCCACGTGCGCCGCCGCGTCCACGGCGATCGTGACGTACGCCGCGCCCGCCTTGGCGGCGAGCGCCGCCTGCGCCGCGTTGTGCACGAGCGTGACCGCCACCCGAACGCCCTCGGCGCTCAGGCGCTTGATGGCGGGGAGGGCGTCTTCCACCAGCGGCACGGCGACAATGACCTGTTCGGCCAGTCGGGAAAGCTCGCGCGCGCCCTTGTACAGCTCGTCGCGATTGACCGCGCGCACCGAGGCGATGATGGGGAGCGGCACCGCCGACGACAGCTCCTGGACGAGCTCGCGCGGGTCGGCGTTGGGCAGCTGCGCGGCGATGACGGCCGGGGTGGCGACGATGCCATCGATCAGTCCGGCGGCGAACGCCCAGCGGACTTCATCGAGGGCGACGGAAGCGTGGTAGATGCGCATCATGAGGTAAGATACAGGGCGGCGGGATAAGTGACCTGCTCGAGGCAGAGCCCGCAGGCCGGGGCCGGCGGTGACACCTCATCGTTGGCATCGGCGACGAGCAGCGCGGCGAACTCCTCGCGCGGGCGCCGGTGCGTGGCCACCTCGATCATCGTGCCGACGAGGAACCGCACCATATGGTGCAGGAAGCGGTCGGCCTCGACATCGAAGACCCGCCCGCCCGGCACCACGCGCCAGCGCGCGAGACGGATCTCGCAGCGATGGTCGTCATCGTCCGGCGCCGTGCCGCGCACCGCAAACCCGAAGAACGGATGCTCCCCGAGCAGCGCGGCCGCGCACCACGCCAGCGCATCGCCATCCACGGGTCGATCGAGCGGCCATTCCCAGCGCCGCCGGAAGGGCGAGCGCGCCGACTCATCGAGCCCCACGGTATAGCTGTACCGCCGACTGGTCGCGCTGAACCGTGCGTGAAACTCCGGTTGCATCTCATGCACTGCCGCCACGAAGACGTCGGCGGGAAGCTGTGCATTGAGCACATGCCTCAGGCGATCCGGCGTCCAATGCAGCGGCACTTCCACAGAGGCCGCCTGACCGCGGGCATGGACCCCCGCGTCCGTTCGGCCCGCTCCCGTCACCCGGACCGCGTCGCCGCAGAGGCGGGACAAGGCCGATTCGAGGGTTCCCTGCACGGTTCGCGTTTCCGGCTGCACCTGCCAGCCGGAAAAGTCGGTGCCGTCATAGTGCAACACGAGCTGAAACACGCGTCCCGCCATTGCGAAGAAAATAGCCGCCGGCACGGGCGCGATCAAGCAAAAGAGCGCCGCCCAACCGATTGACAGGGCTCGACGTAGGCCTCACGTTCCCGCAGGTGGCCGCGCCCGCCGCCCGCGGCGCCGCCGCCGCCCGTTTCGAACGCCCTTCTCGCCCCGCCGCTGGATGTCTGAATCCACCCTCGCTTCGCTGGCCCACGCCCTCGCCGCCGCTCCGCGCGTGGAGGCGGCGTTCGTTGCGCTGGCCGAGGGCATGGCGGAGGTCGATCGGGCGGTGGTGGCGGCGTATCTCCCCTTTGATGCGCGGGACGGCAAGCTCGTCGAGTGCCTGACGTGGGACCAGGGGACGGTGCAGCACACGCCGATCGAGGTGGCGCTGCGCCAGTTCTCGACCGCCGTGGTGCAGCGCGTGCAGGCCGGCGGCGCATTCGTGGATGTCGGAGAGGAGTCCGACACGTTTGCGCGGATGCTGCAGCTCCCACCCCTGGGCGAGACCGGCGACCTCTGCCTTCGCGGCGTCTGCTTTGACGGCGAGCTGGCCGCGGTGCTCGCGCTTCATGAGCCGCGGCGCGTCTTTGGCGCGCGCGTCATCGAGAAGGCGGACGCGCTCGCCGCGCTCTTCGAGCTGGCGCACGCCCGGTTCGCGGAACGCGAGGCGCGCGCCGAAGCCGCGCGCACGCTGGAAGACGTCACGCAGCGCGTGCACGGGGAATACGTCGCGAAGCTCACGGAGATGGAGCAGCAGCTCAAGCAGGCGCGCGGCGCCGCGGATGCCGCGCGCGCCGGGCAGGCGGTGCAGCAGGCGCGCGAGATGGCGCGCGGTGCGGAGGACGCCCGGCGTGCTGCCTCGCGGCTGCGCGCACTCGAGCACCAGGTGACCGCCGCGGTCGGCCAGCTTGAGCAGGCGCACATCGAACTGCATCGCCGCAGCGAGGGCCTGCGCCAGCGGACGCGCACCATCTACCTGCTCGACCGCGTCCTCGACCTCGCCGCCCACCACGTGGACCCGAAGCGGCTGGCCGAGGGGCTGCTCGCGCTGGTCGGCGATGATATGCAGGCGATGCGTTGCTCGCTCTTCCTTCGCGCCCCGGAACCAGATACGCTCTACCTGGCGGCGTCGCGCGGCCTCGCGCCGCACGTGCACGAGGGGGTGCGCATCACGGTGGGGCAGGGCGTCGCCGGCCGCGTCGCCGCCAGCCGCCAGCCGCTGCTCGTGGTGGACGCCTCCGACGCGCAGGCCCAGCCGCTGCTGCGCGACGAGTATCTCACGACCGGGTCGTTCATCTCCTTTCCGCTCGTCATTCGCGACGAACTGATCGGCGTGGTGAACCTCACCAACCGGGCGCAGCGCGGGCTCTTCGTGGAGGAAGATGTGGAGCGTGTGCGCCTGCTCGGCCTCGTCATCTCCCTGATCGCGCTCGAGGCCCGCCTGCCGGAGCAGCTGCTCGACCGCATTCATGACTAGCGGCCCGCTGCACGCCGCCATCCGCCGGCTGGCCGCCGGCGAGTCGCTCGCGCGGGACGAGGCCTCCGCCGCGTTTGGGTGCGTGATGCGCGGCGAAGGCACCGACGCGTTGGTGTCGGCCCTGCTGATGGGGCTGCGCGTGAAGGGCGAGACGCCGGAGGAGCTGGCCGGCGTCGCCACGGCGCTGCGCGACGCGATGACCGTCCTGCGGGCCGATGCCCCTGAGATGCTCGTGGACACCTGCGGCACGGGCGGCGGCACGCTCACCACGTTCAACATCTCCACGGCCGCGGCGCTCCTCGCCGCCGGTGCGGGCGTGCGCGTGGCCAAGCACGGCAACCGGTCCTTCACGTCGAAATCCGGCAGTGCCGACGTGCTCGAGGCGCTCGGCGTTCGCATCGACATCCCGGTGCCGCGCATGGGTGAGGTGCTGGACGGGGCGGGCATCGTGTTCATGTTTGCGCCGTCCATGCATCCGGCCATGCGTCATGTCGGTCCCGTGCGCCGCGAGCTCGCGATCCAGACCGTCATGAATCTCGTCGGACCGCTCGCCAATCCGGCGCGTGCCGGGCGGCAGGTCATCGGCGTGGCCGACCAGCGGCGACTCGGCCTCATCGGCGGTGCACTGCAGGCGCTCGGCACGACGCACAGCCTCATCGTGCACGGGGCCCCGGGGCTCGACGAAGTCTCGCCACTGGGCAGCACGACGGTGCTGGAACTCGTGGACGGCGAGGCGCGATCGTGGATGCTGGAACCGGAACGGCTCGGGGTGCCCGCCGTGGCGGAGTCGGACCTCGCGGGTGCGGAGCCGGCCGACAATGCGCGTGTGGTGACCGAGGTGCTCGGCGGCCGCGGGCGCCCCGGGGCGATTGCGGCCGTCACGCTCAATGCGGCGGCGGCGATCTACGTCTCGGGAATTGCCTCCGACTTTCCGGCGGCCCTCGCGATCGCTCGGGAGGCGCTGCGCGACGGTGCGGGACGTGACGCGCTGGAGAGACTGCGCGCGGTATCCAAGCGCGCCGCAGGCAAGGGCTGACCGCGAGACGCGGCTGGCGCGCCTCCCCACGCGTCAGCTGCGCGCCGAGTTCAGAACTTCCGCATGACTCCCACGACGACGCCCTCGATACGGATGTCGTCGGTGCGGTCGAAGTACATCGGCGCCAGCGCCTCGTTGGCGGGCTGCAGGCGCACGCGGCCGTCGCGCTCGCGGTAGTAGCGCTTCACGGTGGCGGCCGAACCGTTGAGCATCGCGATGACCATCTCGCCATTGTCGGCGGTTTGGCGCTGGTTCACGACGACCAGGTCGCCATCGGTGATGTGGTCGTCGATCATCGAGTTGCCGCGCACGCGCAGCACGTAGTGCGCGCCGCCGCGCTTCACGAAGTCGTCGGGAACGGCCACCGTCTCGCCGCTCGTGGTGTGCTCGATCGCCGTGCCGGCGGCCACCGCGCCGAGCAGGGGAAGCTCAACGGACTGGTGGAACGCCTCGGACGGCAGGATCTCGATGGCGCGGCTCTCGTTGTAGCTGCGCTTGATGTAGCCCTTCCGTTCGAGGTTGGTGAGGTGTTCGTGCACGGTCGCCAGCGAGTTATAGTTGAAGTGCGCGGCGATCTCCTCGAAGCTCGGGGCGTATCCATGGTCGCCCTGGTACCCCTGCAGGTAGTCGAGAATCTGGCGCTGGCGCTTGGTGAGCGGCATGGCGACGGTACCGGCTGTATGGTGGCGGACTCAGAGTGCTGCGCCGAATGACGAGCGAACAAACCCCGAAGTAACGGTAGCCGAACATTGACCGAAGCGCAACAGGGCAACTGGAAGGAACCCACGGGTCCGCTCGGACGGCTGGCCCGCCGGGCTGCAGCCCGGGCCGAAGAGGCCCGCGCCGACCTGCGCGCCCTCGAGCGGCGGATGGCCACACTGACGCCCGTGGCGTCATTCGCCGCGGCCCTCGTGCGTCCCGACGTGGCGGTCATCGCCGAGATCAAGCGGCGATCGCCGAGCAAGGGGGTGCTCGACGACACGCTGGACGCCGGCATGCGGGCATCGGAGTACGCCCTCGGCGGGGCGGCCGCGCTGTCCATTCTCACCGAACCGTCTGAGTTCGGCGGCTCGCTGGACGATCTCGCGGACGCACGGAGCCGCGTGGACATCCCGCTGCTGCGGAAGGACTTCATCGTGGATGAGGTGCAGCTGCTCGAGGCCCGGCTCGCCGGGGCCAGCGCGGTGCTGCTCATCGCGCGCGCCCTTCGCGCCGACCGTTTCTTCGCTCTGGCCGCCGCCGCACGGTCCATCGGGCTCGACCTGCTGCTCGAGGTGCGCGACGAAGCCGAGCTGGAGCGCGCGCTTGGCGTACCGGACGGAGTGGTCGGCGTGAACAACCGAAACCTCGAGACGCTGGCCATCGACGACCGCGTGTCCGAGCGGCTCCTTCGACTCGTGCCGCCCGAACGCACGGCCGTGTATGAGAGTGGCATACAGGATGTGGACGGCGTGCGCCGCGCCGCCGTGCTCGGGGCGGACGCCGTGCTCGTGGGATCGGCACTATCCATCGTCTCGTCGCCGGTTGACGCCGTCCGGCGCCTGACGGGCGTCGCGAGGAACGCGCGTGGCTGAGGTGAAGTATTGCGGACTCACCCGCGCCGTTGACGCGGAAGTGGGTGGCGCGCTGGGGGCGGCCTACCTCGGCGTTATCTTCGCCGGCGGTCCGCGCCAGCTTGACGCGGCGTCTGCGCGCCAGGTGCTCGACGGTGCGGGTGGCTCGCCCAGACCACGGCGCGTCGGTGTGTTTGGATCTCACTCGGCCGATGTCATCGCGGCGACGGCCGTCGCCGCGGCGCTCGACGTCGTCCAGCTGCACGGTGCGTCGGACGCGGCGCTCATCGCTGCGCTGCGGCAGCGCTTTGCGGGAGAGATCTGGCGTGTCGTGCGCGTGGGCGCGTCCGACGAGGGTGCGGCGTTGCGATCGGCCGATCACGGCGTGGACGCCGTGCTCGTTGACGCCCTGGTGCCCGGGAGGCTCGGTGGTTCCGGCGTCGCGGTGGACTGGGAGCACCTTGCGTCGGCGCTCGACCGGGCGGGGCGCCCGCGGCGGCTCGTGCTCGCCGGCGGGTTGCGGCCCGAGAATGTGGAACGCGCGATCGGGCTGGTCGCTCCGGACGTCGTGGATGTATCCTCAGGGGTCGAATCGACGCCGGGAATCAAGGATCATGCAATGATGCGCGCCTTCGCCGAGGCGGCGGCGCGCGGAGGAAGGTGAGATGGAGACGCAGGGCGTGGTGGACGGGCGGTTCGGCGCATTCGGCGGACGGTACGTGCCGGAGACGCTCGTGCCCGCGCTGGACGAACTGGAAGCGGCCCTCGACGCCGCGCTGGCAGACCCGGCCTTTCACGCCGAGCTCGACGGGCTGCTGCGCCACTATGTGGGCCGCCCCTCACCGCTCAGCGATGCCCCGCGCTTCTCGGAACTCGTCGGCGCCCCGGTCTGGCTGAAGCGAGAAGACCTGAACCACACGGGGGCGCACAAGATCAACAGCGCGCTCGCCCAGGCGCTGCTGGCGCGCCGCATGGGAAAGCGGCGCATCATCGCCGAGACCGGCGCCGGGCAGCACGGGGTTGCCACCGCCACCGTGTGCGCCCGACTGGGCCTCGAGTGCGTCGTGTACATGGGCGAGGAGGACATGCGCCGCCAGCAGTTGAACGTGTATCGCATGCGCCTCATGGGCGCGACGGTAGTGCCCGTGACCGCAGGCACTCGCACGCTCAAGGACGCCACCACCGAGGCCATCCGCGACTGGGTGACGACCTGCCCGACGAGCCACTACATCATCGGCTCGGTCGTCGGGCCGGCGCCGTATCCCCGCATGGTGCGCGACTTCCAGGCGATCATCGGCCGCGAAGCGCGGCGTCAGATGCTGGAGCGAGCCGGGCGGCTGCCGCGCACGGTCGTGGCCTGCGTCGGCGGCGGCTCCAACGCCATGGGGATCTTCCATCCGTTCGTGAACGACGCCGCCGTCGAGCTGGTGGGGGTCGAGGCGGCGGGGCACGGGCTCGACAGCGGGGCACATTCGGCGAGCCTCACGCGCGGCACGCCCGGCGTGCTGCATGGTGCGCTGAGCTACCTGCTGCAGGACGCACACGGTCAGGTCCATCCGGCCCACTCGATTTCGGCCGGGCTCGACTATCCCGGGGTGGGTCCCGAGCACTCGCACCTCAAGGACACCGGGCGCGCGACGTACGTGTCCGTCACCGACGACCAGGCGCTGGAGGGCTTCGCGCTCCTCGGGCGGCTCGAGGGGATCATCCCGGCGCTCGAGACGGCCCACGCGGTCGCCTGGATCGCGTCGCAGCGCGGCCGGTGGGCGGCCGACGAGCCGGTCCTGGTCTGCGTCAGTGGTCGCGGCGACAAGGACGTGGCCCAGGTCAGCGAGCTCGGGCAGGGTGCCGGCTGACCGTGACGTTTGCACGCCAAAGCCGTATGTTCTATAGATGACCGCGACCACGGCCGCCGTCCCGGATCAGGGACCCGAGGATCTCGAGCCGCCATTTTCGCCGCAGCTCGTGGCGGAGATGTTGCGCCAGCTCGACAAGACCATTCGGTCGCACCTGCTGTACCTCAACAACCACAACAACCCCAGCTACATCAAGTCGCTGGAGGCGGCGCGCGCGGTCTTCGGCCCGCTGTGGGAAGAGACGGACGCCGTGCGTCTGACGGTGAGCGACACCGCGCTCGAGTGGTTCGGGCACAAGGTCTTCGAGGAGCCGACCAAGGCCTCCGACTCGCTGCCATGGACGCTGTTCAAGGACGGGCTGCGCGAACTCACGCTGCAGAAGGGATTCGAGGAGAAGGAACTGCTTGATTTCCTCGACATCATCCCGAAGGTGCGCCACGCGCTGCCCAACACGGACGACCTCCTGACGCTGCTGTGGGAGAACGAGTTCACGACGCTGCAGTATCGCTACGTGGACGTGTCAGATGAGTCCGCACCGCTTGAGGCTTCGCCCGAGCCGGGGAAGTGGCCCAAGCTGAGCGGCGGCGACAGCGCGGATCCCAGGGAGGCGATCGAGGAGGCGAAGGCCGAGCAGGCCGAGGCTGGCTCGAGCAGCGGCTCCGCGGAGAAGCCCGGGCGGTCGGGCATCGTCAGCATGGAGGACTTCGACTCCACGCTCTACTTCCTGGACGAGAAGGAGGTGGAGTACCTGCGGCAGGAGACGCTGCGGGAGTACGCCACCGACCTGCGGCGCGGGGTGCTCGACTCGCTGCTCGACATCTTCGAGTTCCAGATCGACCCGCTCGTGCGCGCCGAGGTGTTGGCCGACATCGAGGCGCTCATGCTGCACCTGCTCTCGGCCGGCCATTTCGCGGCGGTGGCGTACCTGTTGCGCGAGGCGGCGGCGACGCTGGAGCGTGCGCGCGACGTGCAGCCTGAGACCAGGGATCGCCTCGCCTCGCTGGCCGTGCGCCTCAGCGAGCCGGCGGCGTTGTCGCAGCTGCTCGAGGCCATGGACGCCGCCCCCGTGCTGCCGTCATCCACTGACCTGAACGACCTCTTCGGCCAGCTGCGCCCCACCGCGCTTTCCACGATCTTCGCGTGGCTGCCGCGGGCGCAGAACGTCGGCCTGCGGCCGCTGCTCGAGTCGGCGGCGACGCGCATCGCCGAGTCGGCGACCGGCGAACTGGTCAAGCTCATCGCCGACCCGTCGCGTGATGTTGCGCTCGAGGCCATCCGCCGCTGCGGCGCGATGCGCACCGCCGCGGGCGTGCCCGCGATGGCGAAGGTGCTTGAGCATGGCGACCGCGAGTTCCGTCTGGCGGCGCTCTCGTCACTGGGGGACATCGGTTCGCCCGGCGCGCTGCAGGCCATGGAGCGCGCGCTTGGCGACGCCGACCGCGACCTGCGCGTCCAGGCGGCCCGCACGCTGATGTCGCGGCAGTACCGCCCGGCGCTGCAGCGCGCCGAAGCGGCGGTGAAGAGCAAGGAACTGCGTGAAGCCGACCGGACGGAGCGCCTCACCTTCTTCGAGCTCTACGGCTCGCTCTGCGGCGATGCCGGCGTGCCCTATCTCGACAGCGTCCTCAACGCGAAGGGCGGCCTGTTTGCCCGCAAGGAAGACCCGGAACTGCGCGCGTGCGCGGCGGTGGCGCTCGGCCGCATCGGCACGGCGGCGGCCCGCGAGTCGCTGCAGCGGGCTGAGGGCGACAAGGACGTGGTCGTGCGCAACGCCGTGACGCGCGCGATGCGCGGGGGAGCCGGCCAATGACCACGCCGTCGCGTCCGTCGGTGGCGATGCGCGGGTCCGTCGCCATGCAGGCCATGGGCGAGGTGACCGGCGAGGCGTACGTGCGCGTGGCCAGCCGCGCGTTCATCATGGCGTTCTACGGGACGATCCGAAACCTGCGGCTCTATCCGTTCGAGAACGCCGTCGTGCAGCAGTCGCTGCAGGACCTGTCGCAGATCACGAACGACCTGCTCATGCGCGAGAAGGAATGCGAGTTCCGCATCGCGGGCGAGTTCATCTTCGTCAACAGCACGCGCCTGCGCCTCGACCTCGAGAATTACTCGAGCTTCAGCGCGCTGCTGAACCAGTTCCGCCAGAACGGCATCGGCACGCTGCGCACCCTGCGCGCGCCCGCGACGCGCGACTGGACGGTGCTCCTTGGCTACCTGATGAACCCGCAGGGGACCGACGCGGTCGAGCGGTTCGAGGCGCTGCTGCAGCGGCTCAGCGACACGGGCATCACGGCGTTCGAGCTGGCGCCACTGGTGGAGACGGAAGATGACCAAGGCGGTGAGCGCGTCGAGTCAAAGGAAAAAGCCAAGCGCACCTACGCCAAGTCCGTCTCCGCGACCAAGGAAGTCATCAACTCGGTCCGCATGGGGCAGAGTGCGAACATCAAGAAGATCAAGCGCGTGGTGCAGGGCATCGTGGACCAGATCCTGTCCGACGAGACCTCGCTGGTCGGCCTGACCACCATTCGCGACTACGATGACTACACGTTCACGCACTCGGTGAACGTCTGCATCTTCTCCATCGCGCTGGGTCGGCGGCTCGCGCTCACGCGCCTGCAGCTCTACGACCTCGGCATGGCGGCGCTGTTCCACGACATCGGCAAGGCGCGCGTGCCGGCCGAGATCATCAACAAGGCCGACGTGCTCACCGACGAGGAGTGGCGCGCCATCGCCTCGCACCCGTGGATGGGCGTCCTCGCGCTGTTCTCGGTGAAGGACCAGCAGGAGTTCCCGTACCGCTCCATGCTCGTCGCGTTCCAGCACCACATGAAGCGTGACCTGACGGGCTACCCGCGCAGCCTCCGCACCAAGGACATGATGTTCTACTCCAAGATCGTGGCGGTGGCCGACGGCTTCGATGCCGCCACGTCGCGGCGCTCGTACCAGACGACGCCGATGGCGCCGTCGGCGGTGCTGCAGGAGATGCGCGACAACGCGCGCCGCGGCATGGACCCGGTGATCGTGAAGGCGTTCATCAACCTCCTCGGCGTCTATCCCGTGGGCACGTTCCTGGTGCTCGATACCTTCGAGCTCGCCATCGTCCACGCGGCGAACCCCGACCCCGAGATGGTGTCGCGCCCGCTGGTGCGCATCGTGAGCGACGACATGGGCAACGTGCAGTACCCCGGCACGGTGGTGGACCTGACGGAGCGCAACGAGGCCGGCGAGTACCGCCGCACCATCATCAAGACCGCCGATCCCGACAAGTACGGCATTCGCGTCGGCGACTACTTCGTCTAATCCGCCCGTGCTGACTGCTCGCTTTGACGCGCTCCGCGCCGAGGGACGCCGCGCCCTCGTCTGCTATGCCACGGCCGGCCACCCCGATCCCGGGCGGAGCGTCGCGCTCTGGCAGGGACTCGAGGCCGCCGGCGCCGACGTGCTCGAGGTCGGCGTGCCGTTCTCCGATCCCATGGCCGACGGGCCCGTCATCCAGGCCAGTTCGCAGACGGCGCTGTCGCACGGCGTCACGCTCGATGCGGCGCTCATGCTCGTCAGCCGGGCCAAGCTGGGCATTCCGGTGGTGCTGTTCAGTTACCTGAATCCGCTGCTCGCCGCCGGACCCGACGTGCTGCGGCGCGCGGCCGACGCCGGCGTGCATGGCGTGCTCGTCACCGACCTGCCGGTGGGCGCCGACGCGGCGCGCGAGGCCTGGCTCGGCGAGGGACCGCTGGACTTCGTGCGGCTCGTCGCGCCCACCACGCCGCAGGAGCGCATGGCGGAGATCGCGCGGCACGGGCGCGGCTTCGTGTACCTCATCTCGCGGCTTGGCGTGACGGGCGTCAGCGCCCAGCTGCCGACCGACCTGCCGGAGACGATCGCAACACTGCGCGCCGTCTGCACGCTGCCAATCTGCGTCGGCTTCGGCATCGCGCGGCCGGAACAGGCGCGCGCCCTCGGCGCCCACGCGGACGGCATCGTCGTGGGGAGCGCCATCGTGCGCGCGGCCGGCGAGTCGGTGGACGCCGCCGTGGCGCTCGCGCGCGAACTCCGCGGCGCGCTCGACGAGCGCGGGGCATGACGCCGCCCGTCCTGCCCGACTGGGCGGTGGTCAGCGAGAAGCGGCGCGCGCACATCGCGCGGGTGACAGCGCTGCTCGACGACTGGGCGGCGCGCATGCGGCTCGCCGCCGCCGAGGCGCAGGCGTGGCATGATGCCGGCCGCTGGCACGACGCCCTGCGCGACGCGACGCCGGCGGCGCTGCGAAGCCTCATCGTGGGGTCCGACCTGCCCGACGGCATCCTGCACGGGCCGGCCGCCGCGGTGATGCTGGAGCGCGAGGGTGAGTCGCGGCAAAGCGTGCTCGAGGCGGTGCGCTGGCACACGGTGGGGCACCCCGAGTGGGATCGCACCGGACGCGCGCTCTTCATGGCGGACTTTCTGGAACCCGGACGTGGCTTCATGCAGGCCGATCGCGAATTCCTGGCCGCGCAGCTGCCGCACAACTTCGACGGTGTCTTCCGGCAGGCCGTTCGCATGCGGCTCGAATGGACCCTCCGCGAGGGCAACCGGATCTTCGAGGGGACGGTCACGCTGTGGAATTCAGTCCGCTGACTGTTCCGCCCGCCGCGGCGGCGCGCCGGCGCCGCCGCCGCGTGGCCCTGCTCATCCTGCTAGCGGCCATCGCCGGCGGGGTCTTCCGTCCGCGCGGCGAACGCGAGTCGGCGACCGGCGGCGCCGATGCCCCCGCTGAGCCGGCCAGGCGCCCGACGCGCGTCGTTCCCGATTCGGTGCGCATCAAGGTCGAAGTGTTGAACGCGACGTCGACGCGCGGACTCGGCCGCCTGGCCACGGCCTGGCTGCGCGACAAGGGGTTCGACGTCGTGGGCACCGGCACCGCGCCGTCCGCGGAGCGGCTGGACAGCACGCTGGTGCTCGACCGTTCGGGGCACGCCGACTGGGCGCAGCTCGCCGCGAAGGCGATGGGCGGCGCGCGGGTGGAAGCGCGCCCAGACTCGCTACGCTACGTCGACCTCACCGTGCTCATCGGCCGGTCGTGGCGGGCGCCGCCGCAGTCGCTCTACCCGTAGCTGCCCGCACGCCGCGGCGATGTCGGTGCCGCGGCTCTTGCGCACCGCAACCTCCACGCCGTGCTTGGCGAGACCGGCCGCGAATCGGCGGATGCCGTCGGGCGAGGTGGGCGTATACGAGCCGGCGCCGCCGGGGTGCAGCGGAATCAGGTTGACGAACGCGCCGCAGCGCTTGGCGAGCCGGGCGAGCTCGGTGACGTGAGCCGGCTGGTCGTTGACGCCGCCGAGCATCACGTACTCGAACGTCACGCGCCGGCTGAAGGTGGCCGCGGCGTCGATGACCTTTTCCAGCGGGAACTTGATGTTCACCGGCATCAGCATGCGCCGCAGTTCGTCGGTGGGCGCGTGCACGGAGATGGCGAGCCGGAATTGCTCGGGCCGCAGCGCCAGTGCCTCGATGCCCGGCAGCACGCCGACCGTGGAGACCGTGATGTGGCGGGCCCCGATGCCGCAGCCCTTGGGATCGTTGAGGATCGTGAGCACGACGTCCACCGCCTTCCAGTTCATCATCGGCTCGCCCATGCCCATGAAGACGATGTTGGTCGGCTTCACCGGCTCCGGCAGGAGCGCGAGTTCGCGCACCTGGCCCGCGATCTCCGACGGCAGCAGGTTGCGGTAGAACCCCATCAGTCCCGTGGCGCAGAACGAGCACTGCAGCGCGCATCCCGCCTGCGACGAGATGCAGAGCGTCACGCGATCGCCGTCGGGAATGGCCACCGTCTCGATGGTCTGGCCGTCGTGCAGGCGGAACAGGAACTTGCGCGTGCCGTCGGTGGAGCGCTGCTCGTCGGCGAGTGCGAGACGCGGCATCGCGAACGCCTGCTCCAACTCGGCCCGGAAGGCGAGCGGGAGGTCGCTCATCACCTGGAAACCTGGCGCCGGTGCGGCCCACAGGTGACGCAGCACCTGGCTGCCGCGATACGCGCCGACCCCGCACGCCGTCGCGAAGTCGCGCAGCCGCTGCTCGGCATTTGCTGGCGCGAGGTCAAGCACGTTCACGCGGTCAATGCGCTCGGTCACTTGACGACGGAACTGAGTGTGAACTGGTACGTGGCCGACAAGTTGCCGGCCCCCTCCTCGCGCGCCACGCCGATGACGTAGCCGCGGTGGTGGAACGCCACGCCGAGGCGCCCGCGCCAGTTCGTGTGGCCGAACGCCTCGGTGCGGGCCGCGCCGATGCGCCCCTCGAGCCGCGCCCAGCGCGCGGCGGCGTACCCAAAGGTCTCGCGCGTCAGGCCGTCTCCAGCCGTGTAGCTGGCGCCGATGCGGCTCGTCCGCAGCGAATCGATGCCGACGAGGCGGGCGTCGATGGCCGTCAGCAGCTGTGCCCGCTCGTGCTCGTTGGAGGCCGCGCTCGCAAGAAACGTGGAGGCGGCAAGCCGGACGTCGCGCGAGCCAAGTCCACGGGAGATCACGCCGACATCCACGGAGACGGCATGGCTCGCGATGTTGTCCAGTCGTCCGCTCCGCACGCGCAACGCGGCGCCGAGCGTGACGGGCCCCAGCGGGCGCGCCGCCATTAGGGAGACGAGCGTCGTGGCGTACTGGATCTCGTCGCCGATGGACTGCGGGTCGGAGTCCGTGCGCAGCAGGTCGTTCACCGCGGCGTGCGCGATGCCGATGCCCACGGTCGTGCCGTCGCGCCAGCGCCCGGCCACGGTGGCAAGCTGCGCCGTCACGGCCACGTCCACAGGGGCGCTCATCGTCCCCACGGCGAACCGGGCGCGGCTTCCGTCGGGCACCCGGACGCTCGCCGGGTTCCAGAGCCCGAAGCCCGCGGTCGTGCCGAGGGCGGGTGCCTCCGACGTGAGGCCGAGCGGGAACGACAGGAGGTCGCGGCCGGGGACCAACTGCGCTGCCAGCATCCCGGGGAGGAGCACGATGCCAGACAATAGAAGGGCGGACCGGCGCATCAGCGCACGATACCCGCGCCGCGGGACTCGGTCAAGCGCCCCATTGCTACCACCAAGTGCATTTCTCCGTTAGTTTTACACTGTTTCTACCCCTGCGGAGTACCGGTTGCTCACCGCACTGCTCCCCCCGGAGCGCATTCGCGTTCCGTTGGGCAGCCATTCACGTCACGCGCTGTTCCAGGAACTCCTGGAACTCGCGATTCCCGATGCCGATCCAGCCACGCTGGATGCGGCCTTTCAGGGGGTGCTGTCGCGCGAGGCCATTGCGAGCACGGCCATCGGGGATGGGCTGGCGGTCCCGCACGGACGGACGAATGCCATCGACGGCATCCGCATGGCGGCGGGCATCGTGGAGGGGGTGGAGGACTACCAGGCGCCGGATGGCGTGCCGGTGCGGGTCTGCGTCCTCGTGATCACCTCGGAGGCTGCGGCCGGATCGCACCTGAAGGTGTTGGGACGTTTGGCGCGCCTGATGCGCAGCGACGCACTGAAGCAGGAATTGTTCGAGTCGAAGGACGCCGCGGGCTTCGCGGCGGTGCTCGCGCGCTCCGAGGCGCCGTGATGCGTGGGCGCTGGACGTGGGTGGTGGGATGGGCGGTGCTCATCGAGGTGCTCCTGCTGTGGCCGTCGCCGCCGGAGGTGCCACGGCTGCTGAGGAGCATCGGGGTCGATAAGATCGTGCACGCTGGGCTGTTCGCGGTGCAGGCGATGCTGGGCGCATGGGCGCTGGCGGCGAGCCAACGGCCGGCTTGGCCGGCGCTCGTTGGTGCCATCGCGTTTGGTGCGCTCACGGAATTGCAGCAGGAACTGATGCCCAGCCGCGCGATGGAGCTGGGAGACCTAATGGCGGATGCCGCCGGGGCCGCAATTGGCCTCGCGATGTTCGCCGCGTTGGCGCCGATGCGCCGGGAGTTACCCCGTTGACCGAAGGGACTGTCTTCGCCACGTCGCAGCGCACGCACCGGTGCGGCGACCTTCGCGCCGAGCATGCGGGCACGGCGGTCACGCTTGGCGGGTGGGTGCATCGCGCGCGCGACCTGGGCGGACTCGTCTTCATGGACTTGCGCGACCGCGCGGGCCTGGTGCAGGTGAGCTTCAATCCGGACTGGGCGAGCGCGCAGGCCATTGCCGACGCGGCCGCCGTCGGCGTCGAGTCGGTGGTGATGGTGCAGGGCATCGTGGAGCGCCGCCCGGCCGAGATGCGCAATCCCGACCTTGCCACCGGCGAGATCGAGGTGCGCGCGACGTCCCTTCGCGTCGTGGGCCCCGCAATGACGCCGGCCATTCCGGTGGCGCGCGGCAAGAACGACAAGCTGCCGGCGGAAGACCTGCGCCTGCGGCACCGCTATCTCGACCTCCGCCGCCCGGAACTCCAGGCCAGCCTGATCCTCCGGCATCGTCTGCTGCAAGTGACGCGGGCGTACCTGAGCGAGCGCGGCTTCCTCGAGCTTGAGACGCCGATCCTGACGAAGCCGACGCCCGAAGGGGCGCGCGACTATCTCGTGCCGAGCCGCGTGCACCCGGGTGAGTTCTACGCGCTGCCGCAGTCGCCGCAGATCTACAAGCAGCTCTTCATGTGCAGCGGGTTCGACCGGTACTTCCAGATCGCGCGCTGCTTCCGCGACGAGGACCTGCGGCAAGATCGACAGCCCGAGTTCACGCAGATCGACATCGAGGCATCGTTCATCGGGCGCGATGACATCATGGCGCTCTCCGAGGGGATGATCGCCGCCATCTGGCGCGAGGCGGGGCACGAGGTGCCGACGCCGTTCGAGCGCATGGCGTACGCCGACGTGATGGAGCGCTATGGCTGCGACCGGCCCGACCTGCGGTACGGCCTCGAGCTGCACGACTTCACGTCGGTGTTTGCGCCGCTCGACTTCGTCGTGACGAAATCGGCCATCGAGTCGGGAGGGCGCGTGCGCGGCATCCGCGTTCCGGGCGGGGCCGCGTGGAGCCGCAAGCAGGTGGACGAACTGGAGGCGGTGGCCAAGGGGGCGGGGGCGGGCGGCCTCCTGCGCGTGAAGAAGGCGGACGGCAAGCTCGACGGACCGGTGGCGAAGTTCCTGACGCCGGAGGCCGAGGCGGCGCTCGCGCTGCAGGACGGCGACCTCGCGCTCCTCGTGGCAGCGGGCGACCGGGTGAGCAGTCCGGCCCTGGATCGCGTGCGACAGGAATGCGCGCGCCGCCTCGGACTCGTGGACGAGCACGCGCGCCGCTTCCTGTGGGTCACCGACTTCCCGATGTTCGACCAGGACCCGGCCACCGGCGCACTCGCGGCGGTGCACCATCCGTTCACGGCGGCCAATCCCGAGGACATGGCGGCGTATCCGGACGCGCCGGAGAGCTGGCGCGCGCTGGCGTACGACTGCGTGCTCAACGGGCTCGAGTTGGGCGGCGGCTCCATTCGCACCTCCGACCCGCGCGTGCAGTCGCGGATGTTCACGCTTCTCGGCATCGGTGACGAGGCCGACCAGGAGCGCCGGTTCGGCTTCCTGCTCGAGGGGCTCCGCGCCGGTGCACCGCCACATGGCGGCATCGCCTTCGGGTTTGACCGCATCTCGATGCTGCTCTCCAACGGCAGCTCGCTGCGCGACGTGATCGCCTTCCCGAAGACGACGGCCGCGCGGGCGCTCTTCGAGAATGCGCCGACCACGGTGCCCGCCGACGATCTGCGCGAGCTGCACCTGCGTTCCACCGCGGAGGGGGCGTGACCGAGGCGGCGGCGCGCGGCGTGGCGACTGAGGCCGGTGAGGCGCAGACGCGCCGGCTGTCCACCGAAGGCGTCGACCTGCTCCTGCTCGCGGGGGTCGGCGATGCCAATCTCGCGGAGTTGCAGCGCATCTATCCGGTGCGCGTGACGCTGCGCGGTGACTCCATGACGCTGATGGGAACCGCCGAGGCGGTGGAGAAGGCGGCGGGGGTGGCGCAGCGCATGCTCGATGCGGCGAAGCAGCGCACCGCGCTCGACGCTGACGACGTGCTGCGCTTCTCGATGGAAGGACCGGCGCCGGGCGAGGGCGCCCCCGAGCGGCTGGTGCTGCCGGGGGTGCGCAAGATCATCCAGCCCAAGACGGCGGGGCAGGCCCAGTACCTGCGCGCGCTCTTCGAGAACGACATCGTGGTGGGCATCGGTCCCGCTGGCACCGGCAAGACCTATCTCGCAGTGGCGGCGGCGGTGGACATGCTGTCGCGCAAGCGCGTGCGGCGCATCGTCCTCGCCCGGCCTGCGGTGGAGGCGGGCGAGTCGCTGGGGTTCCTCCCCGGCGACATGCAGGCGAAGGTGGACCCGTACCTGCGCCCGCTCTATGACGCGCTCGAGGACATGATGCCGCCGGAGCGGATGCAGCGCGCGCTCGAGACCCGCACCATCGAGATCGCACCGCTGGCCTACATGCGCGGCCGCACGCTCGGCGACTCGTTCGTCATTCTCGACGAGGCGCAGAACGCCACCAGCCTGCAGATGAAGATGTTTCTCACCCGGCTTGGCGTGAATTCGCGCGCCGTCATCACGGGCGACAAGACGCAGGTCGACCTGCCGAACAAGGCGGACAGCGGACTCACGCAGGTGGAGCGCATCCTGCCGGGCATCGACGGCATCGCGTTCCACTACTTCACCGACGCCGACGTCATTCGGCATCGGCTCGTGCGCGAGATCGTCAAGGCGTACGCCGCCGACGCGGAGAAGGACGCGTGAGCAGCGGGCCGCGCCCGGCCAGCGGGGCGCTCAATGTCGGGGTGGCGTGTGAGGGCCTGCGCGCGCCCATCGCGGCGCACCGGCTCGCCGACGCGGCCCGGCACGTGTTGCGCGCCGAGGGTGTGCGCGCCGCCCTGCTATCGGTTACGCTGGTGTCGCCGTCCGCCATGGCCCGGCTCAACCGGCGGCACCTCGGGCACGCGGGCGCCACCGACGTGATCTCGTTCGGCTTCGCGCCGACGCCGGGGACCGGCGTGGTGGGCGACATCTACGTCTGTCTGGACGTCGCGCGCGCCAACGCGCGCGCGGCAGGGTGCGGCGTGCGCGAGGAACTCCTGCGACTGGTGGTGCACGGCACGCTGCACGTGCTGGGATGGGACCATCCCGAGGACCGCACGCGGCAGGCGTCACGCATGTGGCGGCGGCAGGAACTGCTGCTCGCGCGGATTCTGCGCCGACCGGCACGCACGGCATGACCGCCGCCCTGCTTGCCGGGCTGTGTGTCCTGGCGGCCGCACTGTGCGCCGCGGCGGACGGCGCCCTGCTGACGATCGACCTCGGCGAGGTGCCGCCGGACGAGCCCGTGCGCGCCATGCTGCGCGACCGCGAGGCGACGCATCGAGCGCTCGCCTTTGCCCGCATCCTGATGCAGTTGGGCGCCGGCGTCGCGCTGGCCGTGTCGCTGGGGCCGGATGCGAACGTCGTGGTGGCCGTGGTGCTCGCCGCCTTCACGGTGACCGTGTCGGAGAGCGGTGCGCGCGCCTTCGGGGACCTCCTGGCCATTCGCGCCCTGCGGCGCCTGTCGCCGGTGGCGCGCACGGCGCTGGCGGTGCTGCGCCCGGTGGTCGCGTTCGGCGCCTGGTGCGATGGCGTGCTCACCAACCTGATGCCACGGCGGCCCGACGCCGACGCACGCGATGCGAACGTCGAGCGCTTCCGCGAAGTCGTGGCGGCGGAAGTGGCGGACGGGAGCACCGGCGACGCCGGACAGCGGCTCCTCACGGGGGTCTTCGCCCTCGGCGACACCCAGGTGAGGGAGATCATGGTGCCGCGGGTGGACATCGTCGGCGTCGAGCGCGACGCGCCCTGGTCGGAGGTGGTGGCGCGCGTGCGCAGCGCGCGGCACTCGCGGCTGGTCGTGTATGGCGAGGACCTCGATGAGGTGGAGGGCGTGCTCTTCGCCAAGGACCTCCTCCATGCCGTGCTCGATGACGAGGAGCCGGCGGGCGGATGGCGCACGCTGGTGCGGCCGGCCTGGTTCATCCCGCTCACCAACACCGTGGACGCGCAGCTGCGCGACTTCCGCCTGAACCACCGGCATATCGCCCTCGTCGTGGACGAGTTCGGTGGGGTCGCCGGGCTCGTGACGCTCGAGGACGTGCTCGAGGTCATCGTCGGCGAAATCCGCGACGAGAACGACTCGGAGGAAGAGGACCAGATCAAGCGCGAGGGGCGCGACAAGTTCTGGGTGCCGGCGCACGTCAGCCTCGACACGCTCTCCGCGCTGACGAGCCACGATTTCCACCACGAGGACGTGACCACGGTGGGCGGGCTCGCCTACGAGTTGTTCGATGGCGTGCCGGAGCCGGGCGAGGATCTCGAGGTGCAGGGCTTCCGCGTCGTCATCGAACAGATGCGCGGGCGCCGCATCGAGCGCGTCTATTTTGAGCGCCTCCCCGAGGCATCCGCCGGGGTGGACGAATGAGCCCGTTGATCCTGTTCCTCATCTTCCTCGTGGCGTGGCTCACCGCCGCCGCCACCGCCGTGCGGTCGGTGAGCCGCATCTGGCTGCGCCACTGGGTGGAGCGCAAGCTCGCCGGCGTCGCGTCGGCGGAGATCTTCGTGGCGCGGCCGCCGCGGCTCCTGCTCGCCGCCGGCACCGGCATCGCGGCGCTGACCATGACCATCGGCGTCACGGCCGTCGCGCAGGCGGAGACGGCGCTCGGGCTCGCGCGCACGCTCCTGCTCGCCGCGCTCCTCCTGCTCGTGTTCGGGCAGTCGGTGCCCCGCGCCATTGCGCGGCGGTGGGGCATGGAGCTCATCCCCCTTCTGCTGCCGGTGCTGCATGCGCTCGGCATGCTGGTCTCGCCGGTGCTCGCGCTCGCCGAGTGGGGGGCGCGCGCCCTCGCCCGTCCGGAGCCGGTGTCGGTGGATGACCCGCGCGACGCGCTCGAGGACCTGCTGCGCGAGGGGGAACTCGAGGGCGTCGGCGAGGCCGACGAAAGCGCCATCATCAGCGGCGTGGTGGAGTTCGGCGTGACGCGCGTGCGCGACGTGATGACGCCGCGCGAGCGCATCGTGGCCGTGGACCGCTCGCTCCCCGACGCGGAGATCGCCCGTCTCGTGGCGCGCACGGCGCTGTCGCGCATTCCGGTGATCGACGGCGATCTCGACCGGGTGATGGGCATGATCCACTCCTTCGACGTCCTCGAAAGGCCGTCGGCGCCGGTGGCGCGCATCCGGCGCGTGACGTTTGCCGCGCCCGACCTGCCGTGCATCGACCTGCTCCGCACGATGTTGCGCGAGCGCCGCCATCTCGCCATCGTGCGCGACGCGACGGGGCGCACGCTCGGCCTCGTGACGCTCGAGGACCTGGTGGAGGAGCTGGTGGGCGACATTCACGACGAGCACGACGACACCGCCGACGGGGAGGGGGCATGAGCGCCATGCAGCTTCCAGCGGCGGCGCCGCGCGCGCTGCACACCCTGCTCGACGACTTCGCGGCGGGGCGCAAGGCGGCGCTGGCGCGCGCCGTTTCGGTGGTGGAGAACGGGCGCCCCGGGGCCGACCTGCTGCTGGCCGCGATGCACTCGCGCGTCGGTCGTGCGCGTCGCATCGGGCTTACCGGGCCGCCGGGCGCCGGCAAGAGCACCATCACCACGCGCCTCGCCGGCGCGCTGCGGGAGCAGGGCCTGACCGTCGGCATCGTCGCCGTGGACCCGACCTCGCCGTTCTCGGGCGGCGCGTTGCTGGGAGACCGCGTGCGCATGGAGGCAGTGGCGCTCGATCCCGGCGTCTTCATCCGCTCGATGGCCACCCGCGGCTCGCTGGGCGGACTCGCCGGGACGACGCGCGAGGTCTGCGACGTGCTGGACGCGTTCGGGCTGGATCGCATCATCATCGAGACGGTCGGTGTCGGGCAAAGCGAACTCGATATCGCCCGCACGGCCGACACCTCGATGCTGGTGCTCGTGCCAGAGGCCGGCGATTCCATCCAGACGCTGAAGGCCGGCCTCATGGAGATCGCGGACGTCTTCGTGGTGAACAAGGCCGACCGCCCGGGCGCCGACCGCCTG
Organism: uncultured Gemmatimonas sp.; assembly: GCA_964416005.1. GTDB lineage: Bacteria > Gemmatimonadota > Gemmatimonadetes > Gemmatimonadales > Gemmatimonadaceae > PNKL01. The sequence goes on from CAYQCP010000019.1 coordinate 28,813, forward strand.
CGCAACGACATCGAGCTCATGCTCGGGCTCCGCGGCGGCCAGGCCATGAAGGACGTGCCGGCGCACCACGGGGTGAACCTCCGCGCCCTCTCGGCGGCGCGCGAGGGCGAGGCCCACCCCGTGGCGGACGGCGCCGAGCGCTGGAGCCAGCCGGTGCTGCGCGCGGTGGGTACCACGGGAGAGGGCGTCCCGGAGATGCTGGCCGCGCTCGAGGCGCACCACGCGTATCTTGAGCGCAGCGGTGAGCTGGACGTGCGGCGCCGGGCGCGGCTGCGCGAACGGGTGAAGGACGTCGTCTTCCAGCGGCTGGCCCGCCGGCTCTGGACAGACGCCGCCACGAACGCCTGGATTGACGCGCAGGTCGCCGACCTCGCGGCCGGACGCACCACGCCGTACGCCGTTGCGGATGCGCTGCTCCTGCGGAGCGGCCCCCTGATGACCGGAGAACACGCATGAGTACGCCGTCCGATCTCGATCCCACGCTTGACGCCATGCGGGCGGAGCTGGACCACCTGCGCGCGGAACTGGCCCGGTGGCAGGCGCGCTATGTGACGGGCGAGAAGCGCAACCTCGCCTGGACCAACTCGGCTCGTGAAGTGCAGCCGCTCTACACGGCGCTCGACCTCGAAGGCTCCGCCGGCACTGCGTTCGAAGTCCCTGGCGAGTTCCCGTTCACGCGCGGCATCCATCCCACCGGCTATCGCGGCAAGCTGTGGACGATGCGGCAGTTCGCGGGCTTTGGCTCCGCCCACGAAACCAACGCGCGCTACAAGTTCCTGCTCGACCGTGGCACGACGGGCCTGTCGGTTGCCTTCGACTTCCCCACGCTGATGGGGTACGACTCCGACCATCCGCGCTCGGAGGGCGAGGTGGGGAAGTGCGGCGTCGCCATCAGCTCGCTGGCCGACATGGAGGTGCTGTTTGACGGCATCCCGCTCGACCAGGTGTCGACGTCGATGACGATCAACGGGCCGGCGATCATCCTGTGGTGCTTCTACATCGCCGCGGCCGAGAAGCAGGGGGTGTCGTCCGAGAAGCTGCGCGGCACGATCCAGAACGACATCCTGAAGGAGTACATGGCGCAGCACGCGTGGTGCTTCCCCATCGAGCCCGCGCTGCGCCTGATCGTGGACTGCTTCGAGTGGGGCGCCCAGCACGCGCCGCAGTGGAACACGGTCTCCATCTCGGGCTACCACATCCGCGAGGCGGGGGCGACCGCGGCGCAGGAGCTGGCGTTCACGCTCGCCGACGGCTTCACCTACGTGGAGCGGGGCATCGCCCGCGGGCTCGACGTGGACGAGTTCGCGCCGCGCCTGTCGTTCTTCTGGGACATCCACAATGACTTCTTCGAGGAGATCGCCAAGCTGCGCGCCGCGCGCCGCATCTGGGCGCGCCACATGCGCGACCGGTTTGGCGCGAGGAACCCGCGCAGCTGGATCATGCGTTTCCATTCGCAGACGGCGGGCGTGACGCTCACCGCGCAGCAACCGATGAACAACATCGTGCGCGTCGCCTACCAGGCGCTGGCCGCGGTCCTCGGCGGCACGCAGTCCCTGCACACCAACTCGATGGACGAGACGCTGGCCCTGCCCACCGAGCACGCCGTGGAAGTGGCGCTGCGCACGCAGCAGGTGCTCGCGTACGAGACCGGCGTCGCGTCGGTGCTCGATCCGCTGGGCGGCTCGTTCTATGTGGAGAAGCTGACCGACGACATGGAGCGCGAGGCGGAGGATCTCTTCGCCCGGATCGCGGAAGAAGGCGGCGTCGTGCGCGGCCTCGAGGACGGCTGGTTCCAGAAGCGCATCGCCGAGAGTGCCGCGCGCCAGCAGTGGGAGATCGAGCAGCGCCGCAAGCTGGTGGTCGGCGTCAATGAGTTCGTCACTGACGAGGCGCTCACCATTCCGCTGCTGAAGCTCGACGAGGCGGCCGCCGAGGAGCAGACCGAGCGGCTGCGCACGCTGCGCACGACGCGCGACAACGCGCTGGTGCAGCAGCGGCTCGACGCGCTGCGCACCGCGGCGCGCGGCACCGAGAACCTGGTGCCGTACATCCTCGAATGCGCGCGGGCGTACGCGACGCTGTACGAGATTCGCGCCGCGCTCGAGGACGTGTTTGGGGCGTACCGGGAGCCGGTGTTTTTCTGAGAGAGACAACAGAGAGACAACAGAAAGACAACAGAGAGACAACAGACCACAACGGGCTTGTGCCGAGGCTGGCCGGCGTGACGCAACGCACCGCACACTCTGATTGGTGGAAGTCGTACTTCGACGCGGGCTACCTGCGCGAGTACGAACCGCTGTTCAGCCTCGAGGAGGACCGCCGCCAGGTGGCGCGCCTCGTCGAGCTGCTCGGGCTGCCGTCCGGCGCGCGCGTGCTCGACTGCCCGTGCGGGCAGGGGCGGCACGCGCACCTGCTCGCGGAGGCCGGGTTCGACGTCGACGGCGTGGACCTGTCCGCGCCGCTCCTTTCCAAGGCGCGCGCGCGGGGGGCGGGGCGCACGCTCCGCTATCGGCAGGGCGACATGCGCCGCCTGCCGGCGGCGTGGACCGGGCGCTTCGATGCGGTGCTCAATCTCTTCACGAGCTTTGGTTTCTTTGCCGATCCACGGGACGACGCCAAGGTCGTGCGTGAGTTCGCGCGCGTGCTCGCGCCCGGCGGCGTGCTCATCTGGCACGGCGGCGACCGCGATGGCGTGATGGCCAAATTCGTCGCGCGCGACTGGTGGACCACCGCCGACGGCACGTTGGTGGCGCAGGAACGGCACTTCGACCCGCTCTCCGGGTTCCTGACGGTGGAGTCGTGCTGGCGCGGCCCGCGGGTGAGGGAGGATCGCACGCATCGCATCCGGCTCTATACGCCGACGCAGCTGGCTGACCTGATGCGCGACGCGGGTCTCGTGGTTGAGCAGGCCTTCGATGGATTCACGGAGAACCCCCTGGGCCGCCGGACGAGCGAGATGCTGCTCGTGGCCCGCAAGGACGCCTGAGGTGCGCCATGGCCAAGCGTGACCCCCGCATTGACGCGTACATCGCCAAGTCGGCTGCGTTCGCGCAGCCCATCCTCGAGCACCTGCGCGCCGTCGTGCACGCCGCCTGTCCGGACGTCGAAGAGACGATGAAGTGGAGCATGCCGCACTTCGATTATCGCGGCGCGATGATGTGCTCCATGGCGTCATTCAAGGCGCACGCCGTCTTCGGCTTCTGGAAGGGGGCGCTGGTGCTGGGCGCCAAGGCCCAGAATCGCGAGGCCATGGGGAGCTTCGGGCGCATCACCAGCGTGCGGGACCTCCCCGCCAGGAAGGTGCTCGTCGGCTACATCCGAAAGGCGATGGCCCTGAACGAGGCGGGCGTCACGTTGGCGCGACCCAGCAAGCACGCCAAGGCGGCGCCCGCCATGCCGTCCGACCTGAAGGCGGCACTCAAGACGTCCAAGGGTGCGTGGGCCCAGTGGCAGGCGTTCACGCCCGGTCACCGGCGCGAGTACGTGGCGTGGATCGTTGAGGCGAAGCAGGAGGCCACGCGCACACGCCGTATCGCCACCACGGTGTCACAGGTGGCGGAGGGGAAGACCCAGAACTGGAAGTACGAGCGGCGGCGCTGACGCTACGGCGCGCGCACGACGGTCGAGACCTCGAGCACCTTGTTGCCGGCGAAGGTGAGCGTCAGGGGTAGGGAGTCCCCAGCCGCCAGCCGGCGGCGCAGGCCCGTCACCATGAGGTGCTTGCCGCCCTCGGCGAGCACGAGGCTGTCGTTGGCGGCGATGACCTGCGCCGAGTCCAGCGGCATCATGTGCACCATGTCGCCCATCTGCATCGTCTCGTGCAGCGAGACCGACTCGGCCAGGGCTGACGTGGCGCCGACGAAGGTCACGGGCGCCGTGTCACGGTTCACGATGACGAGATAGGCGGCGCTCACGAGGCCGGAGTCCGCGGGGCGCGCCCACGCGCCCTGGACGTAGAGTGGGCGCGCGGCCACGGCCGCGCGGTCGGAGCCGCCGCAGGCGGCGGCGAGGGCCAGGCAGGACGCGAGAACGAGCGATCGGGCGATCATGGGCAGATCCCTGCGGGCGCGGCTGCTGGCACGCGTCGGGGTGGCGGGTGAACGGCGGGCCGGGCGCACGCGACTGCGCATGCGCACCGGCCCCCGTGTGCTGCGGTCAGTATCCCAATCTACTTCGCCGGTCCCCCGAGCGCCGTGTTGAGTCCGCCCAGCAGGTCCATCGTCACCGGGACGATCGTGCCGTTGCCGTTGCCCGTCATCTCGGTGAGCGTCTGCAGGTACCGCAGCTGCAGCGCCGGCGGGTTGTTGCGGATGATCACCGCGGCCTTGCCGAGCGTCTCGGCGGCCAGGAATTCGCCATCGGCGCGAATGACCTTGGCGCGCTTCTCGCGCTCCGCTTCCGCCTGCGCCGCCATCGAGCGCTGCATCGCCTCGGGAAGGAGCACGTCCTTGACCTCCACCACCGACACCTTCACGCCCCACGGCTCGGTGTGCTGGTCGATGATCTGGGCCAGTTTCTGGTTGATCTTGTCACGCTGGGCGAGCAGCTCGTCGAGTTCCGACTGGCCGAGCACGCTGCGCAGCGTCGTCAGCGCAATCTGCGACGTGGCCCGCGCGTAGTGCTCCACCTGGATGAGCGCCTTGGCGCAGTCCACGACCTGGAAGTACACGACGGCGTCCACCTTGATGGTGACGTTGTCGCGCGTGATGAGCTCCTGCGGCTCGACCGTCAGGGTCACCACGCGCGTGTCGATCTTGAACATCCGGTCGACGAGCGGGATGATGAAGTTCAGGCCCGGCGCGCGCACCCCGACCAGCCGGCCGAAGCGCAGCATCACGCCGCCCTCGTACTGCTTCACGATCCGCACGCCGTACTTGAACAGGAAGATGAGGACCGCGGCGGCGATAAGGTACTTCACAGTGGTGGCGTCCATGCCAGCGTCTCCGGATTGTTAGTCACGACCAGCGTCTACGACGTGAACTTCGAGTAGCCCTTCAGCGGCTGCCGCACCGGCGGCCGCTCCTTCATCCAGTCCTTCGGGAACGTCTCCACCGAGCCCCAGAGGGGGAGGAGGCGCGAGAACACGTAGATCACCACGAACGGCAGGCAGAAAATGATGGCGGCGGCGATCAGCCCTTCGCGGCCGTAGAGGTCGATCTGGAAGTTCAGGAAGCCGCGCAGGCTCTTCGAGAACATCTGTCCGCCCATCACCACGTTCCAACGCATGGCGCCGACCTGCGCCAGCAGCAGCACGCCGCAGACCACGCCGATCACGTTGCGCACGGCAGCCGGGACGCGCTGCTTGAAGACCACCACCGCCCCCATGGCAATGAAGGGCACCACCGAGCCGAGCAGGATCTGGATGACGAACATGCTGACGAAGAGCTTGCCGGTGACGAGCTCCTTCAGGATGATCCAGTCCTCGTTGGCCATGTAGGCGTGGTTGATGAGCTCGAGCAGCTCGAGCGTGACATCGATGATCAGGAAGTACCAGGCGGTCTCGATGAGCGCGGTGACGCACGCGCCGTCGATCTCGCGGCCCTGCACCCAGTGGATGACGATGTAGCAGATCATCACCATGGCGACGCCGGAGACGATGGCGCTGAGGAGGAAGATCACCGGCATCAGCGGACTGGCCCACCACGGGTTCGCCTTGATCGCACCGAAGATGAAGCCGACGTATCCGTGCAGGCCGCACGCCGCCGGGATGCCGATGGCCGCGAGGACCACCATGACGCGGCGATCCAGCGCCTTGGCCTCCTCCGAGATGTCGAGGACACCCAGCGCGAGCAGCCAGTACACCGGCTTCAGGGCCGGGAATCTCGTCTCGTTGTAGAGATGGACGATGTCGGTGCGGTAGACGAGCCAGATCTCCACCGCGAGGATGAACAGGTAGGCGGAGTAGATGAAGCCGAAGCCTGCCATCGCCGACGTCACGTTGGGCGTGAACATGATGTTCAGCGCGCGCTCGGGATGGCCGAGGTGGTTGAGCAGCGGCAGCGTCGCGAAGAGCAGGAACGCGAAGGCCATGACCATCGCGAAGCGGCTGACCGGCTTCAGCTCGTCCTTGTCGAACACGTGGTGCAGCGACGAGATGATGAAGGCCCCGGCCACGATCCCCGTGATGTACGGGTACAGGACGATCATCGACGTCCAGTAGATGTGCGCCTGGTTCGGGAGGACGTATCCCTCGGTGATGTAGTGATGCATCTAGATCACCTCGGAGTCGAGCCCGATGTAGCGCGTCCGCGGGCGGGTGCCGAGGTACGACTTGAGCACCTGCACCCGGTTGGTGGCAAGGATCCGGCTGATCGTGCTCTCCGGGTCGCTCACGTTGCCGAAGATGCGCGCATCGGCCGGGCACGAGACCACGCAGGCGGGGAGCAGGCCCTTGGTGACCCGATGATGGCACCAGGTGCACTTGTCGGCCGTGTGCGTGCGCGGGTCGATGTACCGCGAGCCGAACGGGCAGGCCTGCACGCAGTAGCCGCAGCCGACGCACCGCTCGTGATCGACGAGGACGACGCCCTCGTCCGTCTTGAACGACGCGCCCACCGGGCAGACCTGGATGCACGGCGTGTCAATGCAATGGTTGCAGAGCTTCGGCACGAAGAAGCCGCGCATCGGCGCCTGCTCGTCACCGCTGGGCACGTTGCGCGCCGGCAGCGGGTCGGCGAAGCCGTCCTCGCCGCCATTCGGCGAGTTCACGAAGACCTCGCCGTCGGGGTAGAACGTGTATTGCTCCACCCACGTCCGGTTGTAGCCGTCCGGCACGTTGTTCTCGGCGCGGCAGGCGCGCACGCACGAGCCGCAGCCGATGCACTTGGTGGTGTCCACCACGAAGCCGTAGACCACCGGTTTGTCGAGTTCGCCCGCCGCCTTCGACTTCGGTGCCTCGCCGGCCTGCGGAAGCCGAAGCAGCGCAGTGTTGACGAACAGCGCGCCGAACAGGAAGCTCTGCCCGCCGGTCTTCGCGACGGTCTCCAGGAACCGCCGGCGCGAGACGTCGTCCGGGAGTTGGGCGTTGGTCACTTGGCGACCGCCGTGTGCGGATTGTGACAGTCCGTGCACTTCGTCTCGGGGGTGAACGTCCCCTTGTGGAGTGCGACGTGCTTCTCGACGCTCGCGATGGACTTGAGCGTGCTGGGCCGCTCGAACGTCTTGAGGTGGCACCACCGGCACTCGTGGATGCCCGTGCCGCGATTGATCGCGTTCTCGTACTGCGTCAGGATCGTGTCCGGATAGCCCGCGGTCGAATCGTCGCTGACCTTCTTGACGTGCATGAGACCGGGGCCGTGGCAGTTCTCGCACTGCGGCGTCGTGTGCTTGCCCGCCGTCCACTCGGCGGCGATATCGTCATGACACTCGGCGCAGGCCGCGCTGCCCAGATGGCGCGGCTCGCGCGCGGCCTCATCGGCCACCGCCGACAGACGATACTTGCCTTTGACGCCATAGTCGTCGGGGATCACCTTCGAGCGAACGAAGAGGAAGCCGACCACCGCGATGGCGACGAGGGCGAGCAGCCGCACAAAGTGCCCTGCATGCCGCATGGACGCACCCCATCAGGAGGGTTGCGGAACGGGGCCGCGCAGGGGCCCCGCCCGGGTGGAACGATCCGTGATGTGGGACGCGGCTATGGCTTCAGCGTGCGCATGTACTTCGCGACGGCGGCCATTTCGTCGGGCTTCATCTTGTCCTTGAAGGGCTTCATCTTGCCCTTGCCCTCGTCGATGCCCTTGATGAGGTCGGCGTCGGTGCGCTTGGCGAAGAACGCGGCGTCGAACGTCTCGATCTTGGGGTTCATCTTCTTGATGCCGTCTGAGGGCTTGCCCGTGGCCCCATGGCACTTCTTGCAGTGCTGGTCGTAGAGGGCCTTCCCGTCCGCGCCCTGCGCAGAGGCGGTGGAGGCGACAAGGGCCAGGGCGCCGAGAAGGAAGAACGAACGCATCGCGCAGCTCCGTGGATAAGGTAGGATTCCGACGAGCCCAGCAACGATCTGTGCAGATTCGTGATCACATTCGCGACGGCCCGGGCCGCTTCGCGGTCGCCTACCCGGACTCGGCGATTCCCCTACTCGTGATGAGTAGTTGGAGTATATGAGCGGTCGGGAAGTTGGAAGTGGGGCGATAACCGGAACGTGTATCCGTAGGTTCCCCTACAATCGACGCGGCATTTGGCCGATGCGCGCAGGCGCCCCCGCCTGGCAATCGGGGCCTGAACCCGATGCGACAAGGGCGCTGCGCCTTGAACGGCGCAGCGCCCTCGGTGCCTCGTGATCAGCAGGCGCTCAGGGCGCCAGCGTCCGGATGTACTTGGCGATGGCGAGCACCTCGTCCGGCTTCAACACGTCGCGCATTGGCTTCATGTTCTTTCCCTTGCCGTTGGTGATCACCTGAACGATCTGCTCCTCCGATCGCTGGGCGAAAAAGGGGGCGTCCCACACCGGCAGCTCGGGAAGGAGTTTCTTCATGGCGGCCGAGGGTTTGCCTGTCGGGCCATGACACTTCCTGCAGTGCGCGTCGAAGAGCGCCTTGCCGTCGGGGGCCTGGTGCCGGGGCGTCCCGAGCGACAGGGCAGTGGTCAGAATGCCAAGGGCGAAGATCGAGGGCATCGGGCGGGATCCGGGAATAGGCGCTGGAAGTCGGCATGGCCACCGGCGCCGCCGCCGCGACCAGCGCGAGAAGTCTAGCCTCTTGGGGCGCGGTTTCCCACCGCCTTCTATTGCCGCCGCGTGCCGCCGCGGTTTATTTCCCTCGCTATGGACAGACCCATCCGAGTGCTCGTCGCGAAGCCCGGACTCGACGGCCATGACCGCGGGGCCAAGGTCGTCGCCGCCGCGCTGCGGGACGCCGGCATGGAGGTCATTTACACGGGCCTCCACCAGACGCCGGAGATGATTGCCAGTGCCGCGGTGCAGGAGGACGTCGACGTCGTCGGCCTCTCCATCCTGTCCGGCGCGCACATGACGCTCTTCCCGCGGGTGCGCGAGCTCCTCGCGGAGCAGGGCCGCGACGACATCCTCGTGACCGGCGGCGGCATCATCCCCAAGGAAGACATGGACAAGCTCGCGGCACTCGGCGTCGGCCGCCTGTTCGGACCCGGCACGCCGACCACCGAGCTCATCGCGTACATCCGCGCCTGGTACGCCGAGCGACTGGCGCAGGACGCGTGAGCACCCGGCTGGCCCAGCTGAGCGCCGAGGCGCGGGATCTGGAGCAGCGGCTCCGTCTCGGCGGCGGACCGGACAAGATCGAGCGCCAGCACAAGCAGGGGAAACTCACCGCCCGTGAGCGCATCGCGCGGCTCAAGGACGCCGACACGCCCTTTGTCGAACTGGGCCTGCTGGTCGCGCACGACAAGTACAACGGCGAGGCGCCGGCGGCAGGCGTCGTCACGGGCATCGTGCACATCGGATGCCGGCCCTGCGTCGTGGTGGCCAACGACGCGACGGTGAAGGCCGGCTCCTGGTGGCCCGAGACCATCGGCAAGATCCTGCGCGCGCAGGAGTGCGCGATGCGCTGCCACCTGCCCATCATCTACCTGGTGGACTCCGCCGGCGTGAACCTGCCCTATCAGGGCGGCGTCTTTCCGGGACAGTACGGCGCGGCGCGCATCTTCTATTACAACTCCATCATGCGGCGCTTCCTGCACATCCCGCAGGTCGCGGCGGTGATGGGCCCGTGCATCGCGGGCGGCGCGTACCTGCCGGCGCTCTCCGATGTGATCCTGATGGTCAAGGGCACGTCGTTCATGGGACTCGGCGGGCCCAACCTCGTACGAGGGGCCACCGGCGCCGTCATCGACGGCGAGACGCTGGGCGGCGCGAGCACGCACACCGGCATCTCGGCAGTCGCGCATTACGCCGTGGACGACGACGAGTCGTGCCTGCTGAAGATCCGGGATCTGGTCGGGCGGCTTGCGCCGCCGGAGCGGGTGGCGCCGTTCGACGGAGAGGCGGCGCCGGGCGCCGACCCCGCCACGCTGTACGAGCTGCTGCCGAATGACCACCGCATGCCCTACGACATGCACGCCGTCCTGCGCACGATTCTCGACCGCGGCGAACTCGACGAGTTCCAGCCCGACATCGCGCGCGAGATGATCTGCGGCGATGCCCGCATCGAAGGGACTCCGGTGGGCGTGGTGGCCAACCTGCGGGCGCTCATCAAGGGACCGCAGGGCGAAGGGGCGCGCTTCGGCGGCATCATTTATACGGAAAGCGCCGAGAAGGTCGCGTACTTCATCCAGCGGTGCGACCGTCACGGCATCCCGCTGCTCTTCGTGCAGGATGTCTCGGGATTCATGGTCGGTCGCGACGCGGAGCATTCAGGCATCATCCGCGCCGGCGCCCATTTCGTGGAGGCGATGGCGACGACGAGCGTCCCCAAGATCGTGCTGACGCTGAATCACGCGTCCGGCGCCGGCTACTACGCGATGGCGGGGCAGGGCTTCGATCCCGACTTCATCTTCTCCTGGCCCACGGGGCGCATGGCGGTGATGGAGGGCGAGTCGGCGGTGCAGGCCGTCCACGGCCCCTCGCTCGACGAGGCCAAGAAGGCGGGCTTCGCCCCCGCGGACGATCTCCAAAAGGCCATCGAGGCGATGCGCGCCGACTATGAACACCAGCTCGACGCGCGGTACGCGGCGGCGCGCGGGTATGTGGACACGCTGGTCTATCCCGAAGACACGCGCACGGTGCTGGGCATCGCACTGCGCGCGGCTTGGCAGAACCCCGGCCCGCATCTCGGGCCCTTCGTGCTGCCCAGTCGCCTCGGAGGTGACGTTTGAGCCGGACGGTGCGCGTGGCTGGTGGGCAGGGCTTCTGGGGCGATTGGCCCGAGGCCCCGCGGCGGCAGGTCGAGGGTGGTCCCGTGGACTACCTGATGCTCGACTATCTCGCCGAAGTGACAATGTCCATCCTGCAGAAGCAGAAGGAGCGCGATCCCGCGATGGGGTACGCCCGCGACTTCGTCGGCGCGATGGAGAGCGTCCTCGCGGCGGTCGCCGAGCGGGGCGTGAAGGTGATCGCCAATGCGGGCGGCGTGAACCCCGAGGCGTGCGCGGCAGCGGTGCAGGTGATGGCGGCGGCGGCCGGGCGCGGCGGCGCGCTGCGCATCGGCGTCGTGACCGGCGACAACCTCCTGCCGCGCATCGACGAACTGCTCGCGGCCGGACACGAGCTGCGCAACATGGACACCGGTGAACCGCTGTCCGTCGTGCGCGATCGCGTGATCGCGGCCAACGCCTACATCGGCTCCACGCCGATCGTCGAGGCGCTCGCCAAGGGCGCCAACGTCGTCATCACCGGCCGGTCCACCGACACGGCGCTCACCATGGCGCCGCTGCGCCATGAGTTTGGCTGGGGCGCCGCCGACTGGGACAAGCTTGCCGCGGGCATCATCGCCGGGCACATCATCGAGTGCGGCGCACAGAGCTCGGGCGGCAACTGCCTGCACGACTGGCGCAGCATCCCGCATCTCGCCGACGTCGGCTATCCCATCATCGAGGGGTCGGCGGACGGCACTTTCGTGGTGACCAAGCACCCGGGGACCGGCGGGCGCGTGAGCGTGCCGACGGTGACGGAGCAGCTCGTCTACGAGATGGGCGATCCCCACGCCTACATCACGCCCGATGTCGTGGCCGACTTCACGTCCATTCAGCTCGAGGACGCCGGCGCCGATCGTGTGCGCGTCTTCGGGATCCGCGGCGCGCCGGCCACCGACAAGCTGAAGGTCTCCATCGCGTACAAGTCGGGCTACAAGGCGGTGGGATCGCTGGTCTACGCGTGGCCCGACGCGCTCGAGAAGGCGCAGCTCGCCGACCGCGTGCTGCGCGAACGCCTCGATCGCCTCGGCCTGAAGTTCGAGAAAGTCCTCGGGGAATTCGTCGGCGCGTCGGCGACGCACGGGCCGCTCGCCGGGAACGCCGGCGCCAACGCGCCGGAGGTGCAGTATCGCATCGGCGTGCGCGACGGCGACCGCAAGAAGGTGGAGCGGTTCACGCGGGAGATCGTGCCGCTTGTGCTCAACGGTCCGCCCAGCGTCACGGGCTTCGCCGGCGGCCGGCCCAAGGTGGAGGAGATCGTCGCCTACTGGCCGGCGCTGGTGGACAAGACGGTCGTCCAGACCCGCGTGGAGGTGCGCTGATGCGCGTTCGCCTGCTGGACATCGCGCACGCCCGGTCGGGCGACAAGGGCGACACGGCCAACGTCGGCGTCATCGCGCTGCGCCCTGAGTGGTACGCGATCCTCGAACGCCACCTCACGCGGGATCGGGTGGCGCGGCATTTCGCCGGCATCATCGAGGGCGGCGTGGACCGCTACGAACTGCCGAACCTCAAGGCGCTGAACTTCCTGCTGCACGGCGCGCTCGACGGCGGCGGCACGTTGTCGCTCAAGACCGACGCGCAGGGCAAGGTCTTCTCCACCGCGTTGCTGCGCATGGAACTCGACGTCCCCGACGCCGAGGCGCAGGCGCTCCAGCTTCCGGCGGCGCCATGAGCGACGAACCGCGGCTCCGCATCGCGATCTACGGCGGCATCGGGCGCGCGACGCTGGCGCGGCCATCCGTGCAGAACGCGCTCGACAAGCAGGCGGTCGTCGAGCTGCGCCAGACGCTCGACGAGTTTGAGGCCGACGGCGACGTGCGTGCCGTGCTGATCAACGGCGAAGGCGACCACTTCTGCGCCGGCCCCGATCTCGCCGCGACACTCGAGGAAACGGAGGGGGGCGAGGCGGACGACGTCTTCACGCTCGGCCGGCTCTTCCTCGGCGTGCGACAGATGACCAAGCCGGTCATCGCGGCGGTGCAGGGGCGTGCACTCGCCGGCGGCGCCGGCCTCGCCACCGCCTGCGACGTGGTGCTGGCGCGGGAGGACGCGGTCTTTGGCTACCCCGAAGTCCGCCTCGGTGCCGTGCCCGCCATGGTCATGACGATGCTGCGTCGCTCCGTCGGCGAGAAGCATGCGTTCGACCTCGTGGCGAGCGGGCGCATGGTCAACGCCGCGGAGGCGGAGCGCATCGGGCTCGTGAGCCGCGTGCTCTCGATGGCCGCGTTCGAGGGTGAAGTGGAGCGCATCGTGCTGGGGCTCGCGTCGCATTCGTCGCGGGGCATGGCGTACACCAAGCGCCTGTTCTACGCGCTCGACGGCATGACCTTCCGCGACAGTATCGATGAAGGGGTAAAGACGAACGCCGAGGCGCGGGCCGCCGAGTTTGCACCGCCCGGCGAAAAGGCCTGAGGCGCGTCAACAGGTGGTGATCATCTACGGCGCCACCGGCTACACCGGGCTGCTCGTGGTGGGCGAGTGCCTGGCACAGGGGATGCGTCCCGTCGTCGCCGGGCGCGGTGCGGCGGCCGTGCGAGCACTCGCCGAACGCCACGGCCTCGAATGGCGCGCGGCGCCGCTCGACGATGCGATGGCGCTGGACCGCCTGCTGGCCGGTGCCACGGTGGTCATTCACTGCGCGGGTCCGTTCTCGCGCACGTCGCGTCCGATGGCGGATGCGTGTCTCCGCAACCGGGTGCACTACCTCGACATCACCGGCGAGATCGCGGTCTTCGAGACGCTCGCGGCGCGAGACGCGGAGGCGCGGGCGGCGGGTGTGATGCTGCTGCCGGGCGCGGGGTTCGACGTGGTGCCCACCGATTGTCTCGCCGCGCATCTCAAGCGGCGCCTCCCGTCAGCGACCTCGCTGGCGCTCGCCTTCCACGGTGGGAGCGGACTGTCGCGTGGCACGGCCACGACGATGGCAGAAAACGCCGGCGGACCGGGCGCCGTGCGCCGCGGCGGCCGTATTGTGCCAGTGCCGCCCGCCTGGCGCACCCGGCGCATCGACTTTGGGGACAAGGTACGGTTGACGGCGACGATCCCATGGGGCGACGTCTCCACCGCGTTCCACAGCACCGGCATTACGGACATCGAGGTGTATGTCGCGATGCCGCCGTCCACCGTGCGATCGCTGCGATTCTCGCGGTGGATCGCTCCGTTGCTGCGGACGGCGTGGGTGCGCGGCCGTCTCGTCGACGCCATCCGTCGCCGCGCGCCCGGTCCAACGCCCGCCGAACGCGCGCGGGCGACGGCGGCGCTCTGGGGCGAGGCACGCGACGAGTCGGGCATGACCGTCGCGTCGCGCCTGCGCACCCCCGATGGCTATACCCTGACCGCCAAGACGGCCGTTCTCGCTGCGCGACGGGTCGAGGCGGGCGGCGCCGTGCCCGGCTTCCAGACGCCGTCGCGGGCCTTCGGAGCGGACTTCATTCTTGAGGTGCCCGGCTGCACCCGCACCGACCTGTGACCCGCCGCCCGGGGGATTGGCGATGACCTCTCGCACGACCATAAAGATTGCGCTGGCGCTGGCAGGCATCGCGTTATTCGGCGTGGGCATCCGCCTCGGCGCCGAGCCGTATCGCTGGGCCGGCATTGCGCTCGTCGCGATCGCGTGGCTGTTGCGCTTCTGGAAGGAGCCACGGCCGCAGTCCTGACACGCGGTTTGGACAGGGTGGGAACGCCGAAGCCCGGCAGGCCATGTGCCCGCCGGGCTTTCTAGCGTGCGGCGCTTATCGGCTTCGAGAGTGCAGGCCGAGTCCTGTCGCGGCCCGTCTACCGTCTACCCTCCATCGTCCACCGTCTGTCGCTCACGCGTGCAGTTCGTACCGCCCCTCGCGGATGTCCTTCGTCCCCGCCCGGACGCCAAGGCCGACGCTCGCGCCCAGTGCGATGGCGGCGCCGCCGCCGAGGTGGATGAGCGGCAGGATCGAGACGACGTTCACGATAGGCAGCGCCACCAGGAAGGCGGCCACGCCAACCACGACGGGGATCGCCGGCTTATGCGCGCCGTCCACGTAGCGCAGCCGGTCCCGGACGAACCGACGCGAGGTGCCGTAGCCGATGACGGCGCCGGCCAGAACGATCGCAGTGGAAATGAGGAACGTGAGCATGGTCTCCTCCGGTTGTCCTCTCTACGCGCTGGAGCGTCGGAGTGTTTCAGGGGGGCGGGCCCGGCGGCGGCGCCAAACCCGCTATCTTTACAGGGATGCCGATTGCCCCCGAACTTCTCGCCCCCGCCGGGAGCGTGGACGCCGTCCGCGCCGCCGTCGCGAACGGAGCGAACTCCGTCTACCTCGGCGCGTCAAAGTTCAACGCCCGCGACGAAGGCGCCCAGCTGACGCTCGACGACCTCGCCGTCGCCTGCCAGATCGCCCACGCGCGGGGCGTGCGCATCTACATGACGTTGAACACGCTGGTGAAGCCCGCCGAGCTCGAGGACTGCCTGACCTACCTCGGCGAGTGCATCGATCGCGGCATCGACGCGGCCATCGTGCAGGACATCGGGCTCGTGCGCCTCATCCAGGCGGTCTACCCGGGGTTCGAGATCCACGGCTCCACCCAGATGACCGTGCACGACGCCAGCGGGGCGCGGGTCATGCAGCGGCTCGGCGTCGAACGGGTGGTCCTGGCGCGGGAGAATACGCTCGAGGACATCCGCGCCATCCATGCGGAGGTGCCGGAACTCGGGCTCGAGAGCTTCGTGCACGGCGCGCTCTGCATCTCGTACAGCGGCCAGTGCTTCATGTCGGGAATGATCTCCGAGCGCAGCGCGAATCGTGGCTCGTGCGCCCAGAGCTGCCGCAAGGACTACGTGCTCACCGACCTTGACTCGGGACAGGAGTTGGACCGCGGCTACCTGATTTCGGCCAAGGACCTCGGCGCGTTTGAGCATCTCGGTGCCATCGCCGAGGCGGGCATCGTCTGCCTCAAGGTGGAGGGGCGCAAGAAGAAGCCGGAATACGTCGCCACGGTCACCAAGGGGTACCGCACCTGGCTCGATCGCGTGGCGGCAGGGGATCTCGCTCCGCCGGAGTTCGAGGAGACGCGCCCGCTCGTGCAGATCTTCAGCCGCGGCTTCACGGGCGGCATGTACGGCGGCCGGGCCGGACGCGACTACGTGACGCGCACGCAACCCGACAATCGCGGACTCGAGTTGGGCGCGGTAGTGGACTACGTGGATGGCCAACTGATCGTCGACGTCAGCACGCCCATCGCGCTCGGCGACGGACTCGGCTTCGAGCCGGCAGCGGGCGGGCATGTCGAGTCTGTGGGTTTTGGCGTGGAGGAGGTGCGCACGCTGTCGCAGCGCGACGGCCGGTGGCGACAGGCCATCCGTACGCGTGTGCGCGTCGCCGCGGGGTGGAGGGTCTTCCGCACGAGCGACGGCAAGTTGCTGGGTGCGGCGCGCGCATCGTACGCCCCGCTCGCGTCAGAAGGTCGCGCGCGCCGGGTGCGGCTCGATGTGCGGGTCTTCGGCGCCGCGGGCGCGCCGCTGAAGGCGGTGCTTACCGCCGATGGCGAGACGCTCACCGAACACTCGGACGCGACGCTCGCTCCGGCGTCCAAGCGGGCGCTCGACACGGCACAGCTGCGGGAGCAGTTCGGCCGGCTCGGCGACACGCCGTTCGTGCTGGGCGACCTCGACGCGTCGGGGCTTGCCGCGGGGTTGTTCCTGCCGGTGTCGGAGCTCAACCGGATGAGGCAGCGCGCCACCGAGGAACTCGGACAGCGCCGCGACTGGGCGCATTCGGCCGTGCTCGCAGAGCGGGCCGAGCGCATCGCCCAGGCCATCCGCCTGGAGACGGCGCACGCGGCCTCCGCGCACGATGCGGCGCGTGCGGCATCGCCGCGCGAATCCACGCCGCCCTCGTTCGCACTGTGCGCCGAGGTCTTCGACCTCGACGATGCGCGTGCTGCCGCGGGCGCCGGTGCCACTGAGGTCGTGCTCGATCCGTTTCTCCGGCATCCGGCGCCGTCGCGCGCCAGGGTGACGGCGTTGCAGGCGGAACTCGCGGAGCAGGGGGCAAGCCTGCGGCTCCGCACGCCGAGCGTGGTGCGCCCGGAGGAACGCCGCTCCATCCAGAAGTGGCTCGACCTCGGCCTGCCGCTCCTCAGCGGGCACCTCGGCCTCGTGGCCGAGTTTGGCGGCGAAGGACGCGACGTGGTGGCCGATTACGCCGTGAACTGCTTCAACGCGCATACCGCGCGTGAAATGTTCGCGATGGGGGCCCGCCGCATCACAACGTCCGTCGAACTAACCGCTGACGAAATCACGCAGCTTGTCGCGCCATGGCGCGGGGCGGGGTTCGAGGTCTTCCTGTACGGACGGCCGGAAGGAATGAACATGGAGCACTGCGTCCTGTCGGCCGCGTTCAACCGCGAGCCGACGACGTGCCGTGACCTCTGCGTACAGAAGCATCCGAACGTGGAACTCACCGATCCCACCGGCTACGCCTTCCCGGTGGCGACCGACAGCGCTTGCCGCAACCGGCTGCTGCATTCGCGCCCGGTGGACGGCTCGCAGTACGCGCCGCGGCTCTGGCGGGCCGGGGTGCGCAGCTACCGCGCGGTCTTCAACGTTCGCGGTGACCCGGTCGCCGAGATCGTCGGGGCCTACCGGCAGCTCCTCGACGGGCTGGCGGCCGGCGAGGTGCCCGGCACGGACGCGGTGCGCGGCATCCTCGGCGACCGGTACACGCGCGGGCATTTCGCGCGCGCGGTGTAGGCGCAAAACGGCGCCCTCGCTATCTTCCGGCGACGCCGTGCCGACCTGATGGCGCGGCAACCGCTCCACGCTCGCTGATTCACGCTCCGGACCGGGTGCCCATGGACGACCATCTCTACTTCAGTGAACAGCATCTCGCCGTGCGCGAGATGGTCCAGGAGTTTGCTCGCGCGGAGGTGGCGCCCATCGCCGCGCGCCACGACGAATCCCAGGAGTTCCCGTGGGAGACCGTCAAGCGGATGGGCGAACTCGGCCTGCTCGGCATTCCGTGGCCGGAAGAACTGGGCGGCGCGGGCTTCGACACGCTCGCGTACACCATCGCCATACATGAGATGGCGAAGGTCTGTGCTTCGCACGCCATCACCATTTCGGCGCACACCACGCTCGGGACGTCGCCCATCGTGCACTTCGGCACGCCCGCACAGCGCGAACGGTACGTGCCGCTCCTCGCGTCCGGCGCCGTCCTCGGCGGGTTCGGCCTGACCGAACCGGGCGCGGGCAGTGACGCCGGCGGCACCCGCACGTCGGCGGTGCGCAAGGGCGATCACTACGTGCTCAACGGCACCAAGCGGTTCATCACGCATGGCGGCGTGGGCGAGATCTTCCTCGTCACCGCGGTGACCGATCCCGAGCGGGGCACCAAGGGAATCAGTTCGTTCATCCTGACCAAGGAGACGTGCGACCTCGCCGCCGCCGCGCGGGTCGGTGTCGGGCATGACGCCAGCCTTCCGGCGATGCCGGGCTTTCGCTCGGGCAAGAAGGAGGACAAGCTCGGCTGGCGCGCGTCGGACACGCGCGAGCTGATCTTCGAAGACGTCGAAGTGCCGGTGGAGAACCGGCTCGGCGCCGAAGGGGCCGGCTTCGTCAACTTCATGCAGACGCTGGACGCCGGGCGCGTGGGGGTGGCCGCGCTGTCGCTTGGCCTCGCCGAGGGGGCGCTGGAGCAGGCCCTGAAGTACAGCACCGAGCGCAAGCAGTTCGGGCAGCCCATCGCGCAGTTCCAGGGCCTTTCGTTCCAGCTGGCCGACATGGCGACCGAGGTCGAGGCGGGGAAGCACCTCACCTACCATGCCGCGTGGCTTGCCCAGCACGGCAAGCCGTACCGGAAGGAAGCGGCCATGGCCAAGCTGTACTGCTCGGAGCTGGCCATGCGCTGCACCATCAAGGCGGTGCAGGTGCACGGCGGGTACGGCTACACCAAGGACTACCCAGTCGAGCGCATGATGCGCGACGCCAAGGTCTGCGAGATCGGAGAGGGGACGAGCGAGATCCAGCGCATCGTGATCTCGCGGCAGATGCTGCGGGAGTTGGGCGCGTAGGTCGCCGCGCAGCGGCGCTTTCTGCCATCTGCCGTCTGCCATCTGCCGTCACCCGCCTGCCCATTGAATCTATCCGTCCAAGAGGTTACCCATCCTGTGGCGGGTCGTCCCCGCTGCAGGACCCCCCGGGCTGGCGACCGCTGACGGGGTGGACCTTCTCCCTTTGGCGTTAGGCAATGAGCATCGTGCCCGATCGCAGGCGAGGCCGTACTGTCCCGGACCGTGGCTTCATGACGCTGCAGCTTGCAGCGGCCATGGGAAGTCACGCGCTCCTGGCGGCCGTCGCATGGACGATCGTGCGCCTCGGGGAATCGCAACCGACTGTTGTGCATCGGGGAGGGAGCGTCCGCGGGACGCCCGCCGCCCTGGGCCACCTCACCTTCTTGCCACGCCGACGGACGGCGCGAGTGCGGTCGCCCTCGCTCCGACACGGCGCGTACACACATGAAACGCGAAATCCTCATCTCGGCGACGCAACGGGAAGTCCGCGTGGCCATTCTCGAGGACGACCAGCTCGTTGAGCTGCAGGTCGATCGTCCGGAAACGCGACGGATGGTCGGCGATATCTACTGGGGCAAGGTGGAAGCGGTGCTGCCTGGATTGCAGGCGGCATTCGT
Source organism: uncultured Gemmatimonas sp. (assembly GCA_964416005.1). Taxonomy (GTDB): domain Bacteria; phylum Gemmatimonadota; class Gemmatimonadetes; order Gemmatimonadales; family Gemmatimonadaceae; genus PNKL01. Next base: position 48,300 of record CAYQCP010000019.1, read on the forward strand.
GGACATCGGCACCGACAAGAGCGCCTTCCTCCACAACTCCGACCTCGCCTACGACGAGGACGAGGACGAGGACGACGACGCCGACGACGAGCCGGAGGAGCCGGCTGACGTCGACCAGCCCGACTCCGCGGACGTAGCCGAAGCCGATGCGCCGGAAGCGCCGGCCCCGGCGCGCAAGCCGCGTGGCGGCCGGCGCCGTCGCAAGGAACCGCCCCAGATCCAGGACGTGCTCAAGAAGGGGCAGGAGATCATCGTCCAGGTCTCCAAGGAACCCATCTCCACCAAGGGACCGCGCGTCACGGCGCAGGTCTCCATGGCCGGGCGCTTCCTCGTCTACATGCCGTTCGCGTCGCGGGTCGGCGTCTCGCGCAAGATTGGCGACCGCGCCGAGCGCCAGCGCCTGCGCGGACAGGTCGAGAGCGTGATGCCCAAGAACTCCGGCGGCGTGATCGTGCGCACCGTGGGCGAGGACGTGACGCAGGAGACGTTCAAGCGCGAGCTCGACGCGCTCATCGGGCAGTGGAACCGCATCAACAAGAAGACGCGCTTCGTGGGCAAGCCGCCCAAGCTGCTGCACCGCGAGACGTCACTCACGCGCGGCATCATCCGCGACCTGTTCTCCACCAAGGTGGACCGGCTCACGGTGGACTCGCGGCAGCTGCACAACGAGATCATCGAGTACCTCAACGGCATCGCCCCTGAGCTCGTGGATCGCGTGCAGCTCTATGACGACAAGAAGGGGCTGTTCGACCACTCCGGCGTCGAGCAGGAGATACGCGACCTGTTCAAGCGGCGCTGCGACCTGCCGTCGGGCGGCTACCTGATCATCGAGCCCACCGAGGCGCTGGTGAGCATCGACGTCAACTCGGGGCGCTACACCGGCAAGAAGGACCCCGAGAAGACGATCCTGCGCACCAACCTCGAGGCGGCGCGCGAGGTGGCGCGCCAGATGCGCCTGCGCGACCTCGGCGGCATCATCGTCGCCGACTTCATCGACATGGAGTCGCGGCAGAACCGCGACAAGGTGCTGCAGGAACTGCGCACGCACCTTGGCCGCGACCGCGCCCGCACCAAGGCGTTCACGGTGAGCGACCTCGGCCTCATCGAGATGACGCGGCAGCGCGTGCGGCAGAGCCACCTGCAGTCCATGACGGAGCCGTGCGAAGTCTGCCATGGCACGGGGCGTGTGTTCACCGCTGAGACCATCGTGCGCCGCATGGAGCGCTCCGTGCGCCGCATGGCGGCCGAAGGGCGCCGCGACCACCTGCTGGTGCGCGTGCACCCGGACACGGCCACATACGTGCTCGAGCAGGAAGCCGACCTGATGAAGAAGCTTGAGAAGGGCGTCGGATTCAATGTCGAGATGCGCGACGACCCGCTGCTGCGTCCGGATGAGTTCAAGCTGGTGGTGAAGGGGGCGGGGCGCGACGTGACGCAGCAGTATGCGGTTGCGTGAGGGACGGACGATGGGACAGTGTGTACGGACACTGACGGCAGACGGTAGACGGCGGACGGCGGATACCAGCAGGCCCAGGTATCTGCCGTCTGCCGTCCACCGTCTACCGTCACTGGCCGTCGCACTGCTCCTGCTTTCCGCGTGCAGAGCCGAACGCGCCGACCCCCCGCGCCGCGTCTTGGGCGGCATGGTGACGCTGGTGCCGGCCACGCCGACGCCCCGGCCCGAGGCGGACACCGCGGTCTTCGCCGTCCCTGCGGACTCGCTCATTCCCAATGACGCCATGGGGGCGGCGATTCGCCGCGGCCGCGCCATCGCCATTGCGACGCGCGACTCGATGCGACTCGACCGGTCGGGGGCGTTGCGCTGCGTCAGCTGCCACCTGGACGCGGGGACCAAGCGCGGAGCGCTCCCCTGGATTGGCGCCTACGCCCGTTACCCGCGGCTGGACGCGCGGGGCGGGGTGCAGACGGTGCATGAGCGGGTCAACGTCTGCCTGCGGCGCAACCTGCGCGCGCCCGCCCTGCGCCCCGATCACCCTCAAATGGAGGCGCTCGTCGCCTATATCGCCTTCCTCTCGCGTGGGGTCCGCCTGGGCGGTCAGGTGGAGGGGCAGGGCGATGACACGGTGACGGTGCGCGCCGGCGATGCCAAGGAGGGGGCCCGGGTGTGGAAGGCGAAGTGCGTGGACTGCCACGGCGCCAACGGGCAGGGGACTCCCAAGGGCGGACCCGTCTGGGGACGGAGGAGCTTCACCACCGCCTCGGAACTGGAGAGCTGGGCGACCTTTGCCGGGTTCCTGCGCGGCCACATGTCCGATGACGGGCGGCGCAGCCAGCTCACCGACCGGGACGTGGCAAACGTGACGAGTTACGTGCTCCGGCAGGCGCGATCGAGGTAGCGGCGGGTGCGATTGTAGGGGAATTCCGTGGTCACCCCCTTGACCCACAACCTCAAAGCCAATATCATTTTAGGCTCGTTCGCTTCTCCAGTTTTTCTGAGCCTTTCCATGTCCTACGCAATCATCCGCACCGGCGGCAAGCAGTATCGCGTCGAGCCGGGCAAGTCGCTGCGCATTCCCTCGCTTCCGGGCGATGTGGGAACGCACGTCGAGTTTAACGAGGTGCTGCTTGGTTCAGACGGCAAGTCCGTCCGCACCGGCGTGCCCACGCTGACGGGCGCCAAGGTCACCGCCGACATCACGAAGCAGGGCCGGGGCGACAAGATTGTCGTCTTCAAGTTCCGCCGCCGCAAGAACTACGCGCGCAAGCAGGGACATCGGCAGGGCTTCACCGAAATCAAGGTTCGCGACATCACCCTCGGGTGAGCCGCTTCTCGAGAGGATCATATGGCTCATAAGAAAGGCGTTGGCTCCTCCCGCAACGGCCGCGATTCGAATCCGAAGATGCGCGGCATCAAGAAGTACGGCGGCGAGCAGGTGGTCGCGGGCAACATCATTCTCCGCCAGTGCGGCACCAAGTGGCATCCCGGCAACAACGTCGGGCTTGGCACGGACTACACCATCTACGCCCTCATCGACGGCGTGGTGAAGTTCGAGCACAAGAGCAAGAGCCGCTACAAGGTGTCGGTCTAT
>CAYQCP010000020.1:0-49436 GCA_964416005.1 uncultured Gemmatimonas sp.
ACGACAGATAACGAGTAGTACTCGAGATGCTCGTGGCAAATCGTGTCGTAGGAGTTCACCCGAAGCATCGAAGGCATGTAGCTTTGCTCAAAATGCCACACGCCATCATCCGCCATGATCGACGCCACTTCTCTTGCGAAGTTCACGGGCGACTCTAAGTCGTAGAACATGGCAATCGACGTGACAATCTTCGCCTGGCCGCTCTCCACGGACCTGAACGCGTCACTTGAGAAGAACTCTGGTACAAGCAATACCTCGGTCGGATAGTACTTCGCAAACTTCCGGCCAGTAGGATCAATGCCGATTCGGCGAACGCCTGCCGTATCGTACGCGCGAAGCGTGGTGGCATCATTGCTACCGATGTCGACGACGACTTCACCGGACTGCAAGTTCGCGAACCGCTGCAGGTAGACGACTTTCTCCGTCAGATGTGTCACCATCGACTGATTCAGCCCAGAGCGATAACCATAGTTGTCACCGTACATCTCAGACGGCTCATAGGAATGCCGCATCTGCAGTAGCCCGCTGTCCGGACACCACACTAGCTCGAGTGGACCCACAGTCACTGGTTCGTCGGCGGAACGCGGGAAGACCCCCGTGAGCGACTGGTACCCAAGGTCAAGGACCGAGACTAGATGGCGGCTGCCAGACAGGCGGCATCCCGATATTTCCTTGTATGCGACCACGTGGTCCTCTCTAAGCCCGTAAAGTGAACGCAGCCCTCACCACCGACCTCAGGCTCTGCCCCACGCGCGCGAACCTAAGCACGCGCTAAAGATCTCGCAATTGAGATTCGCATGGCCCTGAAATCCGCTCCTGCCCATTCTGGTCGTGTGGCAGGAGTCCCCATCTAGGAGGACGGGACGTGAAACCTACCGCCTTGCCAGCGCGCCAGTGCCCGGGCGGTCAACTCCCGCTTCGCGACCTCATTGGGGTAGTTGATGAGCACCGCCTGGTAGATACCCTTGAAGACGAAGAGACTGCCAGCCGCGGCGCCAACATAGCCGCACTCGGCTATCAATGCTTCGATATCCTGAAGAGAATCGGCGCCACCCAGTATCGTCAGCGGCACCGACACACTCTGCCGCACTCGTTTCGCGAACGGGATGTCGTACCCACTGCGTGTTCCGTCACGATCGACTGAGTTGATTACGATTTCACCGGCGCCGTCCTTTGCCAACTGCACCGCGCACTCTAAGACATCTCTTCCCGAGTTAACCGTTGCGTTGTGAGTCCACGCCTCATAGGTACCACTTGAGTCGTTCCACTTGGCATCGATTACCGCAACCACGCTCTGCGAGCCAAGAACTCTTGCAAGGTCCGTCACCAGGTGTGGACGTTGGAAGATGGAGGCGCTCAGAGCCACCTTTTCGACGCCTGCACGGATGATCTCCACCGCCTGCTCGACGTTCGAGACGCCACCGCCGTAGCAGAGTGGCATCCGCGACTCGGCGGCGAGGTGCCGAATGACCGCGAGATCCGGTTCGGCCCCACGAACAGTCGCGTCGATATCGAGCACGAATAGCTCGTCTACGCTCTTCTCGTTGAAGATGCGAACGGAGTTGATCGGGTCACCGACATACTTTGGATCTCCGAACCGAACCGTCTTCACGAGACCGCGCTGGTGAATCAGCAAGCACGGTATCACGCGGGGTCTAAGCATCGCCGTTTCTCAATGACGTCACGTGGAGTCCGTGCGGAATACAGAACAACCCCTCCCCGCAAGCCAACTTTGACCTGGAGAATCGAGAGTGGCGCGCGTACCTCACGCTTCCTGCGCCGCGAAGTTCATGAGCAGTTGCATGCCTGCGTGGTGGCTCTTCTCAGGGTGAAACTGGACGCCCCAGATGTTCTTCCTTTGCACAACGGACGTGAAAGTGCCACCGTAGTCAGTCTCGCCCAAACTGTCCTCTGACTGCGAACACTTCAAGAAGAACGAGTGCAGGAAGTAGAATCCCAGTTCTAGATCAACACCCTTAAGAAGACTCGACTCCCGACGGGGCCGTACAGTGTTCCATCCCATATGCGGCAGACCACCGCATTCGCGTACGGCTTCTTCATCAAAACGCGAAACGATCCCATCGATCCATCCGAGGCCGCGTTCCCCTCCCTCTTCACTCGCATTCGCTAGTATTTGCATCCCAACGCAGATGCCGATCACCGGCTTCCGGCGCACGGTTACCATTTCATCAAGTGCGGACCGAAGCCCAGAGCGGTTCAACTCCTTCATTACTTGATCGAAAGCTCCGACTCCAGGCAGGACAATTCGATCTGCCGATTCGAGATCCGAGGCAGACTCCGCCACAAGATGCGGGACCTTGAATCGTTCATAGATGTTGGAGATAGCGCGAATGTTACCCGAACCATAGTTGACAATCGCTATCATCTCTTAACCGCATGCTCAAGATGAAGCAGCTTCATCGCCCGCGAACCGAGCCAAAACACCCCGTGCTGGGAAGCGTAGTCACGGAATGTCCTGTTCGGCGCATGCAGATATCCCTGTAGTTCGGCTACCGAAATGCCCAGCTTCGCAGCAACGAAATGGGTATCCTGAGACGCAGTCTGCTCATCGAGCGCCGGTTTCGCCAACTCGGCGAGCGCCTGCTCTCGCGTCATTTGCCCAGTCAGAATGAGGCTTGAGAACTGAACCTTTCGTGTATCATAGCCAAACTTTGTTGGCAGCCAATATCCTTCGTAAAACCGAGTAAAGCGCGACTCAAAGTGCTTCTGCGGATAACGCTGCCAACCGAACCGCGTCACCAGCATCTGCATTGCGGCTTCCTTGTCGTATGGCACGAAGTTGAGCGGAGCTACCACACGGATTCCCTTCCAGTACCTCAGATAGAGCTTATGCCGGAGGATGTTACTAAGCGGGTATTTCCTAAGGGGCCGAGTGCCGAACCGCCGGTGAATATCCAAGATCTGCTTGGTATCCGTACCAAAGTAGATCCACTCCATCGGATTCTTCACACACTCAGTGGAGTAGTTCGCTCCCGTTAGTATGTGTCGAATGCCGTGACGTTCAGCAAACTTGTACATGGTCGCAAAGAAGGCGTGATCCTGCGGGATATCGATATGAGGCACGCCCGCCTTGAAGAAGGCCAACTGGAGATCCTTCATCTCTTCCCAGTCAATAACATCCGTGAAGAGATCAAGGCCAAGACCATCGACGAGACGCTCGATGTTGTTCACCGCCTCCTGCGAGTTCCAGCCGGCATCCACATGAAAGATCAGCGGGCGAAGCCCGAGCTGCTCCTTTGCGACGACCGCGAGAAATGAACTATCAACACCGCCGCTCATGCCCATGATACAGTCGAAGGGCTTTCCGCGACCGTCCTCCTTTATGCGGCGCACTAAGGCATCGAGCTTGCGACGGCCGGCGTCACCGGTGTCCCAATTGGGTAGCGTCCTGCGTTCAAAGTTCCGACAATGGTCACATACGCCGTCGGCGTCGAAGACGATCGCCGAGTCCGATGTGTCCATGACGCAGTTTCTGCACCGCTGATAGGATCTCATACTATTTAGTCGACTCACCATGCAACGGGTTCATTCGCGTACGCTTCGCCAGGCAAGATCGCCAACGATGCCACGCCTGCGATCCGGATGACTTCGTGCCAAAGGAAAAGGTAGTACCGTCGCGTGCCGCCACTGCGCCGCAACGATGCCACCATCGACGCACTTGCGCCGTATTGAAGGTGATGCGCCTCAAAACCACATACCGCTGTTGTACACGCGCCGCGACAGTACTTCACGCATCCTAGCCCGCCGCACGACTCGCATATCGCCTTCGGATCTCATCAATGTGCCTTGCGTAAGTTGCAGACATCAATCCGACAACTGAGACAACACCCTCGAACAGCACTGGCACGCAGAGAAGGAGGGAAAAACACTTGAACAATACACGGTGCACTACGCCGCGCCCTCGGCGAACAAGATAGTAGTAGTCACCTACCAATCGCCTAGCGACGACCGCGCTGCCGTTCGAGCGCGCATCGTAGTAGAGGTCGATTGCGACCTTATAGTCGTTGTGGGCCGCGAAGGCGCGGTCCAACGACCGATACTGACCACGAGTCAGGTTGTAGGTAAGATTCTTGAGCGCCCCTACACCAAGCCCCGCCACTCTCCCATACGAGTACCCCATCACCGGCTTTACGTATGATGCCACCTGTCGCTGCGACAGGTAGATCACATCCTCATCGCGGCACTTGTATGCGTAGTCGAGCAACATCATCAGATGTGGCACATAGGTGTGCAGCGAAACATACCCACATTCCAGCTGCTCCCGAAAATGTGGGAAGCGATAGGCGCCATTCGTCAGAAAGATGAAGCTATTAAACAGCTTTGGAGATTCGCCGAGCCGCGAGATGAGACCATCAACACCTATCGTGTCTCTTTCACAATCAACATTCTCGGTACCACGGTTGAACTTGATGAAGGCGACGGAAGGACGCCCACTCATCGCCCTTGTCTCGCAGAGAACCGAAGACACGGCATCGGGACTCAACGCGTCGTCGTCTGCAATCATCCACATCCATTCGGCGTCGCAGAGTTCAAAGGCCCTTAAGAAGTTCGCAGCCATACCGATATTCGCCGGATGTCGCACGAAGTCTAGAACGCCGCGATTCTCAGCACCTTTCACATCCGCGACATTCTCTCTGCAATACTGAGCGCAATCGACATCCGAGTCATTGTCGAGAACTCTGATGGTTACACCTTCCTGCCATTGCGAACACAGTGCGCGCAGAGTCTCAGCCAGTTTTCGAGGCCTGTTTCGAGTAGGAATCATGATGCACAGTTCGCGCGTGACCACGGCACCTCTTTCGCAGCAAATCTGGTTACTCAAACTGAAGTCCAGCGTTTGACCCTCAGCAAGGGTTGCGTACCACAACCTCACAGATCAGCCATCTATCTTTGGCAGAACGATCGGATTGTCTCAATCATATAGTCTACCATCGCGTCAGTAAGCCCAGGATACACTCCGACCCAGAATCCTCGATTCATCACAATGTCGGAGCCAAAAAGGTTTCCAATGACGCGTGATTGCACGGAAGCATATGCTGGCTGCCTTGTTAAGTTGCCCGCGAAAATGAGACGCGTACCAATTCTCCGTGACTCTAAGTGCGCAGTCAGTTCATCCCGCGTGAATGGAGCGTTCTCTCTCACAATGAGCGGGAACCCAAACCAGCTTGGCATAGCGCCGGGCTCCGCCTCCGGCAGCACCAAGACATCAGACAGCTCCGAGACCCCTTCGAGCAGCCGGCTGAAGTTACGACGACGTGCCGCAACAAAGTCGCCTAAGCGTCGCAACTGAGCTACGCCAACGGCAGCTTGCATATCGGTTGCTTTTAGGTTGTAGCCTACGTGGGAATACGTGTACTTGTGATCGTATCCAAATGGCAGCGAGCCCAACTGCCATCCGAAGCGTTTGCCGCAGGTACCGTCAACGCCTGGGTTGCACCAGCAATCACGCCCCCAGTCGCGGATTGACTCAAGGACTGTTCGCATTCGAGGAGAGTTCGTCATCACCGCGCCTCCCTCCCCCATCGTAATGTGATGTGCCGGGTAGAAACTAACCGTTGCCAAATCACCAAACGTGCCAACAGCTTGGCCGTTGTACGATGCGCCGAGGGCGTCGCAGCAGTCCTCAATCAAGAAAAGGTCATGCCGCCGAACAAAACTAGATACGGCCGCTAAGTTGAATGGATTGCCGAGCGTGTGGGCAAGGACCACGGCACGCGTGCGATCGGACCGCGCCTCTTCTAGCTGCGCGACGACCGGTCCTAGCGTGCGAGTGTCAACATCGATGAAGACCGGAACAAGCTGGTTCTGGACAATAGGATTGACTGTCGTAGGGAATCCCGCAGCGACGGTGATCACCTCGTCACCCGCCTGCAACCGCCTTTCACCGAGAGTCGGTGACGTCAATGCCGACACGGCAACTAGGTTCGCCGAGGACCCGGAGTTGACGAGCGTGCCAAAGCGCGTGCCAAACGCTTTTGCGAAATCGCGCTCAAACTCCGCGGCGAATCTCCCAGCAGTGAGCCAAAAGTCGAGACTTGCGTCAACAAGATGCTGTATCTCGCTTGCACCGAATACTTTGCCGGATACCGGAACATAAGAAACGCCGGGCACGAATTCCTGCTGCGGAAACGCTGCGGCATGGTAGTCCGCGACCAAGTCGAGGATCCGCGCGCGAAGCGCCTCCCCACTGCCATCAGCCGCAACACCAGATTTCGCGTTCCTGCCGTACTTCACGGGAGCCTCGCCACGTTGCGCATCGACTGGGTCACAACGACGCTCCCGCACTGCGCCGAAGTTGTTCGTACTCTTCGATCTGCGCTCGCAGGACGTGCCCCAACTCGCCGGACGTTACCGAATAGCCATCATCCGTCCACGCGACAGCCTTCTCGAAAGACAGAGTGGGTTGCCAGCGTAGCGCCAGTCGGGCCCGCTCGATGGACAAGGACAAGGCATTCGCCTCGTGCAGGTCTGTTGTAGGGGTCGCGAGCCAGCGGCGGCGAGGATCGCGGTGAGACAGCGCAGTCACGAGCGCTTCAACTGACCGCTCACCAGATGGCCCTGGCCCGAAGTTGCATTCATTAGGGTGCCCAGCACCCAGGTGGGCGCGCTCGGCCAATGTACAATAGCCTGAAAGCGGCTCGAGCACGTGTTGCCACGGGCGCGTGGCACGGGGATTGCGTACCTGAACGGCGCGGCTCTGGCTCCAAGCACGGAAGCAGTCCGGCACAATCCTGTCCTCGCACACGTCACCACCGCCAATGACATTCCCAGCTCGGACCGTCATAACCACAACGTCACTCTTGTTCGCCTGTGACTCGCGCCAAGAGGCAACAGCAAGCTCGCACGCCGCTTTTGACGCGCTGTATGGGTCCCTTCCACCGAGCTCGTCGCATTCCCGATACGAGTACTCCCATTCACGGTTCTTGTACACCTTGTCAGTGGTCACAACAACAACAACAGTACGCCGGCGCAACGCCCTTGCCGCCTCAAGAACGTTTAGCGAGCCAACGACATTTGTTTCCCACGTGTACACGGGCTCACGATAACTGCGGCGCACCAACGACTGTGCAGCCATATGAAACACGACATCGGGTGATACCTTCTTGAACACGCTGCTAACGGCAGATAGATCGCGGATATCACAGAGGTTATGATCAAGCCGCCTCTCTTGTCCAAGGCGACAGAAGAGGGCATCGGGAGATTCGGGCGGCAGAGCCACTCCAGCAACTCTTGCTCCATGAAGCAACAGCCACTCAGCAAGCCAGGAGCCCTTGAAGCCTGTGTGGCCTGTGATAAGAACACTGGCCGACCGCAGAAATGCCGGAGAGCCGATCCCGGAGTAACTCACCATACTTTCCATTGTGCAAGCCCTTCTTCCCACAGACGGTTGAGCATCATGTACTCATGATAGGTATCCATCGGCTGCCAGAACCCATCGTGCTCATAGCAACTGAGCTCGCCGGTGCGCGATAGCTCCGCGAGCGGCTGCTGCTCAAATACCAGATCGGCCCGATCGGACAGGTAGTCGAAAATCCTGCGGTTTGCCACGAAAAAGCCTCCATTGATCCGCCCACCGGAAGCCTGTGGCTTCTCAAAGAAGTGTGTAACGCGGCCCGCCTCGACGAGCAGTTCGCCAAATCTTCCTGGAGGTCTCACTCCTGTCAGTGTCAGCACCCGCCCGCTCTTTCGGTGATAGTCGATCGAAGCCGCGATATCGACATTGCCCACACCGTCGCCGTAAGTGAAGAGGAACTCCTCCTCCTCCTCCAAGTACTTCCGAACGCGCCACAGGCGCGCGCCAGTCATCGCGTCAAGTCCGGTGTCCGCCAGCGTGACTCGCCAGCCGCTTTCTTCGATGGGGGTGGAGAACTCAACTTCCGACCGGCCGATAGTAATGGTGACGTCAGACAACATCCACTCAATATTGCGAAACCAGTCCTTGATAACTTCACCCTTGTAACCGAGGCACAAGATAAAGTCCTTGTGACCGAAGGCCGCATATGTACGCATGATATGCCAGAGGATCGGACGATCACCGATAGGGACCATGGGCTTCGGCCGATACTCAGTCTCTTCGCGCAACCGAGTCCCCTTTCCTCCGCACAAGATGACAACTTTCATCTGCACCGCCCTCTCGCGATAATTGTCGGCCACGCTAGAAGTCATGCGTGCTACCCGCACTGGGCAACAGAATGCGCGCGGAGGCCCTAACGCGAATGCTCTAAGCAAGTCCGTAGGTTGCGCCCTCAGCGCTCACCGCGCCTCCCGCGCCGACTGAGTCTCTGACCCATTTCCTCGGCGCGCACACTCACATCTGGCCCTCTCGACGCAGGCGCTCTCCGTCGCGTCTGACAGTGAACACGATACCCATGGTGCTCATGATTTTCAATCGCCGCTCACGTGAGTCCGCCCCGCTCCTAAGATGGTGCGCGCATGGTCCACAACCACCTGAAGCCCTTCGCGTAGGGACCATCGTGGACTCCATCCAAGGCGCAGAAGCTCCGCGCAGTTCGCAACTGACTCCATCTCCTCACCCTCTCGATACCGCAGGGCTCCGAAGTCCAACCGCGTTCGACTCCCGGATAGTTCTCGCGCGAGCAGTGCCATGTCCCGGATTGACGTCGCGAGTCCCGTGCCGACGTCTAGCGTTGAGTTTCCATCGACCAACTTCGTGCGATTCAAGACGAGTGATCGGAATGCCCTCGCTACGTCGTCCACAAACACGAAATCCCGGCGTTGCTCTCCCGATGTCAGGCTAAACGTCGAGTCTTCCCGAACTAGCGAAGCCACGAGGCGAGGCACGAACTTGTGGGAAGCGTCACCCGGGCCGTACATATGGTGGATTCGGACACTCGCAAAACGGATCTTTCCATCTTCGTTGGCGCGCTCCGCGCTTTGCCTGAACGCGCCCTTTGCGGTCACATAACGACCAAGGGCTCCTTCGTAGGACACCCTCGGGTCGAAATACGTGTCCGCTTGCAAGAATAGAGGAACACCTGCGCTCCTCGCCCAATGGAAAAGAGCGGCTGGAAGGTCGTCGTTCACGGACCTCATTTCGGCATCCGACTCCCCGTTACGCCCGTACGCTGTGGCCAAATTGATCACGGCATCGAAGGAGTGCTTCCTTACTTTGGAAAGCCTGCCACCGAGCTCACCAGGTCCAACTCTCACGATCATCTCTTCTGACAGAAATTGCTTCACTTGCGTCACGTCACTACTCCGACGCACAAGCGCCGTTACACTCACTCCACCGCTAACGAGGCACTCCACGAGGCGGACGCCCAGAAAACCTGTCCCTCCTGTCAGCAGCACTCGTGTGTTTTCCCAATTTGCCAACTTGATCCTCTGTGATAGCTGAAACGTGTTGGTTTAAAGCGCTTCTAGGTCGGTCAGCAAAGTAAGATCTCCTCAACGGCACGCATGCAGGTTCGGCGCTCCGCAATACACGGACAGCTGCTTGTACGCGCTGCCAATGCTGCATTCGCACTTCCATAGGCACGAATGGCGATGGACAACCGGCACGTTAAGTCGATGTAGCGCGACTGCTTCATCGACCTAGACCGAACTAGCGTGCTCGCAGTTCGCTGGCGAAGCGTGCTGCATCGACGATTGCGCGCGCCATCGCTTTCGTCGTGTGCACCTCTCCCACGAGCCTCCTCCCATTCTCGCCCATTTGGCGGAGCAACTCGCGGGAAGCGAGAATGCGATCGATCGCGTCGGCGAAGGCGCGGACGTCACCAGTCGCCACGCGCCAGCCTGTAACGCCTTCCAAGATGAGATCGTATTCAGTGCCGTCCGCTTCGTGCACGAGCGCAGGCAGGCCAGCGGCCAGCGCCTCCGACAACACAATGCCTCCGCGCCCAGGCATGATCAGCAGGTCGGCAGCCCGGAACACCCCTACCATCTCCTCCACTGAGACTCGTCCAAGAAGCGTGACATTCGCAAGATTCTCCTGTTCCCGCCGGACGGCGAGCTCAGCGAACTGGTCGCCCTCTCCCAGTAATATGAACTGACATCGCTCTCCAAGCGGCATTCTCGCCAGCGCCAGCAAGACCTCCGGACGTTTCACGGCGTTCAGAGTTCCAGCGTAGACGACCGTCAAGCGATCCTCCAAGTGCAACTGCTGCCGAACCACATTCCGCTCATCTTGAATGCGCGCAGCAACCTCGGCGATCCGCTCAACGTTGCCGACATTCACCGCGACGAACACTCGCTCGCGGGCAACTCCCCGTCGTCGTAGTCGATCACGACTGTAAGTTGAATAGACGAGGAATGCGTCGAAGAACCGATGAAAGAGCCATTTCGCGAGTGATGCAACATCGCGTCGCCGTTCCGGCTCTCCCGGAAGCGCGATGAAGCACCAATGCACCAAAGCCACTTTCCTGTTGAACCAGAAACGGTACCACATCGCCTGGAGGTAACCCAAGAAGTGGCTTTCCCCTTCGCAGACTATCACGTCAGGCTCAAACTCAACCAGACCACGCACAAGCCTCCGATGCCATGGGAGGACCCGCCTTCCGACGCGCACAAATACCGTGTCCATCCTCTGCACCGGCAGCTCATGAAGATCTGGGGCGCTCCTCACCTTACTATTCGGGAGGTCTGCTCCAATCAGCAGCTTCAATACCACTCCTGGCTGATGGGCGAGCTCGGCGAACACCCTTACGCGATACGCCGGACAAACTCTCTGAAGCACAGCGATGCGCAGGCACTTGCCTGACTCGGCATCAGGCCCAGTTGCGACATTGAGAGCGGGGCCTCCCACCCCAGACACCCCGCTCTGCCGCGATGCATCGTGGTTCGCATAGCGTGCACTAGACATCGTCGTCCTCGTCCATGAACCAACGCCACCACAACTCCGTCGACAGACAGCGAAACAGAAACGTGGAGTAGTCGCGCGTTCCAGCTATCTGCCGCGACAGAACCGCTCGCAATCCGCGTTCGTCAAACGTCCCCCGCGAAAGACAGCGATCTGAAAGCAAAAGCTGCGTGGCGACCTGATCCGGAGCGAAGTGACGAGCCAGCGGCGTATTGAATCCGAGCTTGATCGGATCCCCTAGCACGCGTGGCGGCACGATGCCTCGCATGGCATGACGGTGAATGTACTTGCCGAAGCCGTCTCGCATTTTCAACCGATACGGCAGCTTCATCGAGAACTCGACGAGATTGACATCCATAAAAGGCAAGCGACTCTCAATCGAGTTGGCCATCGATAGTGCATCACCGTAGTGCAGCAGATTGACTAGTCCGCCAGCGTGCGAACGACAGAGCGCCCGCGTAAAGTCATCATCGTACTCCGGCAAGTCAGCGGGAAAGTCATCGATGCGCTCGTAGGTGCTGAGCAGTGGGCCAAATGCAGCGTGAATCCCTGAGGCGCGCTGATACAGTCGCTCGATAGTGTCCTGGTTTTGCAGCCGCACGAACACCTTCGCCGCGTACGACAATGAGTAGCTTTGCTGGAACGCTCGTGTCTCGCTGACAGCACTGAGCAAGCTCCCATGCTTCATCAGTTGCCACACGAGTACGGGCAGCATGTTGATTACGTACCCGCCAAGCAACTCATCGGCGCCCTGCCCCTCTAGAAGCACTCGAACTTCGCCGCGGGCTTCGTCCAGTATTCGATTTAACGGGATGGTGGCAGGAGAGGAGTGACCGGATTCCAAGTGGCGGATCACGTGGGCAAGCAATGGCAGGATATCCGCAGTTCGACAATCAACAAGGTGCGCCGTGAGATCAAACTGCTTCGCCACGTGCAAGACCGACCTAGCCTCGTCAATTTCGATGTCGCGGCCATACACCGCCTTCTCGTTGCGCTGGAAGTCCCCTGGCTCGAAGACTGCCGTAAAGGTGTGATGTGGCGCAGCGGTTAGAGTCCTCACAGCGGCGACGATCGACGTCGAATCGAGGCCGGATGACAATGTTGTTCCTACTGGTACATCGCTACGTAGGCGAAGGCGCACTGCCGACATAAACAGCTCTCGATACTCCGCACTTGCATCTTCTAGCGACAACGTCGCATCTGCATCTTCCGGATACTGCCAATATTGCTCAACCCTGAGCTGACCATCTCTCCAGAGAAGGTTGTGCCCCGGTTGCAGTCGGAACACTCCAGCAAACCACGTCTCCGTGCTTTGGGCACCAAGCCCATTGCGACAGAAGTTCGCAATTACGTTGTGATTTGGCCGTCGGAGTGCCGGGACGTAGTCGACGATTGCCTTAATCTCAGAGGCCACCACGAGTTGCCCATTGAACACTGCGTAGTTCAAGGGTTTGACGCCAAACCTGTCGCGCGAACAGAAGAGCGCTCTCTTCGCTACATCGAAGATCGCGAAGGCCCAGTCGCCATTAAAGCGCCGGACGCACTGCGCCCCCCATTGCGTGTACGATGCAAGCAGTACCTCGGTATCTCCAGTGGTACGAAACGTGTGACCGAGCTGCTCGAGTTCACGGCGCAGCTCGATGTAGTTGTAGATCTCACCATTGAACGTGAGCGCGAAACGTCCATCCAGCGAGACAAATGGCTGATCGTTGGAGCTGGACAAGTCAATGATCGACAATCGGCGATGGCCAAGCGCGCAGATGCCGTCCACCACCCACTGGCGAGACGCGTCCGGGCCACGATGCGACATCGTATCCGTCGCCCGCTTGACGCGGGAACGATCGATCTCCATCGGTGCAGTGCCGCTAACTAAGCAGAAGATTCCGCACATATCCGCGCTTGGTTACAAGTTGGTGGAAAACTGCCCTTGCGCACGCCGACTCCCGCTGAGCCGTTTCCCCTGCGTCTGGCGTTAGCTTCCGCACCCAACGCTCCCGCTGGCAAGTCGCCCCTGCTCACGGACCCGGTTGTTTTCCTCGATCCTCGCTAACCACAAGCTGTAGAGGCTCGACAAGCTTCTCCTGATGGGACAACCTGTCATCAAGCAACGCAAACACAACCGTGAGGAGAAGCATCTCCTTCGAATGAGTCAAGACCATAAGCATGAGAACGAACAGGACAAAAGCCGTTGCACGACGCGCGGAGAAAAGCCTCACGAGGAGACCCAGGTAGACAGTCACGCCGACCACACCAGTTCGCAACGCTATCTCGTACGCCGGTAAGTGCATCCGGGCAAACGCATTTCGGTCTGCCATCAAGTACGAATACCCCGCACCTCCCCCTGTCAAAGGGCTGAGATAACCGTAGACATCGGGAACTGCCGCCCCGAACCCCTTTCCAAACATCATAACCCACGGATAGTCCCAGAAGTGGCGAGCAATTGATGCGGCCTCAGCCACTAGGTTTCCCATACTCGTACGCGTCATGCTAATCAGATGCAAATCCCGAACCGCAAACACGTCGAAGATCTGCACGAGTTTGTAGAGCACGACAACGTCGTCGCCAAAGAGGTACAGCGGCCGCTCGAGTGCCGACAGGCCCCCAAGGAAGAGCAAGAAGGCTACGCCCACCACGGCGAGAGCGACTGGCACCGAACTGCGAGTGCACCACAAAAGCGCTAGCACGAAGATTACCAGCCCCTTCCCTCCCAAGAAGACCTCGCCACTGGCAAGGAGCCCGAACATCGTAGCTGCGAACAAGACAGCGACCGGCTTTGGGTGAATCTGCCAGAGCACGAGCGGTGCAAAGACGGCCACGAAAGAGACCGCATTCATCAGCAAGAACCGGTACCGATCTCCGTACTCAAACGTCACCCCGCCCACATAAGAAAGGAGCATCATGGCCGCCGTGACTAGAAGACAATCAGCCACCAGCCGCCTGATCTGATCTGTCGCTAACAGACCCACCAGGTAAGCGTAGGGAAAGATCAGAACACCGACAATTACGTCGCGCCCGAAGTCGTCCGCGTAGTTCGCATCCAGGAGAACTGCCACGCTTCCGGCAAGAAGCGAGTAGAACGTGTAGTTACGAAGAAACTGCATCGTTATGCCACGCGACGGAGGCTCGACAGCCCGGACACCACGCGCGCAAAGAGCACCCGCGACAACTAGTGTAAACGTCGCATTAACCGAATACCCTGCGACTCTCAGCCCCCAGAAATTCGCTGGCTGTGCCACGTTCGTTACGTAGCTCCAGGCGCCAAGCGCGAGCAGCGTAAACGAACAGTAGTACATGATTCCCACGCGAGGGTTCGCTGCCAAAGCCCACACCACGAACGCGTACTCGCACACCGCTACAAGTGCCTTCGTGGCGTTGCTTGAGTCGTAACACAGGACCTCGAGCGCTGCGAAGATGAGCAAGACCCAGAGCCGGTACTTCACGCGCTGGCCGCCGCGCGATCCAAACGAGGCACCACCGCTGCCCGGACATCGGCAAACGTCGGTCTTAGGCTGTTGATCTCCTTGAAGTTGTGCGCTCCAACCTGGCTCGCCTCAATCGCCTCCTTCATCCGCGACATGAGGTCTTCCTTCGTTCGGAAGAACGCGTCGTATGCGTAGTTGGCATCAAACGCATGGAAGCCGTCGATGTCAGACAGAAGGATTCGCTTTTCGTTTGAGAAGCACTCGAACAGCACCGCACTCACGCGGTAGTTGAACGAGTTCGGATAACTAAGAATGATAGCGCAACTGCTGATAAACAGGCTGCGGTACTGTTCGTCACTTAGCGAACGCCGCAGAATCACAACGTTCGGGCAATCAAGCTGCAGGCTCCGGTCTTTCACGACCAATGCAATGCCGTTCTCTCGAAGGAACCCCTGAAACTCCGCGTCGGCAGTGACCGTCGCCATGAATGCATCGGCGTACTTTGCGCCTGCGGGCGCAAAGAAGATGTGGCGGAGTCGCGGCCCACACAGCCTGCGATCGACGGTAGCAAGTGCATCGCCTCTGGCTTCTCGAGACATGACGTACGGATCCGAAAGCCCCAAGGGCTCGACGACAACACGGGGTAGTCCAAAGTTCTCGCAACGACGCTTGATGAACTCGTGAAAGACGACGAAGGTGGCACGTCTACCTACCCACCGCAGGAAGAACCGCTTGATAGGGTTTTCGAGATCAGCAGCGTTTCCGTGCACCACCAGGAAAAGCCGACCTCCAATGCCGGATAGGGCAAACGAAATTTCGTCGAACGAGGAGAAGAGCGTTGCGTCGTAGGCACCACGCTCCGTACTGGATCGCACGAACCGTAGGACTCGCCACTGCTCAATGCGGGCAGCAAGCTTCCCTGAGCCCTTCGCGAACAAAGATTTCGGAATTGGGATGACGTGGCAGCCATCGGGCACCTCTGAGGCAGCTAGGTAGCCATCGCGCCACGCGATATCCACTTGCAGGCCAGCGCCGACAAGTGTTTCGACGAAGAGTCGATTGAGCGTCCTGTGCCCCGGAGGACTGATCGGATCACAATAGAGCACCCTGGGCTGCTTACTCACGCGCTGACTCCATCAAGATTACATCGTATTCCGAGATCGGTTCGACCACGCGAGCCAGTACCGTATCTGCTCTGACCCTCATCGCAACGGAGACGGCACGTACTCTCGAGTCTCCGGAGGACCAAACTCTCGAGCACCTTGGCAAAGTGACTCGTAAGATTGCTTGACCGGGCGCAGCGCGCAGAGCCTGTCACCTCGCGCGTGACCATGACCATGTGGGAAGGAGGCTCCGCCACGAAGATTCAGTGAGACGCAGGGCGGACCGCATCACAAAGGACAGCATCAGACCATCACTAAGTACCAGCGCGAACGAAAGCAGGCTCAATCTCTCATCGAAGCGCAACAGCGCGAACGTGACACCTAACACGACTCCTGCTCCCGCGAGCTGCAGCAGCGCTAACTGCCGGTGTTGATTCGTCGCCTGAAGCAACACACCGCTGGCACTCCAAAGTGCGTTAGCCCCGAACGCCACAACGAAGCCGGCGCAAAGGACTCCGTCGAAGCGAGTTTCGCCCCCTGTCCAGAGAGAGTAGATCCACTCACCAGCCACCGCGAAACCTACTGCAGCAACGGCGACTATCACCAACGTCACTGCCAAAACATGGCGATGCAGGTGTCGCAATGTAGAAAGATCGTGGTGTCCGAATGCCAGCGACACCTCTGGCCACACAGAGCGATGAACAATGTCGATCACTGATCTCGCGAAACCGACGAGCGTTCGAACGGTCGTAAATACGACCACTGCCGCGCTCCCCAAGTAGACACTCACGAGCGCAACCGGCGCCTGAAGGCTGACCGCATTCGAGAGTGGAAGCAAGAAGAAGAAAAACCCAGGGGCGATCGTCTGCCGCAGTTCGCGCGACGAGAACTGATCGATGGATATCCGGAACGGGATCAGACGCCGCGCATCGGCTGCCTTGAGCAGCAATCCGATACCCTTTACCGCAATCACGAGCACCAGAATCAAAGTGATCTCGGCACCCCCAATCACACCCAACAGCATCGTCGCGTACTCGGCGAAGCGGACTCCGTTGTCGAACATCAACCCCCTGGATGTCTTTCCAGTCGCACGATAGATACCACTGATTGAGTTCGACAAAGTGCCAACAAACACCTGCCCCAGCAGCAGGAGCACCACTATGCGAACGGTCGCTGCAGAGTGCTCCTCGAAACGAACAACCGCACTCACCACGCCAGCGCGCTCAGCCAACAGGAGGAGGAGCAACACGCCTCCAAACACGGCCACCACGAAGATGGTACTGTTCGTTAGGAGCACGTCGCAACGCTTTACTTCACCGCGGGCGTACGCAAAAGTCAACTCATTGGCAGTTGCGGTGTTCAACCCAACGTCAGATATCTGGAAGTATGCGGCGAGCGTTGAGAGGGCAATCCACTCTCCATATCGAGAGATCCCCCAGTAGTGCAAGAAGACTGGAACGGAGACTATCTGGAATACCGTGATTATTGCGGTCGTCACGGCATTCGCCGCCAAGTTCCCCAGCACGCGCGTACCAGCGGCCTGCTCGGGCGAGTCGCCTACTCTGCCTTGCACGGCACCGCTGTCACGGGCGCTCGGCGTTCGATCGTTACTCAGCACCACTCCGAGACTCGAACGCATAGGGAACCACTCCGGCCTGACAAAACGCGCCCATTCGTGAGTGTCGGACCAGCCCCAATGCACTGCCCGCATCGTGCTAGTGGCCGCATGAAGCAAGCAGTGACGCCGCTACAGGGAATGGCGTAAGAATACGATCGCACAAGGAGTCGAGAGACCAGAGACGCCGCCTGTTACCTTCGGAATGTCCGCCACATACGCCAGTCAATCTCGCGAAGTGCGTTCAGAAAGCGCTCCGATTCTTCGCTTGGCAGCGACCGCGCCTTGTTGAATCGCGCCCGCGATACGACGAACGTCACTCCCGCCGCCGATCCCAGCAGCAACCCCAGAGCTAGCAGGGCCAGCACCCTGCGCGGCTCGGGGATTCTAGGCGCAAGCGGCTCCTCGATAACAGTGATAACGGGAGTGTCGCGGACTTCTCTGATGCGCGCATCCTCGACGTTCTGGGTAAGTGACGAGTAGACCGCCTGCCTCAACGAAACATCTCGCGAAAGACGGTCACGTTCGAATGCGAGCTCAGGAGCATTGGTTGTTCGATTGTCAAGCAGGAACCGAAGCAGTCGGTCTTCGCTCGCCCGCAACATCCGCTGCGCTTCGGCAGCCCTCGCTTCAACAAACTGACGTTCAGCAGTCGCTTGCGACTGCCTGATTCTCACGTTGAAGTCGTTCAGCGCACGGAGTATACGATCAACCATGTACTTCGAGAAACTGGGCCACTGGCTGACCGCCCTAATCTCGACGGCTGAGACTTGCTTCAAATCGTGGATATCGAGCGCAGAACGCAGCTTCGCCACTGCCGCGGCGATCCGGATTTCCTGAGTGGCACCGCGAGCCTGCAGGAGATCGACCACAGGAACTCGGTCTGGCCCCTTCTCCGGAACGATCACAGTGTCTCGAGCGAGTTGCTCCATTATGGAGCGAGACTTGAGTACCTCGACGTAGACTAACGGCCCCCACGCTCCACCAGTGTTTGCGACTCGTATGCCGAACTGACTGGCAGCTGCCGCAAGGCCGCCCAGTCCGGTGCCTTCCGCCGCTTGTGGAAGGAACACGGCCCTCGCTACGTACGACCGCTTTGCGAAGAATGCCACCGACAGACCAAGCACCGCACCGGCGAACGCTGCGCCGATCAGCAGCCGTCGTGAGAGCAAGAGGGACGTACCAATATGCCACCAGGTGAGATCAGGCTCCGTTGGCGCCGAACTGGCACTCTGTTGCGAACTGTGCATCGTTGATAGTCTAGGGTGAGTATGTACGGACGTCGATCACTGTGTCGCCGTTCTCGATTCGCGCCTTGCTGAACAACATGCACCGATCGCCGGCCGCCCGCCGGTGGAGCAGCTCGCTGTAATGGAGGCGCACTTATTGGTCATCCTTTGCCGAACAAGTTCTTGCGAACTTGAGCGTCGATACTGACGCGGAGTCGGATGGGACATGGAGGCGCCTCGACGGAACCCGATAATACTGGCCTCTCGTCGCGGTCACTGTCAACGAATACCGCTGGCCCCTGACGCTGCGTGGAGGAAGGCGCGCCGCAGCTAGACGGTATCGGCAGGCGCGGCCATTCGTTGTCAGGCAGCAGCGGAGGCGTCAACTCTTCTGCAGCCGCCTCTCTCCAAGCGGAGTTCACAGAACTACTCGATTGGACCAGCGGTCGGTACGGTGTATCGAGGGGCCGCGGCCTGCACCCATCGCGGACCCGACGCCACCGCAAGGCTTCGGCCAGACCACGGGGACAACCGCGAGTACCCGCGATCGAATCTGCCCGAAGGTCGCTACGCGAGCTAACTCGAGAACGGCTGGATTCGCCCGAGGCTAATCTCGATGGCGCCCGCCGATTGGCCTCGCCCCTTCACCTCTGGTGTTCCCAGCGGCCGCGCTTCAAATTACGTTTCTCACGGATCGTGGGCGACTTCTTCAACTTAGGCATGCGCAACCGCCACCTCTTCCTCCTCGACCTCCTCCTCCTCACGCCCCTGCCCTTCTTGGCAATGGCACTCCGGATGGAGTCGTTCGCGTGGAACCCGGACTTCGCGCAAGCGGTCTTCGTCTACGCCGCCCTCGCCCTCCCCATTCGCATCGGAATCGCATACAGTGCCGGCATCTACCGCTTTCTCTGGCAGCATGCATCCCTTGTCGAACTGGGCCGCTTGGTGTTCGCCGGCACGACTTCGGCTGCGCTGACCTTCATCACCGGCGCCGTCCTAATTCGTGGCCTCGAGTTGGCGCCCATGCGCCTACCGTTCTCGGCCCTCCTGCTGGACGCCCTGCTCGCCTCCGCCATCATGGTCTTCCCGCGGATCGGCATCCGCTTCGCCGCTCGCGCGACCTTCGCCGCTGGCCGTCGCGCACAGCACCGCGCGATCATCGTGGGCGCCGGCAACCTGGGCCAGTCCATTCTGCGTGACCTGTCACAATCGGCCAGCCTAGCTAGCAGCATTCTGCCCGTGGGGTTCGTCGACGACGACCCGTACAAACAGGGACAGCAGCTGGGCGGCCTGCCTGTGGTTGGCCCGGTTGCGAAGCTCGGCGATGCCATTGAGACCTGGCAGGCCACTGAGGTCATCATTGCCGTTCCTGGGGCAAAAGGCGCTTTCATTCGGAAGATCGTCGATGCCAGTTCCCCGCACGGCATTACCCCGCGCATCGTCCCCGGCGTCCGCGACATCATCTCCGGTCGCGTCGACCTGCGGGCTCTGCGAAAAGTCGCAATCGAGGACTTGTTGCGTCGCGACCCGATCACGACCGACTTGGCCGCTGTTGGCCAACTGGTGCGTGACAAGGTGGTTCTCGTGACGGGAGCTGGAGGGTCCATCGGATCCGAGCTGTGCCGTCAGATCGCCTCTCTCTCTCCCGCCAAGCTCGTGATCCTGGACCACAGCGAGAACCAGGTCTTCGAGATCCACAACGAACTCCTCAGGAGCTTCCCCAAGGTCTCGTTCGAGCCGGTGATCGCCGATTTGCGCCATGCCCGTCGTATCGGGCAGGTCTTCGACCGCCATAATCCCCACACGATCTTCCATGCGGCTGCGCACAAGCACGTGCCGCTCATGGAAGAGAACGTCGTTGAGGCTGTCACCAACAACATCCTCGGCACCAGCAACTTGGTGCGCGCCGCTACCGAAAGCACTGTACAGACCTTTGTGCTCATCTCCACCGACAAGGCCGTGCGCCCCACTTCGGTGATGGGCTGCACCAAGCGCGTGGCCGAGCAGGTGGTGCGCGCCGCCGCCCAGGACACGGGTCGCAACTTCGTGTCCGTGCGGTTCGGCAACGTGCTAGGCTCGCGCGGCTCGGTGATCCCTACCTTCCTGCGCCAGATCGAAGCCGGCGGACCGGTCACCGTCACCCACCCAGAGATGCGTCGCTACTTCATGACTATCCCTGAAGCGGTGCAGT
This sequence comes from uncultured Gemmatimonas sp., assembly GCA_964416005.1. Taxonomy (GTDB): domain Bacteria; phylum Gemmatimonadota; class Gemmatimonadetes; order Gemmatimonadales; family Gemmatimonadaceae; genus PNKL01. The sequence goes on from CAYQCP010000020.1 coordinate 20,401, forward strand.
TGGTGCTGCAGGCCGGCGCGCTGGGCAAGAGCGGCGACCTGTTTGCCCTCGATATGGGTGAACAGATCAGGATTATGGACCTTGCCCGCGACCTCATTCGCCTGTCGGGGCTGGAAGAAGGCACGGACGTAGAGATCGAGTTCACGGGCGTACGTCCCGGAGAGAAGCTCTACGAAGAGGTCTTCTTTGGCCACGAGGCGGTGGAGCCCACCACGCACCCGAAAGTGCTTCGCACGCGCGCCGATGCGGTGGACGATGCCAAGACCGACCAGATCGAGGCGCTCATCGTCAGCGCCCTCAGCAATCCGGACGACTGGGACGACCTGCGCATCCAGCTGAGAGCGCTGGTGCCGGACTTCCACGTGCCGCCGCCACCGCCGCCAGCCGACGATGAGGAGAAGCGTCCGTCGGGTGAGCAGAGACGGCTGAAACTGGCGTAACCTACGAGGGCCGCTGGGTGCTAGGCCAATCCCAATCGGGCTAGCAGATCCACCGCCGCCCGCACCTTTACCACCAGCTCGCCGGTCTCCTCGTCCATATGCTGCCCGAGCACCTCCGCTCCTCGGTGCAGCTCCGCCAGCCGCTTCCCGTCCCCGGGGCTAAGCCGAACTTCCGTAATCGGCCGCGACGCCCGCCGCGCCTCCAGCAGCGCCTCCCGCAGCGGCTCCAGCCCCCCCGGCCGCACCGCGCTCACGAACGCGCTCCCCGGCAGCAGGTTGTCCATCCTTTCCTTTAAGGCCTCTACCTCCTCCCCCTTCAAGCGATCGAGCTTGTTGAACACGTGCACCACCGGCGTGTCGTGCACCCCGAGCTCCGCCAGCACATCGTCCACCACCAGCCGCTGCTCCTCCCACGTCGGGTGGCTCGCGTCAATCACGTGCAGCAGCAGATCGGCCTCGCGGGTCTCTTCCAGCGTCGCCCGGAAGCTCGCCACCAGGTCGTGCGGCAGCTTGCGGATGAAGCCCACCGTATCAGTCAGCAGTACCCCTGTTCCCTGCGACCCTGCGCCGAGATTTACCTCCCGGGTCAAAGGGTCGAGTGTGGCGAATAGTCTATCTTCCACGAAAATATCGTTCGCCAAGCTCATCCCCTTCAGGATCGAGCTCTTGCCCGCGTTGGTGTAACCCACCAGCGCCGCGCGGAACTGGCTCCGGCGCTGCTTGCGCTGCACCTCGCGGCTCCGCGTCACTTCCGCGAGCCGCTCCTTCAGCAAGCGGATGCGATGCCCGACGAGCCGGCGGTCGGTTTCGAGCTGTGTTTCACCCGGGCCGCGCACGCCGATGCCGCCGCGGAACTTTTCGAGGTGGCTCCACAGTTTGGTGAGCCGAGGCAGCGAGTATTCGAGCTGGGCCAGCTCCACCTGCATCTTGGCCTCGGCGCTCCGCGCCCTGATGGCGAAGATGTCGAGGATCAACTCCGCGCGGTCAATCACTCGCTTGGTGAGCGTCTGCTCGAGGTTCTTCCCCTGCGCCGGCGTGAGCTCGTCGTCGAAGATCACGACCGTCGCTTCCTTCTCGGCGATCAGCTCCTTGAGCTCCTCGAGCTTGCCGCTACCGATGTAGGTCGCGCTGTCGGGACGGTCGAGCTGCTGGGTGAGCTCGCCCACCACCTGCGCGCCGGCGGTGTCGGCGAGGCGGCCGAGTTCTTCGAGGTGTTCCTGCACGAAGTGCTTGCCGGTGCCGCGCTTCAGCGGCGCCCCCACAAGGATGGCGCGTTCCTGGGGCGGGCTGAGATCAATGATTTCTTTCACGATTCAAAGCTAACTCGGGTGGCAGAGGGCGCGCACGGCAGGGGTTCGTTCGCGCAAGCTCTCGGACCCTTGGGCGCGCTGCGCGCGCCGTCTATGGGTCCTGCGGCCGCCTGCTCGATTGGACCCCTGCCGTGCGCTGACCGCATTCCCTCGGGGCGCCTTGCTGCGCTCGGCGACTTGCTCCGCGCCCGCCCCGGGAACGCTGGGGGGCGAAGAGCAACTGCGGGGATTTGATGCAGGTGGCACTGCGAGGATGACGCAACCCTCGACATAGGGCTTACGATTGCGACGGTTGGTCTCCACTTGATCGCTGCGATGCTCCGTTGAAATCCCGGAGGCTGCAATCCCTCCTTCCGGGTGCTCCGCAGCACCACACGCGGAGAGTGGCCAATTGACAGGCATGGATTGAATGTTATAGTACAGGTGTTCTAAGTAACGTTCTTTATGACATTAATGCACCCACAATGAAACAACAGCCCATCGGCGCGACGAGGCAACTGCTCGCCAAACTCGCCGGAATTGCTACAGCCGGCGTCTTCACGTTGGACGACGCGGTTCGGTTGTTGCGAGTGCCCCGTCGTGCAGCCTCTCGGCGGCTGGGCGAACTGTCGCGCGCGGGTTGGACGACGCGTATCAGGCGCGGGGTGTTCGCCCTGCGTCCGTTGGAGTCCGCACCCGAGACCGGAATCGTGCACGACGATCCCTGGGTCATCGCCGCGTTCGCGTTTGCGCCGTGCTACGTCGGCGGGTGGACGGCCGCTCAACACTGGGGCCTCACGGAGCAGCTCTTCAAGGCAACGTTTGTGGTAACGCATCGCCGGCTTCGCGGTACCCGCGCCGTGATTGGAGGCAATCGGTATCATGTGGTGCGCGACAGTCGGGCGTGGAGCGTCGGCGTGGCTCCGCTGTGGCGCGGAAGCGCGCGCGTGCCCGTCTCATCCGTCGAGCGCACCATTGTCGACGGCTGCGCGACTCCAGCCTGGCTGGGCGGTGGCCGGGCACTGGGCGAGGCGTTCGGGGCCGCCGTGCGCGACGGGCTGCTCTCGGAGGAGCGCGCACTGGCCGTCGCACGGGCGTACGGCCGCGGTGTCGCCATGGCACGACTCGGCCTTCTCACGGAGCGGTACTGGCCTGATGCGACGAGACTTCTGGCCTACGCCCGCGACCACCGGGGTGCGGGCATCGTGAACTTCGCCCCGGGCAGTCCCGCCCGCGGACGGATTCTCCGACGGTGGGGCGTACGCCTCAACACGTCGCTCGCGGACGACCTGCGATGATTCGGAAGGCGGAGATTCTTGCGCGGGCAGCAGGCGTCGGCCCACGCAGACTCTCGGACTCACGGCAGAGGTCGCGCACGTCAGGGCTCCGTCCGTGCAAGCTCTCGGACCCTACGAGCGCGCTGCGCGCGCCGTCTATGGGTCCTGCGGCCGCTTGCTCGGACGGAGCCCTGACGTGCGCTCCCACATTCGCCTGGGGCGCCTTGCTTCGCTCGGCGCCATCGGGCCTCGCCCGCCCCGGGAACGCTGGGGGGCGAAGAGCAACTGCGGGGATTTGATGCGCGGCGCAGGCAACCGGTGATAGAGCCGGCGATCGGTGGGATTAATGTCGCATTCGGATGCCAACCGAGTGTTGACACGATGTATCTTATGCGATACAGTAGTGGGGCCTGCGCGGAAGTCCGCGTCACCGCGGCGTTCCTGGCCTGGATGGAGCGACTACGCGACGCCCGCGCTCGAGCAAGCATAGTAACCCGCATTGACCGACTGTCGGACGGCAATCCCGGTGACTGCCGGTCCGTCGGGGACGGGGTATTCGAGATGCGCGTACATGTGGGCGCCGGGTATCGCGTCTACTTCTGCTGGGGAGGCGCTCGGATCGCGGTGTTGCTCGTCGGTGGGGACAAGCAGAGCCAACCTGAGGACATCATTCGTGCAAAAGCCCTCGCGCGCAGCAGCGCTCGCGATCTCCAAGAGTAGGAACAAACTCATCCTGTGGGATGTTGCCGACCACCTGCGGACGCCGCACGAGATGGCGCTCTACCTCGAAGCGACCTTCGATGAGTTCGGGAATGAGGCTTGGGCCGTGATACGGGCGCTGGGAGGCATCGCGCGCGCGCAGGGCATGACCTCCGTCGCACGACGGTCGGGGCTGGGGCGGGAGAGCCTCTACAAGGCGCTGTCGGGTGAGGGGAATCCCAGCTTTGACACCGTGCTCCGCGTCCTCGACGCGCTCGGCCTGCGCCTCACCGCCGTGGTGCGGGAGCCGGCCCCGGCCGTCACGCGCGCGCCAGGCGCACGTGCGGCGCGCAAACGCCCGGCTCGGAAGCGCGGTTCGGCATAGTCAGCGCACGGCAGGGGTCGGTCCTCGCAAGCTCTCGGACCCTACGAGCGCGCTGCGCGCGCCGTCTATGGGTCCTGCGGCCGCTTGCGCGGACCGACCCCTGCCGTGCGCTGACTGCATTCCGCGGGCGCCTCGCTTCGCTCGACGCGCCCAGTCGAACCGCACCGCACCCTTGTCGGGTCCCAGCAGGCCGAACAGATTGGCCTCATGACCTCCCGCATCTTTGACTTCTCGCACCTCTCGCCAGCGGAGCGCATCGAGCTCGCCGAGCAGCTGTGGGACAGCCTGGCGGTTGAGCCAGGGGCGCTCGACGATGCGCTGACGACGGAACTCCGCCAACGGCGCGAGGAACTCCGCCGCGACGGCCAGCTCGGCGAGGATGGCGACCAGGTACTAGACCAGATCGCGGCGCGCAGGCGCTGAAGCGGTAACGGCTCACGTTGACCGCGAGTAAGCCATTGGCGTACAGTTACAGTGGCAGATAAGCGCATCCCTCGTTGGAGTGGCCCGCAAGTGAAAGCCGCCGCCTTTCGACAACTGATGACGAGCATCCGTCAGGCCGGCGGGATTCGTCGCGGTGAGCGCAAGCCGTCGCGCGTCACCGTCTTCCGCCGTGCAGACGTCAAGCGGCTGCGCGCCGAACTGGGCCAGACGCAAGCCGAGTTCGCGCTGATGATCGGCGTGAGCCTCGCCACGCTGCGAAACTGGGAACAGGGCCGTCGGCATCCGGACGGCCCGGCACTCGCCCTCCTGCGAGTTACTGCGCACAATCACGCGGCGGTAGTCGCGGCCCTGCATGGGCCCGCGAGCGAGGGGGCGGCGTAGGCTTCTGCGCGCACGGCAGGGGTCCGTTCGCGCAAGCGGCCGCAGGACCCATAGACGGCGCGCGCAGCGCGCTCGTAGGGTCCGAGAGCCTGCGCGGGCGAACCCCTGCCGTGCGCGCAAGCGTTCGCGAGCCACGATGCGCAATGGAACGATGACGCTGTGACCCGCCCCAGGCATTACCATCGCGCCAATCCACTTTGGGCGTTGACGGAATGTATCCACGCGGCTACACTTCAGAAGTATCGGAACTTCGCGCGACCGCACAGTTCCTCGACTGGCTCGACCGGCTGCGAGATGTGGAAGCGCGAGGTCGCATCCAATCCAGGATCGAACGCCTCGCGAAGGGAAACCTGGGCGACGTGAAGTTCGTGGGCGGCGGAGTGCTCGAGCTCCGAATTCCGTATGGGCCCGGCTACCGAGTCTACTTCGTGAAGCGAGGAGAGTCGCTGGTCATTCTCCTCGCCGGTGGAGACAAACGCAGCCAGACCGCTGATATCGCGCTCGCCCGACGACTGGCCGTGAACCTCTAGCCTGACGACGATGCCAAAGACGCGCACTATCCGATACGACGTTGCCGAACACCTGCGTACGCCGCAGGAGATGGCTGCCTACCTAGAGGCTTCCCTTGAGGACGCCAATGGCGACGCGGCGTTCGTCGCGAAGGCGCTCGGAGATATCGCGCGCGCGAAAGGCATGGCGTACGTGGCGCGCGACACTGGGTTGTCACGAGAGAGTCTGTACAAGGCGCTGTCGGGGGAGCGAAGCCCTGACTTCGCCACGATTCTCAAGGTGGTTTCTGCACTCGGGCTCAGCCTCCACGCCCGTACCAACCCGCACGCGGCCCTCGCCGAATTACGCGCATCGGGTGCCCGCTTTGTACGGGAGCGCCCAGTGCGGGGCCGCCCGGTGCGGAAGCGCCCGGTGCGGAAACGTGACAAGTAGTTCTGGGCAGAGTCAGCGCGCGGCAGGGTTCCGTTCGCGCAGGCGGCCGCAGGACCCATAGACGGCGCGCGCAGCGCGCTCGTAGGGTCCGAGAGCCTGCGCGGGCGAACCCCTGCCGCGCGCGCGCGCGACTGCGCTGAACCGATGCCGTCCGCGCGCATTCGGTGACGCTCCCCGCGCGCCAACGCCGCTTCTTGCGGCATGCGCACTTGCCACCATCCGCCGAGGACGGGTACCGTATGGGCATGGTTATCGCTGCCGACCACTTCACGGTCTCGGACCTCGCCCAATTCGAGGGGCGCAACGGCCGCCACGAGCTCCTCGACGGAGCACTCGTCGTGACGCCGTTGGGCTCCAGTCGGCACCAGGCGATCTGCCTTGCGCTCGGGGCGGCGCTGCGCGCGTACGTGATGCGGGGGGGCTTGGGCGCTGTCTTCGCCCCAGGTCGGGTCATCGTGGACGACCGCACGGCGCTGGAGCCGGATGTCCTCGTCGTACCCGGCCCCGCCGGAACGGCGTCAGCGCCGTGGGAATCGCACGCCGCCCCGCTGCTGGCGGTCGAGGTACTCTCTCCGAGCACGCGCTCGTTCGACCATCTGCAGAAGCGCTCCGCCTACGTGCGCCGGGGCGCGGCCGAGTACTGGATCGTGGATGCCGAGCAGCGCTTTGTGTTGCAGGTGCGGCCCGGGCTCGCGGACGAGCGCCGCGACGTGGACATCACCTGGCGGCCGCGCGCCGACTCGGCGCCGTTGGTGCTCTCCGTGCCGGAGCTCTTCGCCGGGCTGTAGCTTGGTGCGCCGCGGCGCATCACGGGGAACCCCTCTCTCGCAATTGTCGGGCCTGACGGGCGAGGCTCGTTGCGCCGCGGCGCCTCGCGGGGAACCCCTCCCTTGCAATTGTCGGGCCTGACGGGCGCGCTTCGCGCGCCTCTATGGTGCCCTCCTATATGCGCGGGAGGGGTCCCCCGCGCTGCGCCGCCGACCACGGGTGTTGCGAAGCGACGCGCGCACGGCAGGGGTGGTTCGAGCAAGCGGCCGCAGGACCCGTAAACGGCGCGCGCAGCGCGCTCGCAGGGTCCGAGAGCTTGCGCGAACCGACCCCTGCCGTGCGCGCGGGCTCAGCGCAAAGGGCTAGCGGCCCAGCGTGTCGTACCGCCCCTTCGAACGATACGGCCGAGTGATCGACCCGAACGGCGTCGCAAGCGTGAAGTCGCCCGACACCGTGTAGTCCACGCTCCCCCGCGCCAGCAGGATGTTGGCCGCCTGCTTCACCTCGCGGAACGTGAAGCTCACCGGCAGCGTCACCGTCGTGCGGCTCTTGTTGTCCAGCGTCACCCGCTTCGTGACTTCCCCGGTGGCCACCTTCAGCGATTCCGCATAGACGGTGTAGGTCACCTTGCTCACGTCGATGCGGTAGCTGTTGAGGTTCTCCACGTCGAGGATCACGTCGAGCGATCCCCCCTGAAAGCCGACGCCGCGGACCACCACATCCTTGAGCTCGACCACCGGGTTCTGGAACGCGGACCGCGCCATGCGGGCGCAACCGGCCGCGCCGAGTACGAGGACCGCAGCGGCGGCGGCAAAGGCAATGCGGCGTGAAGGCGATGTCATCGGCATGGGATTGGTGACGGAGAGTCGTGACTGGACCTGTATTCTACACCGAGAACTTGACGGGGTGTCTGATGTCATCTATCTTTGGTATATACCATTCAGTGAGTCAGGCAGTGAAGAAGGCCAAGCTCTTCATGAACGGCCGCAGTCAGGCCGTGCGGTTGCCAAAGGAATTTCGCATGCCCGGGTCCGAGGTCTACATTGAACGCCGCGGCGACGAGATCGTGCTTACCGCCGTCGGCGCAGCCGACGCCCAGGGCGGCAAGGCGCTGAAAACCATCGGTGACCTGATGAACTACATTGACGACGTCGGCCCGGTGTCGGAGGAGTTCGCCCGAGCGGTGCGTGAATACCGCAAATGGACTCGGCAGCAGCCGCCCCGGGATGTGTCGTGGTGACGGCAACGAGCATCTGCCTCGACACGAGCACGTGCGTTGATCTGCTCCGGCGGCGACGACGGGAGGGACGCGAGATGATGCGGTTCATTCCCGAACGGTCCGCCTGGCTGTCCAGCGTTGCCCTCTCCGAACTGTCGCGCGGCCTGCACCTCTGCCGAGACCCGCTGCGGGAGCGTCGCGACCTGGACGCCCTGCTCAGCGTGGTCGGCGTGAGGGCGTTTGATGCCGCTGCCGCCGAAGTGTCCGGCCGTGTGGCCGCCCGGCTGGAGCGCAGCGGCGTTCGCATCGGCCCGCTCGACCTGCTCATTGGCGCGCACGCGCTCGCCCAGGGCGCGGTGCTGCTGACGGCAAACCCGGGCGAGTTCGCGCGCATCGAAGGACTGTCGGTGGTGGACTCGCGATCTGACCGCTAACGAGCGGCGCGCACGCTTACATCCCGCGGCTCACTCTGACGGCTTCCGGGTTCTCAGCGCCTTCCACCACTCGAGGCGTTGCCCAATCTGCTTTTCCAGACCGAACTCCGTGGGCGCGTAGAAAGTCCGGTCCGCAATTTCATCCGGCAGATACTCTTGGGGCGTGTACCCCTCGGGCACCGAGTGCGCGTACGAGTACCCTGCCCCGTAGCCGAGTTCCTTCATGAGCTTCGTCGGCGCATTTCGAATGTGCAGCGGCACCTGCGCCGCCGGCGTCTCGCGCGCTGCCTCAAGCGCCGCCCCCCACGCCTCGTACACCCTGTTGCTCTTCGGCGCCGTCGCCAGATAGACGGCCGCCTCCGCGAGCGCCAGCTCCCCTTCGGGCGAGCCCAGGAAGTGGTACGCGTCACGCGCGGCAATGGCGATCTGCAGCGCGCGCGGATCGGCGAGCCCCACATCCTCGCTCGCAAAGCGCACCGTGCGCCGCGCGATGTACATCGGGTCCTCGCCGCCCTCGATCATCCGTGCCAGCCAGTAGAGCGCGCCCTGCGGGTCGCTGCCGCGAAGCGCCTTGTGATACGCGCTGATGGTGTTGAAGTGGCCTTCGCCGGATTTGTCGTATTGGGCGAAGCGGCGTTGGAGTGCGGCGATGATGACGGGAGACGGGAGACGGCAGACGGGAGAGACCGTTCCACCACTGACGGCTCCTCGGACGGCTCCTCGGACGGCTCCTCGGACGCCTTCTCGTCCGTCTCCCGTCTCCCGTCTCCCGTCTCCCGTCTGCAGCAACCCCACCGCCGCTTCCAGCACCGTCAACGCCCTCCTCGCGTCGCCGTCAGACTCGCGCGCCAGAATCTCCAGCGCGTCGTCGTCGATCTGTACGTTCAGCGCGCCGAGTCCGCGGTCGGCGTCGGTGAGGGCGCGGGTGACGAGGCCCTTGATGTCGTCGGGGCTGAGCGGCTGGAGCACGAAGACGCGGAGCCGGCTCAGGAGGGCGCCGTTCAATTCGAACGACGGATTCTCCGTCGTCGCGCCAATGAGGGTGAGCAGGCCGCTCTCGGCGTGCGGCAGGAGGTAGTCCTGCTGTCCCTTGTTGAAGCGGTGGATCTCGTCCACGAAGAGGATCGTCCGCCGGCCGGCGGCGCGGAGCCCCTCGGCGGCGAGGACGATCTCGCGGAGGCGCGGCACGCCCTCGCTGACGGCGCTGAACGGGACGAACTCGCCGTGGAGGTAGACAGCGGCCAGGCGGGCCAGCGTGGTCTTGCCGGTGCCCGGAGGGCCCCAGAACAGGATGGAGCCGGTCTGACCGCCTTCGAGGGCGACGCGGAGGGGCTTGCCGGGGCCGAGGAGGTGCTGCTGGCCGGCGACCTCGTCGAGCGTGCGCGGCCGCATGCGCGCGGCGAGCGGCGCGGGGCCGGCGGCCGCCGCGAACATCGAGGGCTGGTGTGGAGCGGAGCGCTTGTTGGCCACGACTCAATTTAGTCAGCTTGCGGCAGAGCGGCGCTGATCAGGGGGCCAGTCCCGCGAAATTGTCGCGTGAACGGGCGCGCTGCGCGCGCCGTCTATGGCGCTCCTATATTCGCGGGACCGGCCCCCTGACCTGCGCCGCGGATCTGCGTGGGCGGCCCAATTGCCGACCGCCTGCGGCACGCCGCCAGCCTCTCGGCGCCAGCCTCTCGGCGCCAGCCTCACGCCGCCAGCCTCACGCCGCCAGCCTCACGCCGCCAGCCTCACGCCGCCAGCGCGGCGTGCTCCCTCAGCGCGTCCTACCGACGGCCGCCCCGACCGCGACGCGAGTTCGCGCGCAGCCAGGCGGCGAAGGCCGGCTCCTTCATCTCGCCTGTGGCCACCGCCAGCATCGTGAGAACGGCGTCTGGCTCACCGGCGCCGAACTTCACACCATTCGTCTCGAGGAAGGTGATGGCGCAGACGAACGCGATCCGCTTGTTGCCATCGATGAACGCATGGTTGCGCGCGAAGCCCGCGCCGAGCGTCGCGGCGAGGTCGAACAGGTCGGCCGACTCGTCGTAGGCCCACCGCTGCTGAGCGCGCGCGGTGGCGCTCTCCAGCAGCGATGGGTCCCGCAGTCCTGCCGACCCGCCCGACTGCCGTGCGATCAGCTCGTGGATGGCCACCACCGCACGCCGGTCAAGCCAACGCGGCTCGCGACGCGATGCCATTACTTGGCGAGCTCCGCCAGGGTGTTGCGGTAACGTCGCATGACGCTCGACGCCGCCTCGATGGAGCGCTCGAACTCCGGGTCCGCGGCCCGCACCTCGATGCCGTCGGTGCGCTCGACGAGGTACACGACATCGCCCTCGCGCACCTGCAGCCGCTCGAGCATGGCCTTGGGAATCGTGACGCCGCACGAGTTGCCGATGGCGCGGATCTTGGTTTTCTTCATGATACCCTCCGTTATCACGAATGTTATAACATTCGTCGCGGCGGCGCAAACCGTCCGTGCGCGTGGCCGCGCGCGTGGGGTCCCCCTGCGCGCAATTCTCGGGCCTGAGGGGCGGGTCTTGTGCGCGTGGCCGCAGAGCGGGAACCCGTCTTCGCTCAATTCTCGGGCCTGACGGGCGCGCTGCGCGCGCCTTTATTGGGCCCTCGAGTATTCGCTGTGACGTGTTCCCGCTCTGCGTCCACGGCCAACTTGTGGGGCTGCGCAGCGCGCGACGTACGTCCTGAGTGGCGGCGGAAGCGCACGCGGTACTTGCCGCGCTTCGCGGCATAAGCCAGACGTGGCCGAAGCGTGGGGCCCCGCTTGCGCGCATACTGGAGGGCTCCATAGAGGCGCGCGAAGCGCGCCACTCAGGCCCGAGAATTGCGCGCGGGCGGGGCCCCACGCGCGCGGCCACGCGCGCAGAACTAATGCGGCAGTAGTAGCGTGAGCAGCGAGTACGCGCCGCAGCCCGCGAAGAAGAACGCGTTGTGATGCCAGCCGCGCTTCCCCTGGAACTCCGGGATCAGGTTCGACGCCCCCACATACAGCGTCACGCCAGCCGAGAGCGCCAGCCCGTGCGTGGCGAGCGTGGCGAAGTACCCCGGCGCGAGCGCCCCCAGCACCGTGGCCACGCCGAGCGCGCTGGCCGCCAGCATCGCGGCGCGACGCGTGCCGCCGGCGGCGAGGAAGAGCGACGAGATGGCGAATCCCTCGGGGAGCTTGTGCAGCACGATCGCCACGAAGACCAGCAGGCCCAAGTGCTGGTCCACCGCAAACGACGTCGCGATCGCCACGCCGTCCACGAACGTGTGCAGCGTCAGCCCGATGAGCGCCGACACGCCCACCGAGTGCTCCACCTGGTGCGTCTCGGCGCCGAAATGGAAATGGCGCACGAAGACATGCTGGGTGAGGTGCACCAGCACAAAGCCGAGCAGGATGATCCAGCTCGCGCGCGCACCGCCGGTGGTGATGGCCTCGGGGACGAGGTCGCCGAGCGAGACGGCCACGAGGAAGCCCGCCGAGAAGGCGAGGATCAACTCGAGCGAACGGGCGCTCCAGTCACGTCGGCTGAGCACCGCGGCGGCGCCGGCCACATTGGCCAGCGCCGCCGCAAGTGCATACGCGAAGGTGCTCACGGCGAGTGGATTGCCGCGCCGCTACTTGGTGACGGCCGCGTAGGCCAGGATCAACGACGCGAGCGCCGACGTGGTACCGAAGATGCGCGCCCACGTCTCGTTGGACGTCGACTTCGACTCCGGCTTCTCGCCGACGTTGATCACCGAGCCCGCCAAGACCGGCGGCGACGTGTGGAAGAAGAACGCCACAGTGCGCACCCGTTTGGCCGTGCCGTCGGGATACGACACGGTGGTGCGCTTGAGCCGCCCACGTTCAGTCGGTCCTCCGGCGAGTTCCACATAGTCAGAGACGCTGCGGCCGGGCTCGTACTTCACCAGCACTGGACGAGTCACGGCCCCGACGACACTCACCGTGCGCGGGTTGGGTGCGATCGTTAGTTCATCGCCCGCCTGCAGCAACAGGTTGTTCGCCTCGTCGCCACGCAGCGCGCGGGAAAAATCCACCGCCACGTCGCGCCCGCCGCGCACCAGCCGGAAACTCTGTGCATACGCGGCCGGCAGCGCGCCTCCGGCGCGCTGCACGACATCGCGCACGCGATCCACGTTCTCCGTGATAGGATAGCTCCCTGGATGCAGGAACTCGCCGGACACCGAAACGAACCGTTGGCCGCGATATCCCGGCGAACTGCGCACGATGATCCGGTCTTCGCGCTCGAGCTTGAAGGCCCGCGCCGCCGGCGACGCGTTGAACGCGCTGCCGGCCACGAAGCTGAACACCTGGCTCGTCGTATCGCTGTACACCGCGCCCACCTTGCGACGCGCCAGCGTGATGGATTGCGCCCGTTCCGTAAAGCCGCCAGCGCGCTCGATGGCGTCGCCGAGCGTCTCGTTCTCCACGTAGCCGCGGCTTGACGGCCGGTTCACCTCGCCTTCCACGCTTACCGTCCCCGACGGATAGACCAGCCGCCCGTCGAGCACCTCCACCGCGTCGAACTCCTGCAGTTCAAAGTTGCGTCCCTGTTCGCTGAGTGCGTCCACCGAGAAGAGCTCCGAGCGGCCGGTAAGCGGAATCTGCCGCACGATCTTCACCCGGTCGCCAAGTGCCCACGGGAGCATTCCCTGCGTGCGCTGCAGCAGCACGCCCAGCGTCATCTTGTCGCGCAGTTCGTATTCGCCCGGCTGGTAGACCTCGCCACCGATGGTCACCACGTTGCGGCGCGTGCCGCCGATGGCAAAGACGGTCACGATGTCGTTGTCGAGCAGCGGGACGCGCGCCAGGGAATCGAGATCGCCCTTGAGCTGCACATCGACCTTCACGCGCTCCAGGCCAGGCGCACGACGCTCGGCGGGGAGCACACGGTCAATCTGCACGCGCTCCACGCTCGCACTCGCCAGCAGGCCGCCGGCGAATCCGAGCAGGTCCTTGAACCCCTCGCCCTGCTTGAGTTCAAAGATGCGTGGGCGACGAACAGCGCCCATCACAGCCACGTTGCGCGTGGCGAGCGGCACATAGATGACGTCCCCCTGCTCGGTGCGGATGTCGTCCTTGGCATCGCCCTTGAGCAGGTAATCGTACAGGTCGAGCCGGCGGATCACCTGCCCGCCGCGCCGCACTTCGATGGCGCGGAACGAGCCGCGGTCGCTGGGCCCGCCGGCGCGCGCCAGCGCGTGGAAGACGGTGCCGAGGGCGTTCACCTGGATGGCGCCCGGGTTGGTCACTTCGCCAATGACGAAGATGGCGTTGCTGCGGATGCGCGAGATGCTCAGATCGAGCCGCGCCTCGCCGTCGTTGAGGCCGCTGTACGACTGCGCCATCCGCTGCTTGAGCACGGCGCGCGCACCGTCGAGCGTGAGGCCGGCGATGGCGATCTGCCCCACCTGCGGAATGATCACCGTGCCGTCGCGGCGCAGTTCGAGCTGGTAGGCCAGTTCCACTTGTCCCGTGACGACCAGCTGCAATGCGTCGCCGATGCCGAGGCGATAGGCCGGATCCACCGGTCCCGAGGTGATGGGATCGAAGGCCGTGCTCGCGCGCGAGAAGATCTCGCGGCCGAAGACGCCGCCCGCTCCGCCCGCCCGGCGCGCATCGTTGTCGCGGGGTGTTTCCTGCTCGGGCTCAGGCTTGTCGCTCGCGTCAGGTGTGAGGATACCGAGGCTGCTCAATGCCTGCGCGAATGAAGTTGCTTGAGCGGTCGTTGGCGCGCCGGGCGCACCCGCCTGCGCCTCACCAAAGAAGGGACTCGCCAGCGAGGGATCGTACCCCGCCGCCTGGAGACGAGCCTGAATCTGCTGCTGCGTCATCCCCGACCGCTTGATGGCGTCGGCGATCTGCTCGTTGCTGACGTTCTTCCCAATGCCGGCGGCCGCTTGCTGCGCCGCGGTCGGCGCCGTCGGCACCACCACGGGAGCAACCGGCGGAGCCGGCGGCGGGTTCTGCGCAGACAAGGGGAACGCAATGCTGGCAGACAGGGCACAGGCGAATAGCGCGCGATTCATTGATTCCGGGGGCTCAAAAGGTTCAGGGCGACACCAGCCGCAGCGCCGCCCGCTTGCTGGGAGAAAGGTATCGAGAAGGAGGGAGAACGTCCAATGACGGGGACGAGATGACGGAACGGGGAGGAGGTAGAGGCTGAGCGAGGGGGGACGAGGGGTGGAACGAGAAGGAGAGGGCTCTCCGGGCGCACCGGCGACCACCCTCCCCGTTCCACCCCTCGTCCCTCTTTTCTACGCCTCTACCTCCTCCCCGTTCCGATCCTACACCACCCGCAGCGTCAATCGCTCCGCCGTCTTTTCGACGGCCGCCACCAGTTCCGGCGCGCCGGTGAACTCGTCGCGCGCCACGGTCCACCCGCGCGGCGGCACACTCTCCACCTGCTCCAGCCCCTCTCCCACCAGCAGATAGACCCAGCGGTCACTGCGGCTGTAGATCCACAGGTCGAGCATCGGGCTCAGCACGAGCTGGTCTTCGGCGGTGTACACGGCCAGCTCCACACCGCCGCTCTGCACCAGCGCCACCTTCAGTCGGCCAATGGACTCGCGCACCTCGGGGAGACTGAGCCCCTCGCCGACGTACCGCCGCTTGCTGCGCAGGCAGTCGATGGCGCAGTCCACGACGGGCGGCAGGTGCTCGGTGAGCGCGTGCAGCAGTTCTACGCTCTGCTCCATCCCCGCCCCCACCCGCACGGCGACCAGGCCGTCGCGCATCTCGATCGAAAAGACGGCCTCGCCCGAGCGGAATCGCTCGGCGACGCGCGTCGTCGGCGTACGGTGGCGGAAGAGACTCATGTCAGGGCGCGTGCTGTTCGAGCCATTCGGCGTCGAGGAGGTCCCGCTTTCGACCGGCGCTTCGTTTGTTCCTGATCAGGCACTCGCGGCCGATGCACGGGATCTCCACCCCGTCCAACGCATGAATCACCCGAGTGGCCGCCGCCTCGTCGAACTCCACGCCGCTGATGGACGTCAGGATATCGATGCGCACGGGCTCGACCCCGATCTGAATCACCATGTTGGGTTTCGAGAAGTCCGTGGCGACCGACACGTGCGGCGGCGCGCCGAAGAGCGCAAGCGCGCGCACGACGCGTTTCGCGTTGTCTGCGGCGCATCGCACAAAGAGATCGAGGTCGCCCGTCGCGCGCGGCAATCCGTGCGCGGCCACGGCATACGCGCCAACGACGAGGTAATGAACCTTCTCGGTGTTGAAGGCGGTGAGGATGTCGCGGAAGTCCCGATCCATTACTCGGCGGCTGCAGCCCGAATGGCGTAGGCGGTGCGCGAGAGCCGATCCATGGCCGCGAGGCTCTGCTCGGCGGGCAGCGCGTCGCCGTCGGTCGGCTCTTCACCCAGCGTGAAGACCCGCACGGGCCACTCTGCGCGGTTCGCCCGACGCTCTTCCCGCTCGGCGATTGCCAGCTCGAGCAACGCCATCATCTCGAGGCTCACGAGCCCACCGATCGCCTGGCCGTCCTTGGTGACGTACACGCGCATCTTCTCGGCGACCTTGAAAGTCCCCGGCAGGTCACGCTTGGCCTCTGTGGTCGTGACGACGGCGGCGTCGGGCTGCCTGATGACGAGCATCTGACCTCCTGCCAGTTTACGGTCATTTAAAGATACTCTTAAAAGACCATTAAGGCAAGCGCCTGACTTCAGGCCCCACGGTCTCTTGCTGCCGCCAGGGACCTCGCGGTGGCGAGCAGCAGCTCGCGGGTATTGAGCGTCGGGTTCTCGATCACGGCGTCGAGTAGCTGCCGCAGTGTGGTGCCGAGTTGCGGGCCCTTGGGGATGCCTGCCGCGGCGAGATCCTCCCCGTCCACCTGCAAGTCGCCGATCTCGATCGCATCCCTGTAGGCTGCGCGCAGCAGTCGCTTGTAGACGCTCGCTACTTTCTGTGAGCTTGGTGCCTGCGGTGCGCTGGGCGCCGACTCTTGCGAGCCCTCCTCTAGCGAGGAGGGCTCGCCGTCGGCGCCCTCACCATCTGCGTGGGCGCTCCCACCTTGGGAGGGCGCTTCCTGCGCCGCGCGGCGCGCGGCCCACAGGGCTGCATTCAACCGCCACCAGCTACCAGCCGCCGTGCGGCCTACCTCGGCAGCCCATCTCCGCAGCTCGGCGTCCGACGGGCCACCTTCGCGAAGCATCGCAGCGTCCACCGCGTCGCCGAGGCGCGCACGCGCTTCCGCGAGGCGGCTCACCCAGGCGATTTCATGATTCGAGAACCGCAGGCCCCTGCACGCCTCCTCTGCACCGCGTTTGTTGGTCCCAAAGAAAAGCATCGCCAGGCGCAGCAGCTTGCGCTCGGCGGCGCGCTTGCCGCGCGGCAGCGACAGGTGATCGAGCGCCGCGAATCGTTCCGCAGGAGCGTCCTGCAGCGCGCCGACGAGCACGCGCAACGCGCCGGCGGCGCGCCAGTTCGCAAAGGCCGCGCTCGGACGCGCCACCTGCTCCATCGTCTTCTCGATCTCCTGCTTCACCCGCTCGGCGCTGAGCCGAGTGAGGTGCGGCGCCGAGTTGCAGATGGCCTTCCAGGTGGATGGGTCGATGGCGAAGTCGAAGCGCGCGGCAAAACGCAGGGCGCGCAGCGCGCGGAGCCGATCTTCCTTCATTCGCTGCTCGGCGTCGCCGACACAGCGCACCAGCTTGGCACGCAGGTCCTTGCGGCCGCCGAACGGATCGAGGAGCTCGCCCGTCTGCGGATTGTACGCGATGGCGTTGATGGTGAAGTCGCGCCGCGCGAGGTCCTCCTCGAGCGACGCACCAAACTCCACCTCGGCGTGGCGACCGTCGGTTTTCACGTCGTGGCGGAAGGTGGTGACTTCGTGCAGCCGCCCGTTGGCGTCGAGCACACCCACCGTGCCGAAAGCAATGCCCACGGGGACGGTGCGCTTGAACGTGCGCATCACCTCGGTCGGGGTCGCGCTGGTGGCGAGATCCCAGTCGAGGTGCGCGTGGCCGAGGAGCGCGTCGCGCACGGCTCCGCCCACGCACCAGGCCTCGAAACCGGCGCGCCTGAGGCGGGCGGCGATTTCCAGGACTTCGGGGGGTGGATGGAGGCGCGACATTGCTGGGCGGAACGAGGAGGGGGTAGAGGCTTGGGGACGGGGGACGGGGGTGGGAGGGGGGACGAGAGGCGCGTCTCCCCTGCCTGCCCATTCCCCGATTCCCCGCTGCGGTGGAAAGTACCGCATTTTAGGGGGGAATGGTGAGGTTGAGGTTGCAGAGGCAATGGATCGGTGATGGGTCGCGAGCACGCCGGGGCAGAGTTGGTGGCCCGCCCCTCACGGCGAGCGTCATGTTAATCACGCTTGACGTTATTAACGCCTCACGTTATTAGTTGAATGATCATCTCGTTTCGCGACCGGGACACGGAAGACCTGGCACGGGGGCGACCCGTGAGGCGGTTCGCCCACATCGAAGCCGTTGCGCGTCGCAAACTGCTGCAACTGCAGATTGCGGGCTCCCTAGCCGACCTCCGGGTGCCACCCGGCAACCGGCTGGAGGCGCTGCGGGGTGACCGAGACGGCCAGCACAGCATTCGCATCAACGACCGGTATCGCTGCTGCTTCCGTTGGACCACCGCGGGCCCAGAAGACGTCGAAATCGTGGACTATCATCACTGAGGCATCGAAGCGATCATGCGCCGTCTCAAGCCAGTTACGCCCGGAGCGCTGCTGCGCGACGAGTTCTTGATCCCCATGGGCCTCACGAAGTACCGCGTGGCCAAGGAGATCGGAGTGCCGGCGCAGCGGATTGGTGAGATCGTCGCGGGTCGTCGCGCTATCACGGCGGATACGGACCTCCGGCTTAGCCGTTTCTTCGGTCTGTCGAAGGGCTACTGGCTGCGCGCGCAGGCCGCGCATGACATGGAAGTTGCGGAACGAGAACTCGCTGACGCGCTCCGCCGTATCAAGCCATGGATAGGCAGCGCGGCGTAGTCGCTACGCAGCCCCTGCAAGTACTTCCACCTTCGCCGCAATCTCCTCGCCGATCGCCAGGCAGGCCGTGGCCGCGGGGCTGGGGGCGTTGAGCACGTGCAGCGCGCCGGGGCGCTCCATGAAATCGAAGTCGTCCACCAGCGTGCCGTCGGCGCGCATGGCCTGCGCGCGCACCCCCACCGGACCCGGCAGCAGGTCGTCGCCCATGACTTCGGGGACCAACCGCTGCAGCGACTTCACGAAGACGTCCTTGCTCAGCGACCGCTGCAGCTCGTAGAGCGTCGTGCCGGCGTACTTCATCACGAATCGCCACAAGCCTGGGAACGTGAGCGCCGACGCGGCGTCCTGCGCGCGGAAGGCCCACCGCCGGTAGCCCTCGCGATCGAGCGCGAGCACGGCATTGGGGCCGCACTCGACCCCACCCCGCGCGAGGCGAGTGAAATGCACGCCGAGGAATGGGAAAGCCGGGTCCGGCACCGGGTAGATGAGTCCCTTCACCAGATGCTGGCGATCGGGCTTGAGGACGAAGTACTCGCCGCGGAACCCGACGATGCGCGTGGTGGGATGCTCGCCGGCGAGCCGGGCGAGGCGGTCGCTGTGCAATCCACCGCAGGTGACGATGAAGTCGGCGCGCAGCTCGTGCGCGCCGGCCTGCACGCGCCACCCTGCCCCGTCGCGCACGATCTGCGTGGCCGGCGCGCTCGCGTGCAGCTCGACGCCAGCGGCAGTGAGGTCCTCGACGAGCGCGTCCACCACACCGCGGTAATCGACAATTCCCTCTTCAGGCACATGCACGGCGGCGACGACGCGCACATGCGGCTCGATGACGTGCGCTTCGTCGGCGGTGAGCCAGCGCAGGCCTTGCAGGCCGTTCTGCTGACCGCGCTCGAAGAGCGCCTTGAGGCGCGGGATTTCGTCAGGCGTGGCGGCGACGACGAGCTTGCCGCAGACGTCGTGCACGATGCCGCGTGCGCGGCAGTAGTCGTGCATTTGCGAGAGCCCGCGGCGCACGAGTCGCGCGCGCGCCGAGCCGGGCTTGTAGTAGAGGCCGCTGTGGAGGACGCCGGAGTTGTGCGTGCTCTGGTGCGCGCCGAACTGGGGTTCCTTGTCGACAAGCGCGAGGTCGGATTTGGGGTACTTCGCGCGCAACGCTCTCGCGGTCGCGAGTCCCACTAGTCCGCCGCCGATAACCAAGATCCGTGGCATGCCTTAATGATGCGCCGCGGCGCATCGCGGGGGACCCCTCTCGCGCAATTGTCGGGCCTGAAGGGCGCGCTGCGCGCGCCTTTGTTGTGCCCTCCTATATGCGCGAGAGGGGTCCCCCGCGCTGCGCCGCCGACCATTCGTGTGGGGGCGGGCGCGCGATTTCGACGCCGAGCGCCAGCGAATGGTGACGGACGCGGTGCTTCGGCGCACGAGAATGTCGCGTGGCCGAGTTCTCTTTTCTCGCAGCCGAGCGTACTGTATGGGCATGGTCGCCACCTCTTCCACGTGGCACACGCCGGCGAGCGTGCGCCTGCTGCCTGACGACGGCAACCGCTACGAGTGTGTCGCGGGCGAACTGCTCGTGACGCCGTCCCCCAAGCCGCGCCACCAATCGGTCGCGTCATCCTTGTATCAGGCGTTGCTGCCCGCCTGCTCGAGTGGCGGACTGTACCTGTGGTGGAGTCCGGCGGATCTCGAGTTGCGCGGCGACGTCTTGGTCCAGCCCGACCTCTTCGCCTTTCGAACGGCCCATGGCAGGCCAGCCCGTGAGTGGCACGAGATCGAACGCCTCGAACTGGCCATCGAGGTGCTGTCGCCTTCCACCGCGCGCTACGACCGCGTCGTGAAGCGCCGCCTGTTTCAGGAACTCGGCGTGCCGGAGTACTGGATCGTGGACACCGACGCCCGCGTCATCGAGCGCTGGCGGCCGGCGGATGAGCGCCCGGAGATCTGCGCGGCACGCATCGAGTGGCTGCCGCGCGGGGCCGACGCGCCGATCGTCGTGGACCTGCCGGCGATGTTCACCGCGGCACTCGGCGAGTAGCGGTTCGATCGCCGCGGCGCATCGCGGGGGACCCCTTCATGTGCCGCGTCGCATCGCGGGGCACCTCTCCCGCTCAATTGTCGGGCCTGACGGGCGCGCTGCGCGCGCCTTTGTTGTGCCCTCCTATATTCGCGGGAAAGGTGCCCCGCGCTGCGCCGCCGACCATTCGTGCGCGGGCGGGCGCGCGCGCTTCGGTCGGACGGGGAGGTTCTCGCGAATACTCGAGGGTCCGCGGGCGCGCTCAGCGCGCTCGCGGACCCGAGAATTGAGCGAGGGCCTCCCCGTTCGATCGAAGCGCCCCGGAAGGGCGCATCCACGGAGCGGCTATCCGCAGAGCACCGACCCGCCGTTCACGTTCAGGATCTCGCCCGTGATATGCCGCGCTTCGTCGGTGCACAGGAAGACCGTCGGGTACGCCACATCCTCCGGGCTCGCCACGCGCCCCACTGGAATGCCCGCCGCGATCCGCTCCTTGCCGCCGTTCGCGTACGGCACGTCGCACATCTCCGTATCCACCCACCCGGGCGCGACGGAGTTCACCGTGATCCCCTGCCTGGCGACCTCGATCGCCACGCTCTTCACGAACGCGATCATCGCCCCCTTGGATGCGCCGTAATCGGCGTGCATCGCCTCGCCGCGCTGGCCGGCGGTGCTGGCGATCAGCACCACGCGGCCGCCGGGCTCCATCACCTTGAGCGCGGCGCGCGTCGTGTAGAACATCGAGTCCACGTTCTCGCGCATCGTGCGGCGCCAGCGATCGTCCGCCATGTCAGCCGCCGGCACGTCCTCCACCGTCCAGATGCCGGCGTTGCCGACGAAGATGTCGAGGCCGCCCAGTTCCTTGACGGCGTGCACGATGAGCTTCTCGGCCCCCAGCGTGGTGCCGATGTCGGAGGCATAGGCCGCGGACTTGACGCCCATCGCCTTGCAGGCGGCCGCAACAGCCTTGGCGTCCTTGGTGCGCTTGCGATAGCCGATGCACACGTCGGCGCCGGCCTCGGCCAGGCCCCGGGCGATGGCCGCGCCAATCCCGCGGGAGCCACCGGTCACGAGCGCGCGCTTGCCTTTGAGACTGAACATCTTCGCTCCAATATGCGGGTGCTGGGATCGCTGAATTTAGCACGCCTGCCTCAAGGGCGCCGGGCTTCTGGAATTGGCTCGTTCCGTCCGCGCCGCGGTTTCGGGTGTCCCGTTCGCTCAATTTTCGGGCCTGACTTGCGCGCTGCGCGCGCTCTATTGGGCCCTCAAGTATTCGCTGAACGGGACACCCGAAACCGCGTCGCTCTCTCGGCGCCTGCTCGGGCTAAGCCGGCGCCCCCTTCGGCACTAGCGCCTCAGTCATTCGGTGCCGCAGCACCCTCGCGTCGCTCTCGGCGAGGGAGCCAACGCGGCGTGCGATCAGCGAGGCGTCCAAGGTGAACAGCTTCCAGCGGATGACCGACGGCGCGCGCAGGCCGGCGGCGGCGCCTTGGCTGATGGAAACGTCGAACGGCCACGGCTCGTGGTGCGCCGACGTGACCATCGCGAGGACGTACTGGTTGGCGTGCGCCGAGAGGCGACGACTCGAGAGAACAACCGCGGGGCGCCGCTTTGCTTGCCTGCGATCGGTGAACGGAAATGGCACGGTCACGACGTCCCCTGGATCAAAGGTCATCGTACGCCTCGGCATCCTCCTTCGAGTTCCACTCCGGGCTGAGCGTTCCCTCGAGCGCCGCGAGATATGACGGATCGTGTGGGGGCGTCTTCTCGATCAAGACTCGGCCGCGCACAATGCGGAACGTGATCCGATCCCCCGCGCCGAGCGCGAGGTGCTCGCGCACCTGTTTGGGGATTGTGGCCTGATACTTGGTGGTCAAGCGCGACGACTCCACGGGGCTTCCTCGCGATGGTAATACGGTATTACCATCGTTGATCGCGGCCTTCATCGTCAAGATGCGCGGAGGTGCCCTGGGCGCTGTCACCGTTTCAATGCGACCGGCATCGATCGGACGTGTCCGGGGTTCGTCGCCGGTGGCCGCGCTGCAGTTGGCCTCGCCCCCACCCCGAGCCCGGGAGGTCGCCCGTGTGAAGGCGATGCGTCCGGCCGCGGCGCCGAGTGCCCCGGAAAGCGAATACTGGCGGGCCAATAACGGCGCGCGCAGCGCGCCGGACAAGCCCGCCAATTGAGCGCCCCGGGGCACTCGGCGCCGCGGCCGCACACGAATCCCCCTTGACACGGTGACCTAACGGCGTTAGATTAGTTCACCATGTCAGATACCGCCGAATACCGCACTCCCTCCCGCATCCGCCGAGACCACGAAAAAGCGGAGACGCGCCGGCGCATCATGGAGGCCGCGCGCGAACTCTTCACCAGGGAGGGCTACGCCCAGACCTCGATGCGCCGCATCGCCGACCAGATCGGCTACACGGCCACGGCGATCTACCACCACTTCCAGGACAAGGACTCGCTTCTCAACGAGTTGTGCGCCGTGGACTTCCGCGCACTCGGCGAGGCGCTGCGCTCGATGGACCAGACGATCCCCGACCCGCTGCTTCGCCTGCGGCTCATGGGGCAGAACTACGTGCGCTTCGCGCTGGAGCACCCGCAACAGTTCCGGTTCATGTTCCTGGTTGAGCGTCCTATCCCGGAACCGGACTGCGTAACCATTGATCCTGCCGAAGACGGTTATCAGGCGCTCATTTCCAATGTGCGAGCAGCGATCGAGGCCGGGCACTTCCGCCCGGAGTTCACCGACCCTGAGATGGTCTCCCAGATCCTGTGGGCCGGCGTCCACGGATTGGCCGTGATTCACCTGCAGTCGCCGGAGAAGTCGCATCCCTGGTTGGACTTGCGCGATCCCGATGAAACCGCCGTTGCGCTCACGGACGTAGTGCTCCGTGGGCTTCTCCGCGAACCGACGAACTGAAGCCCCCCTTTTTTCGCCGTCCACCTAACACCGTTACGGCTCCTAGCGATGTTCAAGAATACCAAGCTGCTCTCTCCGGACAGCACGATCACTCACCTGCTGCTGTCTGCCCTCGCCGTCCTGATCGCGACGCTGGCCCTGCTGCTGGTCTGGCCGAGTGAGGTGGCCGCGCAGCAGGCGCCGCTCGACTCAATCGCCCGGCTGGCGATAAGCCGAAACCTCGCCGTGCGCCAGGCGCGCGAGGTCGAACGGCAGGGGCAGATCGGCGTGCGGCAGGCCAAGGGGCTCTTCCTCCCTACCCTGTCGGTGGACGCGCGCTACTCGGAGATGGACGGCGCCATCGACATCGGCGACGCCATCAACCCCGCGTACGCCGCGCTCAATCAGCTCATCGGGTCCAACCAGTTCCCGACCAACATCCACCAGACCGTGCCCTACAAGCAGGAGACGAAGCTCCGCTCGACGCTTCCGCTCTTCAACGGCGCGCTGTTCGCCAACCTGTCGGCGGCGCGCGCCATTCGCGACCTGCGCGGCGCCGAACTCGCCGCCGCCAAGCGCCGCCTCGACGCCGACGCGCGCGTCGCCTACCTGAACTACGCGCGCGCCGCGCGCGCGGTGGACATCTATGACGCCGCACTGCGCGTGGTGAACGAGAACCAGCGCGTCGCCGAGCGTCTCGTCGGCGCCGGTTCGGCCACCGGCGATGCGGTCTATCGCGCCCGCGCCAGCGTGGCCGACGTGCAGCAGCAGCGCGCCGAAGCGGTCCGCATGCGCGACGCGGCGCTTGGCGCGCTGAACCTCCTGCTCGATCGCGACGCCACCACGCCGGTCGCCATGCTCGATGACGCGCAGCTGCCCGAGCA
Source organism: uncultured Gemmatimonas sp. (assembly GCA_964416005.1). Lineage (GTDB taxonomy): Bacteria > Gemmatimonadota > Gemmatimonadetes > Gemmatimonadales > Gemmatimonadaceae > PNKL01. The sequence continues at coordinate 44,421 of CAYQCP010000020.1, forward strand.
GCGCCCGCTGACGCTCGACGAGGCGCTCGTCGCCGCGCAGCGCCGCGAGGAGCGCGCCCAGGTGGCCGCCGGCACCGCCGCCGCGCGCGCGCAGGGACGCGCCGCGACGTCCGGTTTCCTCCCGGTACTCGCCGTCGCCGCCGACTATGGCGTGCAGGGGTCAGAGTACCATTTCGATACCAACCACGACGCCGGAATGGCGAGCATCGTGCTCCAGTGGAACCTGTTCAACGGCGGACAGGACATGATGCGACGCCAGCAGGCGAGTTCGGCGCAGCGCGCGATGGCGCTGCGCGCGGTGGAGACCGACCGGATGATCGCGCTCGACGTGCGCACCGCGTTCGACGCCGTTGACGTGGCGCGCCAGGGGCTCGCGGCCGCCACCGCACGCGTGGACGCGGCGCGCCGCGCCTTCCAGATGGTGGATCGCCGCTTCACCGAGGGGCTCGCCCCGCACCTCGAGTGGGCCGACGCGCGGCAGCAGTACACCGCCGCCGAGCTGAACCTCGTGATGAGCAAGTACGCGCTCGCCGCGCGGTATGTAGACCTCGAACGGGCGGCGGCGCTGAGGGCAGTACAATGACAGGAGGAGGACGAGTGCAGGGGCTTGGTGACGAGAGAGGAGTGGAGCGATGGGTGAGGAGGGAGGAGGCCTCCCCACACCTCTCTCCTCACTCCACTCCTCTCTCCTTCCAAACCGCTGCACGCCTCCCCCTCCCAACACTCGACCTACGCATGAAATACTCAGCCATTCTCGCCACACTCGCCCTGTCTGCTTGCGGCGGCGCCGCCGAGGGCCGTGACACTCCGCCCGAGACTATCACCCCGGTGCAGATGGCCGACGTCGTGCTCGCCGGTCAGGCGGCCGCCGTGACCGCGTCGGGAACGCTCGGCGCCAAGGATGAAGTCACGCTCTCGTTCAAGATCGGCGGCATCGTGGGCAAGGTGCTGGTGGACGACGGCGCACGCGTGAAGCGTGCTCAGGTGCTCGCCGCGCTCGACCAGCGCGAGATCGACGCGATGCTCGCCAAGGCGCGCGCCGGCGCGGAGAAGGCGCGCCGCGATGCGCAGCGGGTGGAGCGGCTCTACAAGGACTCGGTGGCGACGCTCGCCCAGTGGCAGGACGTGCAGACGGCGCGCGACGCCGCCGAGGCGGACCTGCGCGCCGCGCGCGTGAACCACGAGTACTCGACGATCACCGCGCCGGCCGACGGCGTGGTGCTGATGCGCATCGCGAGCGCCGGCCAGATGGTCGGCGCGGGAGCGCCGGTCATCCAGTTCGCGTCCAATGCGCGCGGCTCGGTGCTGCGCGCCGGCGTTCCCGATCGCGACGCGGTGCGGCTCGCCGTGGGCGACCGCGCCGCGGTGACGTTTGAGGCGGTGCCGGGCAAGGTGTTCAACGGCACGGTGACGCAGGTGGGCGCCGCTGCGGATCCGCGAACGGGCGTGTACGTGATTGAGATCTCGCTGGCGGGCGTCCAGGCGCTGCCGTCCGGGCTCGTGGGGCGCGCCGTGATTGAACCGCGGGGCACGGGCACGGTGGGGGAACGGGCACGGGCACGGAAACCGATCGCGGATTCAGGATTGATCGGCGCGGTATACGCGATTCCGGCCGAGGCGCTCGTGGAGGGCGACAAGGATCGCGGGAGCGTGTACACCGTGGACAGGACGGGCACACGCGCGCGGCGCGTGTCGGTTGCCCTCGTCGGGCTCGCTGGTGACAAGGTGCTCGTGCGCGGCCTCGACGGCGTGCCGCGCGTCGTGCGGAGCGGCTCCACCTGGCTCACCGACAGCGCGCGCGTGGAGATCAAGCCGTGAGACTCGCCGAATTCTCCGTCCGGCGGTGGCAGTTCACGATCCTGATGTTCCTGATGCTCAGCGCGCTGGGCATCGCGAGCTGGGCCAAGATTCCGCGCGGCGAAGACCCGATCATCGAGATCCCGGTCTTCATCGTGTACGCGGTCTATCCGGGGGCGAGCCCCAGCGACATGGAGCAGCTCGTCATCGACAAGATCGAGGACAAGCTGGGCGCGCTTGAACGCGTCAAGAAGCTGGTCTCGCACGCTGAAGACGGGCTGGCCTCCATCCAGCTCGAGTTCGACCCGGCGGTGGACGCCGACAGCAAGGAAGAGGAGGTGATGCGCGAGATGAACGCGCTGCGCCCCGACCTGCCGTCCGGACTCGCGCGCCTGCAGGTGATCCGCGCGTCGGGGACCAACGTCAACATCCTCCAGCTCGCGCTGGTCAGTGACTCGGTGCCGTTCGCGGACATGGACTCGATTGCGAACCGCATCGAGGAACGCCTCGAGCGCATCACGGGAATCAAGAAAGCCGAGCGGTGGGCGGCGCCGAAGCGCGAGGTGCAGGTGTCACTCGACCTCGACCGCCTCGCGCGCGCCGGCATTTCGCCGATGCAGGTGATGCAGGCCATCGGCAGCGACAACGTCTCCATTCCCGGCGGGAGCGTGGACGCCGGCACGCGGCGATTCAACCTCGTGCCGCAGGGGCGCTATCGCACCATCGAAGAGGTGCAGCAGACCATCGTCGGCGGCTCGCGCTTCGGCGTCGTGCGCCTGCGCGATGTCGCCGACGTGCGCTGGGGGTACGCCGACCCGGTGCATATCGGACGCTGGAACGGCAAGCGCGCCGTCTTCGTGACGGCCGCGATGCAGGAGGGATTCAACATCGAGCGGGTGAAGCAGGCGATGTGGCCGGCGCTCGACACGCTGGAACGCACGCTGCCGCCGATGGTGAAGATGGAGCGCGGCTTCGACCAGGCGGCCAACGTGGCGTCGCGCCTGTCGCGTCTCGCCACCGACTTCGCCATCGCGCTCGGCCTCGTCCTGCTCACGCTCCTCCCGCTCGGACCGCGGGCGAGCTTCGTCGTGATGATCTCCATCCCGACGTCGCTGGCGATCGCCGTGACGATGCTCGACCTCACGGGCTTCAGCATCAACCAGCTCTCCATCGTCGGCTTCGTCATTTCGCTCGGCCTGCTGGTGGACGACAGCATCGTGGTGGTGGAGAACATCTCGCGCTTCCTGCGCGCCGGGCATTCGCGGCGCCAGGCCGCGGTGCAGGCCACGCGGCAGATCGCCGTGGCGGTGATGGGCGCGACGGCGACGCTGATCTTCGCCTTCCTCCCGCTGATCTTCCTCCCCGGCCTCTCGGGGCGGTACATCCGCTCGCTGCCGCTCGCGGTGGTGTACGCGGTGCTCGCCTCGCTCTTCGTGAGCTTCACCATCGTGCCGTGGCTGGCGTCCAAGGTGATGCCGGAGACGTCCGCGCCCAAGGGGAACCGCTACCTGCAATGGCTGGAGCTGGGCATCCAGAAGAGCTACGCGCCGGTGCTGCACCGCGCGCTCGGCAACCCGATGCGCACGCTCGTCATCGCCGCCGCGCTCGTCGTGTCGTCGTTCGCGCTCGTGCCGGTGGTGGGCTTCTCGCTCTTCCCCAAGGCGGGGACGCCGCAGTTCATGGTGGATATCGAAGCGGCACAGGGGGCGTCCATCGAGGCCACCAACCAGGCGGCGCGCTACGTCGAGTCGGTGCTGCTGAAGCACCCCAGCGTGCGCGGCGTCTTCACCAACGTCGGGCTCGGCAACCCGTTCGTCTATTACAATGTGGCGCCGAGGCAGGAGTCGGCGCACATCGGCCAGCTGTTCGTGCTGCTCAAGAAGTACGAGCCCAAGCACCAGCCGCTGATGATCGACAGCCTGCGCGCCATCTTCTCGCAATACGCGGGGGCGCGCATCGAGGTGAAGGAGTTCGAGAACGGGCCGCCCATCGACGCGCCCATCGCGATGCGCATCGAGGGGAACGACCTCGACTCCCTGCGCACGCTGGCGGCGCGCGTCGAGAGGATCATGCAGGGGACGGCGGGGACGCAGTACGTGAAGAACCCGCTCGCCGTCGCGCGCACCGACCTCGCCCTGGTGGTGGACCGGCAGAAGGCGGGGCTGGTGGGCGTCGCGACGGCGGAACTCGACCGCACCGTGCGGCTCGGCGTGGCGGGGCTCGAAGCCGGCAAGTTCCGCGCGAGCGACGGCAACGAGTATCCCATCACCGTGCGCGTGCCGCGCGAGGGGCGCCCGACGAGCGAGATCCTCGACCGCATCCACGTGGCGTCCACCACGGGGGCGATGATCCCGCTCAACCAGCTCGCGCAGCTCGGCTTCAAGGGCTCGCCGACGGTCATCACGCACCACCTGCAGCAGCGCTCGGTGACCGTGACGAGCTTCGTGCGCACGGGCTTCAATACCGACCGCGTCACCAAGGACGTGCTGAAGAAACTCGAGGGGCTCGCGCTCCCCGCCGGCTACCGCCTCGTGCCGGCCGGCGAGATCGAGAGCCGCCAGGAGAGCTTCGGCGGCATCGGCGGCGCCATCATCGTGGCGGTGTTTGGCATCCTCGCCATCCTCGTGCTCGAGTTCCGCACCTTCAAGAGCACGCTGGTGGTGGCCAGCGTCATCCCGCTCGGCATCGTCGGCGGCATCACCGCGCTCTGGCTGACCGGCTACACGCTGAGCTTCGCGGCGATGATCGGCTTCGTGGCGCTCATCGGGATCGAGATCAAGACGAGCATCCTGCTCGTGGACTTCACCGACGAGCTGCGCCGCCAGGGATACAATCTCGACGACGCGATCCAGCGGGCGGGCGAAGTGCGCTTCGTGCCGATCGTGCTGACATCGGCCACCGCCATCGGCGGCCTGCTGCCGCTGGCGCTGGAAGGGTCTTCGCTCTACTCGCCGCTGGCGTGGGTGATTATTGGCGGGCTGGTGTCATCCACCCTGATCGCGCGGCTGGTTACGCCGGTGATGTACCGGCTGCTTGCTCCTAAGTTGGAGTTTACGGAGGAGCATCCGGTTCCCCGTACGGAGTAAAGGGGGGCGGAGTCCGGCGGTTAAGTGCGAGGGGACGTGTGGAGGGAGGGGGGACGCGTGAAGGGGGGTGACCAGTCGGTCACCCCCCTCGCTCATCACTCCTCGCTCCACTCGTCCCACCGCACCAAACCCC
>CAYQCP010000021.1:0-46130 GCA_964416005.1 uncultured Gemmatimonas sp.
CGGCTTCGATCTTGGAGAGGTCGAGGACGTCGTTGATGAGCGACAGCAGGTGCTTGCCGGCCGTGTGGATCTTGCCGAGGTCGGCGTCGAACGACGCGAGGCCGGCGTCCTGCGCCTCCTCCTGCAGCATCTCGCTGTAGCCGATGATGGCGTTCAGCGGGGTGCGCAGCTCGTGGCTCATGTTGGCGAGGAACTGGCTCTTGGCTCGGTTGGCGCCCTCGGCCTCGCGCCGCGCCTCGGTGATCTCGCTGATGTCGTGGTACATCCCCATCAGGGCGACGCGCGACGCGTCGGCAATGACGGGGACGCCGAGGATCTCGACGTCCACGAACGTGCCATCCTTGCGCCGCCGCCGTCCGATGCCCTTCACGGGACGGTCCACCGCGTCGCGACTGTACTGCTCGGCTTCCTGCAGGGTCACCGGATCGGTGATCAGTTCGTCGAGGATGTGGCCGCGCGCCTCATGCTCCTTCCATTGGAAGAGCGCCTCGAAGGCGGGATTGCAGGCGGCGACGCGGTAGTCCGTGTCGAGCTGGACGATGGCGACAGGGCTGTTGTTGAGCAGGCTGCGGAAGAACTCGCGCTGCCGCGCCGCTTCCTCGTACAGGCGTGCGCCCTCGATGGCGATGGCGGCCTGCGGCGTGAACAGGTTGAGGAGGCGCAGGTCGTCCGCGCCGAACTCGCGGTTCTGGTCGGCATCCACGATGGCGATGGCGCCGACGAGGCGCTTGCCGACGAGCAGTGGCGCCGCGACGACCGACTTGACCGCGACGGTCGCGTACTTCGCCGACTGGCCAAGCCAGGCGTGATAGTCCGGAATGATGAGCGGTTCGTGCGTCGTGGCGACCAGCCCCATCGCCCCCTCGCCGATCTTGAGGCGGATGCCGGTGGTGTCGGAGCCCACGTTGTGGCTGGCGACGACCTCCAGCTCCTCCTTGGCGGCGTCGAAGATGGCGAGTTCACCGCCGGTGACGCCGAGCAGGGCGACGGCGCGCTCGACGGTGGTCTGCAGCGTGCGCGCCAGCTCCCGCTGGGTCAGGAGGTCGGCCATCGACGCGAGCACGGCCTGCTGTTCGTCGGCGCGGCGCCGCTGCGTGACGATGAGCCGTGCGCGCGCGATGGCGATGCTCGCCTGGTTGGCCGCCGCCGTGAGGATCTCAAAATCGCTGTCGTCGAAGGCGTCGGGCTCGGTGCTCTCCACCGCGAGCACGCCGATGACGCGTCCGTCGATGATGAGCGGAACGTCGACCTCGGACCCGCTGTTCAGCGTCGGCTCGTAGTTCGACTCGCGGCGCACCGCCGGCGTGTAGTGGAGCTTGCCGTCGAGCAGGGCGCGTTCGCTGATGCCGTGACCCGGCGCGAGGCGGAAGCCGGGTTGCGCCGCCTTCCAGCCCACGCTCGCCACCATCACGCGGTCGCCCGTCCGCTCATCGACGAGAAAGACCCCGAGGAAGTTGTAGCCGAGGGCCTCGTCACGGAGTCCGGTGACGACGCTTTCGCAGATTTCCTGTTCGTTGGTGGCGGCAGCGATGGCGGAGCTGAGCCGCAACAGCGCGGACTGCCGGCGCGCGGGGCGGCGCACGCCGGCGGCGTGCCGCGGCACTGCCGGCTGCGCCTTTGCCGGGCGCTTGGCCGGGCGCTTGGCCGGCCGTTTTGCCGGCAGGCGCTTCGGCGACGACCGCTTCGTGGGCGGACGCTCGCGGGGTGATTTCTTCTTCGTGGGGGGCTTCTTCGCCATCGCGGAGGGTCGGTAGAGCAGGTGCCAATACTACGGAACGAAGGTCCGCGGCGATAGCACCCCGCGGCCGGGCTGTTGTCCAAAGCGGGATGACGCACGTAGCTTCTGCACGTTCGCCCAGGCGCCGACGCCGGCCCTCGAGGCGGCGCGTGGTGTCCCCCTCAAAGCGGAGGTTCACGTGACCGGACTGACTGCGTTGTGGCTCCCGATCCTGCTGTCCGCGGTGTTCGTGTTCGTGCTGAGTTCGATCATTCACATGGCGACGCCATGGCACAAGAACGACTATCTGCCGATGCCGAACGAGGACAGGGTCCGGGACGCGCTGCGCCCACTGTCCATCCCGCCCGGAGACTACATGGTCCCGCGTGCGCAGAGCATGGCGGAGATGGGATCGCCGGCATTCCAGGAGAAGATGAAGCAGGGACCGGTGTTCATGGCGACGGTGGTGCCCAACGGCATGCCGTCGATGGGGCCGCAGTTGATGAAGTGGTTCCTCTACTCGGTGGTGATGAGCGTGTTTGCCGCCTACGTGACGGGACGCGCGCTGGGGCAGAGCTCGCCGTACCTGAGCGTCTTCCGCTTTGCCGGGGTCACGGCATTCCTCGGGTACGGAGCGGCGCTCTGGCAGTTCAACATCTGGTATCACCGTTCGCTGCGGACGACGATCACCTCCACGATCGATGCCTTCCTCTACGCACTCGTGACCGCCGGAACGTTTGGCTGGCTGTGGCCCAAGTGGTGACAGCGGCGATGAAGGACGACGCGCGGTTCGCGCGGGCCGCGCGACGGGTGGCGTTGCACGCGGTGATGCTCTCGATGCTGGCCTCGACCGCCGCACTCGCGCAGGGCGGACCGCCGGGCGCCCGGGGAGGCACGCCCATCAAGGACGGTGAGGAGTGCCCGCCCGGGATGACCGAGGTTCGGCCGCGGAATTGCCGGGCGCCGGAGATGCCGGCGCCCAGCATCCTTGACTATCGTCCGCGGTCCACGCTGGTCACGGCCGAACATCTCGTAGCGAAGGCGAAATACCCGGTGATCGACTTTCACGGGCACCCCGGCGGGCAGGTCGCGACCGCCGACGGGCTCGAGAAGCTGGGCAGCGAGATGGATGCGCTGAACATCGGGTTGATGCTCACGGCAAACAACACCAGCGGCGACGCGCTCAAGCGAATGCTCGCCACGGTGAGCGCCTCACCGAAGATGAAGGACCGGGTGCGGATCCTCACCGGCATCGACTTCCGGAACGTGGGGCCGGGCTGGGCCGAGAAGGCAGTGGCGCAGCTCGAAGCCGATGTCGCCGCGGGTGCGGTCGGCGTGGGCGAGATCGGGAAGGGACTCGGCCTTTCCTATAAGAAGGCCGATGGAAGCCGACTGAAGATCGACGATCCGGAACTGGATCCGGTCTGGCAGGCGGCGGCGCGCCTCAAGATTCCCGTCTTCATCCACACGGCGGATCCGCAGGAGTTCTGGGACGACATCGACTACAAGAACGAGCGCTGGCTGGAGCTCGCGCTCTTCCCGGGGCGGCGGTATCCGGCAGAGTCGAATCCGTCGTTCGAGACGCTGATGACGGAACGCGACAACCTGTTCCGTCGGCATCCCAAGACGATTTTCGTTGCCGCACACCTTGGGTGGCACGCCAACGACCTGGCGCGGCTTGGCAAGATGTTCGACGCGATGCCCAACGTGTATGCCGAGGTTGGGGCGGTGCTCTACGACATTGGGCGCCAGCCGCGGGGCGCCCATGACTTCTTCGTCAAGTACCAGGATCGCCTCCTGTTCGGCAAGGACTCGTACCAGCCGGAGGAGTATCCGTACTACTGGCGGGTGTTCGAGACGCGCGACGAGTACTTCGATTACTATCGACACTATCACGCGTTCTGGAAACTGTACGGCATCGACTTGCCGGACGCGGTGCTGAAGAAGGTCTACTACCAGAACGCGCTGAAGATCACGCCGGGATTGCCAAAGGCGGGCTGGCCCAAATGAAGCTCGAGGGAATCCCGTTTCAGGTGACCGATTGGGCCGACGTCCCCGGGGAGGCACATCCTGGGGACGTTGGCGTTGCGACGTGGCGCGTGAAGCGGCACGGCGACATTCGCGTGCGGATGGTCGAGTATTCCCCCGGCTACATGGCCGACCACTGGTGCGAGAAGGGGCACATCCTGCTGTGCGTGCAGGGGGAGCTGCACACGCGGCTGAAGGATGGGCGGGTGGTGGTGCTGACGCCGGGGATGAGCTACGAGGTGGCGGATGGCGCGGAGGCGCATCGGAGTGAGGCGCCGAATGGAGCCACGTTGTTCATCGTGGACTGAAGGCCGCCCTGACCGTTCCGTTCGGCTGGCGCTCGCCTCCCGCGACTCCCATATTCGCTCCCTTCGAGAGCCGTCGCCCCCCACGTTCTCCCCGAGCTGCTCGTGGCCCCTGTTGTGCCCGCATCCGTGGACCGCCAGCGCGAAGGGGCGTTGCTGCGACTCTCAACGGGGATCGCCGCCGCCGAGTCCGAACAGGCGATCTGCCGGGCCGTGGTCGATGGCCTGCACGACTCGGCCCTCGGTTTCGATCTCGTCGCCGTGCTCCTCGTGGACCGCGCAACCGGCGACCGCGTGGTGGTCGCGTCGCGCGGCTCGAATGAAGCGCCCGCGGGACTTCGTGTGCCGCCCGGTGAGGGGCTGAGCGAGCTCCCCCTGCTCGACGGCCGGCTGCACTACACCCCGCAGGTCACGACCGACACGCGCTACCTGCCGACGCGCAACGAAGGGTCGGAAGTGGATGTGCCGGTGCTCGTGAACAAGCAGCTCGTCGGCGTGCTCGTGGTTGAGAGCAACCGGCACCACGCCTTCGGCACCGACGACTTCGAAGTGCTGCGCGCCGCGGCGCACCAGGCGGGCATCGCCATCGGCCGCGAACGGCTCCTCAGCGCCGAGCGCCGCCGCGCCGATGAGCAGGAAGCGCTGCGGGCGACGATCGCCGATCTCTCGGCGCGCCTCGAGCTGTCGGACCTGCTGCAGGCCGTCCTCGAGCGCGCCATCCAGCTGCTCAAAGTCAGCCACGGCGAGCTGGCGATCTTCCATCGCGAACGGGACGAGCTCGAGATCGTCGCAAGCTACAACCTCGGCCGCAAGGACACGACGGGCACGCGAATGAAGGTCGGCGAGGGCGCGATGGGGCACGTCGCGCTCACGCGCGAGCCGTACATCATCCCCGACTATCACGCGTGGGTGTCGCGCTCCGACCAGTACGCGCAGTCGGCCTTCCACGCCGTGATGGTGGCCCCGCTGCTCATGGGACGGCAGCTGGTGGGCGCGATCGCGTTCATGGATCAGGACGTTGCGCGGAAGTTCGGGCAGGAAGACCTGCGGCTGCTCGACCTGTTCGCGCCACAGGCCGCCGTCGCCATCGAAAATGCACGCCTCTTCTCGGCGGAGCGCCGGCGCGCCGAGGAGCAGCAGGCGCTGCTCGATACGATGCAGGACCTGGCGGGACAGCTCGAGCTTTCGAAGGTGCTCCAACGCGTCCTCGAGCGAGCCGTCGGCCTGCTGAGCGTCACCGGCGGCGAACTCGCGACGTTCGACGAGGCGAAGGGCGACCTCGTCATCGTCGCGAGCCACAACATGGGGACCGACGCGGTCGGCACGCGCGTGGCGCTCGGCGATGGCGCCATGGGACGGGTCGCGCAGACGCGGGAGTCGCTCATCATCCCGCACTATCAGGACTGGGAAGGGCGATCGTCGCAGTACGGACAGACCACCGTGCAGTCGGTCATGGCGGCGCCGTTGATGATCGGCGGCCGGATGGTGGGGACGATCGCGAGCGTCCATTCCAATCCCGGACGCGTCTTCGGCAGTGAGGACCTGCGCCTGCTCGAGCTGTTTGCGCCGCAGGCGGCAATCGCGATCGAGAATGCCCGCCTGTTCACGCAGGCGCAGCATCAGCAGCAGTACTTCAGCGAGCTCGTTGCCAACAGCCCGGTCGCCATCGTCACGCTCGACCGCGAGCACAGCGTCGTCAGCTGCAACCCGGCCTTCCTGGTGCTGTACGGCTATGCGGAATCGGAGGTGATCGGGCGGCAGCTGGACGACCTGATCACCACCGAGAGTGATCGCGCCGAGGCGGTGCGCTACACGACGCAGGCACTCGACAGCCAGCCGGTGCGGGCGATCGCCCGGCGGCGGCGGAAGGACGGCAGCATGGTGGACGTCGAGGTGCTCGGTGTTCCCGTGGTCGTCGACGGCGAACTCGTCGGCCTGATGGCCCTGTACCATGACGTGACCGCGTTGCTACAGGCGCGACGCGACGCCGAGTCCGCGAATTCCGCCAAAAGCGACTTCCTGGCCAACATGAGCCATGAGCTGCGCACGCCGTTGAACGCGATCATCGGCTACAGCGAGATGCTCGAAGAAGACGCGGTGGATCGCGATGCCGCCGAGGCGGTCACCGACCTGCGACGGATCCGCGCGGCCGGCCACCACCTGCTGGCGCTCATCAATGACGTGCTCGATCTCTCGAAGATCGAGGCCGGGAAGATGGAGCTGCACCTGGAGTCGTTCGACCTGCACGCGGCAATCGACGCCGTCGCGTCCACGGTCTCGCCGCTTATCGAGAAGAACGGCAACGTGCTGGCCCTCGCGCTCGACGGCGATCTCGGCACGATCCACGCCGACGTGACCCGCGTGCGTCAGGTGCTGTTCAACCTGCTCTCCAACGCGAGCAAGTTCACCGAGCGGGGGACGATCACCCTGGCCGGGGCCCGCCGCACGGAGGTGGGCGCGGAGTGGATCGAGCTGTCGGTGCGCGACACGGGGATCGGAATGACCCCGGAGCAGCTCGGCCGGCTCTTCAACGCCTTTGCGCAGGCCGAGTCGTCCACGGCCAAGAAGTACGGCGGCACCGGGCTGGGGCTGGTGATCAGCCGCATGTTCTGCGAGATGATGGGCGGCACGATCACGGTGGCGAGCGAGGCGGGCGTCGGCACCACGTTCACCGTGAAGCTGCCGGTGGAAGTGGCGGACCCGAGTGCCGCGCCGATTCCGGTGGTGGCGAGCGAAGGGGAGGGGACCGCCGGCACGGTGCTGGTGATCGACGACGACCCGGCGACGCGCGACCTGCTGGGCCGCATGCTCGCGCGCGACGGGTACCGCGTGCTGCAGGCGGCCAATGGCGCGTCGGGCTTGGCGCTCGCCCGCACGCATCGCCCGGATGTCATCACGCTGGACGTCGTCATGCCGGGCCTCGATGGATGGGAAGTGCTCTCGGCGCTCAAGGAGGATCCCGAGGTGGCGGCGATCCCGGTCGTGATGCTCACGATCACCGATGACCGCAATCTCGGCTTCTCGCTGGGCGCGTCGGAGTACCTGACCAAGCCCATTGAACGCGAACGGCTGGTGACGGTGCTCTCGCGCTACCGTCGGACGCCAGGCGCCAGCGTGCTGATCGTCGAGGACGACGGTGACACGCGGACGATGCTGCGTCGGTCGCTGGAGAAGGAAGGATGGGCCATCACGGAGGCGGAGAACGGCCGCGTCGGGCTCGAGAAACTGCAGTCCACCACCCCGACGCTGATCCTGCTCGACCTCATGATGCCCGAGATGGACGGCTTCCAGTTCCTCGAGGCGTTGCGCGCCACGCCCGATCATGCCGAGACCGAGGTGGTGGTGATGACGGCAAAGGTGCTCACCAATGAGGATCGGCGCCTGCTGAGCGGCGGAGTGCAACGGGTCCTGCAGAAGGGAGATCACAACGAAGCCGCCTTTCTTTCGGCGGTCCGCTCGCACATGGTGGCGTAGGGGCGGCGCACCGTTCCGCCGGGGCACTCGCTACCGGGGCGAAGCGGCCGGTGTAGTTTCGAAGCCATGACGCGATCACTCTTCACATGTCTCATTGCGGTCGGCACGCTCGCCACGGCGCCGTCAACCGCGCAAACTCCCGCCGCGCCGCGCGGCACGCTCTACATCGTCGGTGGCGGTCCGCAGCCCGCTGCGCTGGTGCAGGAGTTCGTGGATCTTGCCGGCGGCCGAGGCAAGGCGCGCATCGCGGTCTTCGCGATGGCGAGCGCCTCAGGCGAGCGCAGCGGTGAGGCCAAGGTGGCCGACCTGCGCGCGCTCGGCGCCGACGCGCGCAACATCTGGGTCACGCGCGAGCAGGCGATGACCGACTCGGTGGCGCGCCTGCTCGAAGGCGTGACCGGCATCTGGTTCGGCGGTGGCGACCAGAACCGACTGGCCGATGTCCTGCGCGGCACTCCGACGGAACGGGCGATTCACGCCCGCTTCGCGGCCGGAGCGGTCGTGGGTGGCACGTCCGCCGGCGCGGCGGTCATGTCGGCGGTGATGATCACCGGAAGCGAGCGAACGCCGGGCGGCACGCGTCCGGACACGACGCTCGACTGGGTGACGATCGCGCGTGATAACACCGTCATCACGGACGGATTCGGCCTGATGGACAACGCCGTCATCGACCAGCACTTCCTGCGGCGCAAGCGGCACAACCGGCTGATCAGCCTGGTGCTGGAGCGCCCGCCGCATCTCGGCGCGGGGATCGACGAGTCCACGGCGCTGGTCGTGCGTCCCGACGGCACGTGGCAGGTGCGGGGTGCGAGCGTCGTGGTGATCTACGACGCACGCCAGGCGGCTGTCGCACCAGCGGGGCAGGTGCTCGGCGCATCGGGACTGCGGATGCACGTGCTGCCTGCGGGATCGACGTTCGATCCGCGGACGGGCGTCGCGGTGCTGGGGATTCCGCCTCGATGAGCACGGCACGGCGGTCCCCGAACTTCGCTGTCCTGCTTCGCGGCGTGAATGTCGGCAAGGGCAATCGCGTACCCATGGCTGAGTTCCGCAGGCTGCTCGAAGGGCTGGGGTTCACGGAGGTGAAGACCCTCCTGAACAGCGGCAACGCGGTGTTTCACAGTGCCGGGCGCTCGGCGGCCGCCCACGCGAAGGCCATCAGCGCCGCGCTGGTGGCGCGTCTGGGCGTGCAGGTGCCTGTCATCGTGAAGACGGCGGCCGACCTCCAGGCCGTCGTTGCGGAGAACACGCTGGCCCCTGCGGAGGAGCAGCACTCCCGATTTCTGGTTGCCTTTGCGCAGGAGCAGGCGGCCATTGACGCACTGGCCGCGCTGCGCCCACTGGTGAAGGCGCCCGAACGCTTCCTGATTGGGAAGCATGCCGCCTATCTTGATTGCGCTCGCGGCATCCTGGAGAGCGAAGCCGGCGCTGCGCTTCTCGGAAAGGCAGGGCGCGCCGTGACAACCAGGAACTGGGCGACAACGCTGAAGCTCGAGACGTTAGTGCGTGGCGAGGATGCTTGAGTCACCGGGCAGGTGAGCCGCGAGCGGAGAACTCAGTGACGAAACGACTGCAAACGTATGAAGCGCCGGGCATCACGGTGACCTTCGATCCCGCCATCTGCGTTCATTCCGGAGCATGTGTGCGGGGCCTTCCTTCCGTGTTTGACGTGCGTCGAAAGCGATGGATCCACGCGGCGGCCGCGTCACCTGATGAAGTTGCCGCGCAGGTTCAACGCTGCCCGTCCGGTGCACTTCAGGTTCATCGCGGGAATCCACAGGCCGAGCCCAACCGCGAGATGGGCCAATAGCAAGAGGCGCCACGCTTGCGCGCGACGCCCCTCTGTCATGCCCTGTCGGTCGAGCGGCGTTAGCCCTTCACGTACTCGTGGTACTCCGGCTGGTACATCTGCGCCTTGACGAGGGCTGCGACGTCGTTCGGACGCGGCATCTTGGTGAGCTTGCGCGCGAACACGACCTCTGCGACGGCCACCGCGATCTTGGCGGACACTTCGCGAATGCGCTGCAGGTCCGGATACACGCTCCCCGCGGCGAGATCCTGCTCCGTCACCAGCGTGGCGAGCGTCTTGGCGGCCACGAAGAACATCTCGTCCGTGACGCGGGTGGACTCGCTGGCGATCACGCCGAGGCCGACGCCGGGGAAGATGTAGGAGTTGTTGCCCTGACCCGAGATGTGGGTCTTGCCGTTGAGCGTAAACGGCGGGAACGGGCTGCCACTGGCGAAGATGGCGCGTCCCTCGGTCCACGTGTACGCCTGCTCCGCGGTGCACTCCGCCTTCGACGTGGGGTTGGAGAGTGCGAAGATCACGGGACGCTTGTTGAGGCGGCCCATCGCCTTCACGACCTCTTCCGTGAACGTCTGCGGCATGCCGGAGACGCCGATGAGCGCCGTCGGCTTGAGCGCCTCGACTGCCGCGAGCAGGTCCGGCATCTGTGCATGGTCGTGCGCATACGGCAGCTTGTGCTCAGCGAGGTCCGTCCGGCTCTTCACCACGAGTCCCTTGGAATCGACGAGCCAGCAGAGCGAACGCGCCTTGTCCTGGCTCAGGCCTTCCGCCATCAGCGCGTTGACGATGAGGTCGCAAATGCCGACGCCCGCCTCGCCCGCGCCCAGGAAGAGGAACTTCTTCTCGGTCAGCTTGCCGCCGGTGAGGTGCAATGTGCCGTACAATCCGGCAAGCGTGACACCCGCCGTGCCCTGGATGTCATCGTTGAACGTGCAGACCTTGTCGCGGTACTTGTGGAGCATGCGGAACGCATTGGTGTTGCCG
This sequence comes from uncultured Gemmatimonas sp., assembly GCA_964416005.1. GTDB lineage: Bacteria > Gemmatimonadota > Gemmatimonadetes > Gemmatimonadales > Gemmatimonadaceae > PNKL01. The sequence continues at coordinate 10,316 of CAYQCP010000021.1, forward strand.
AAGTCCTCGAACTGGATGCAGGCCTTCGGGAAGACCTCCTGCACGGCGTGCACGAACTCGTCCACCAGTTCGTCGTAGGCGGGGCCGCGCAGGCGTTCCTGTGCGAGGCCGATGTACAGCGGGTCATCGCGCAGCGCCTTGTTGTTGGTGCCCACATCGAGCATCACGGGCAGGCACTGGCTCGGCGGGACGCCGGCGCACGCCGTGTAGAGCGAGAGCTTGCCGACCGGAATGCCCATGCCGCACGACCCAAGGTCGCCGAGTCCGAGGATCCGCTCGCCGTCGGTGACGACGATCATGCGGATGTCGGGCTGCGGCCAGTTGCGGAGGATCTCCTTCATCCGGCCCTTGTCCTGGCTGGAAATGAACAGCCCCTGCGGACGCCGGAAGATCAGCGCGTACTTCTGGCAGGCCAGGCCGACGGTCGGCGTGTAGATGATGGGCATCATCTCGTTGAGATTGTCCATCACCACGCGATAGAAGAGCGCGGAGTTACGCTCCTGAAGCGAAATCAGGTAGGTGTACTTGTCGAGGTCCGTCGCCTTGCGGCGGACATTGCCCAGCGTCCGTTCGACTTGCTGGGCCTGGGTGGTGACCTTGGGCGGCAGCAGGCCGCGCAGTCCCAGCGCGTCGCGCTCGGCCTCAGTGAAGCTGGTGCCCTTGTTGAGCAGCGGCTCGTGCAGGATGTCGACGCCCCGCTTGCCCTGCAGGTCTTTCTTGATCGTCACGGCAGAATCTCCTAAGCGACGTTAGACCAGCGTGTGCTGGTCCTTTCAAATCTACAGTGCCACGGTCGGCCTCCTGTCGGGGAATTGCTTCGAACTGCTTCCGTTACCTCCGACAAAACCGGCGGCAACTTGAGGGGGAGACGCCGTCTTGCGCCGCCGTCACGGGCACCGCATCTAGAGGGTGCGACGGCAAGCATCGCAGGAGAGTTGACCGCGCCCCCCGTGCCGCAGTCCATGCCCGAGGAGGCCCCGTGTCACGAAAGATCTTCGCACTCTCTGCGATCCTGTTGGTTGGCGTCTGGACGTCCGGCCGCAGTGCGCAGGCTCCCGCCACAGACGCCGACACTGCATGGGCAGAGACGAGCCTTACGGCGTCGGTCTCGCAGGGATTCAACTTCCAGAAGGACGCCCACGACATCATCGGGCACATCAACTACCTGAAGATCGGAGACACCGAGATGGCCTCCGACCTCAACGTGACCGATCCGATGAACATCGCGAACTACGTGAAGGTGTTCGGCGTTGCCTCGGGCATCTACTGGAAAGGAGGCTACACCGATCCGGTGCAGTTCTCCGCCCAGGTGTCCGTGGACAACAAGAACAAGCTCTACACCCTGCAGCACAAAAGCATGGCGAACACCGAGGTGACGCTGCAGTTCACGTTCTACGACTGGGATCCCAAGGCCAAGTCGTACTATCAGGTCTTCCACACCAACGCCGTGAAGGTGAGAGGACTGGTCCTGAAACAGGGTGGCACGCTGGCGATGACCATTGGCATGAACCAGAGCACGGAGGTGGTGAGTCCGAAGAACCACACCTTCACGCTGGGGGTCATGCCGCAGGCAGAGGACATGGAACTGCACCTGGCGTTCTCGAGCACCGACAAGCTGGTGAAGAAATGGGGAGTGACCGTGGGGAGGTAGCCACACTACGGCCGCGGCAGGCGGCTCCGTCCCCAGAACCCCTCGGGCGTCTCCTTCAGCTTCTCGAGCCCCGTGCGCTGGATCGCGGCGTCGGCTTCACGCTGTGCCAGCATGAGCACGTCCTCCTCGTTGACCGAGAGCACCCGGCGGTCGCGCATCAGCACACGCCCGTTGACGAGCACCGTGCTGACATCGTTGCCGTTGGCGAAGTACGCCACGCGGTAGAGCGGCATGTTCATCGGGACCATGTGCGGACGGAACGCATCGACGAGGATGACGTCCGCCCTCTTGCCCGCCTCGAGCGACCCGATCTCCCGCTCCATGCCCAGCGCGCGCGCGGCGTCGATGGTCACCATCTCCAGCACCTTGCCGGCCGGGAGCACGGTGGCATCGCGCCAGGCCGCGCGGTGATACCGCATGGCCTGGAACATGTGCCGGAACATGTCGTAGCTGCGGTCGGGCGCGACGCCGTCCGAGCCGAGCATCACCGTGGCGCCGGCGTCGAGCAGTTCAACGAGCGTGAAGCGTTCGCGCATGGCGGCGACGGCGCTGGGGTTGTGCACGATCTTCGTGCCGGTGCGCGCGACGATGCCGACCTCCTCAGCGCTCATCCCCGTGGCGTGTGAGAGCAGCACGTCGGGGCCGAGGATGCCGAGCTCGTCGTGCGCCCACTTGATGGTGCCGCTGGAGTGGCCGTCCTGCGTGAAGAGCAGACCGTAGCGCCTGGAGAGCGCCCGCGCGGCGCGCGCCTGCGCCTTGATCTCCTCGATGACCACCCCGGTGTCGGCCTTCGCATCCGGATGGTGCGTGGGAAACACCACCGCGAGGTTGAGCCGTCCATCACCGGTGCGGTGCCACTTCTTGATCAGTTCCTCCGACACCTCGAGCTGTCGCGCAAAACTCACCCGGACCTCGCGTGACGCGGTGCCGTCCCATTCGACGTACGTCCGAGGGAACGGCGGGCGTCGCGGGCCAACGGCCAGGATGAAGCGGAGGCCCACGTCACTGGTGGCCTTGAGATACGCATCGCCATACTTCGGATCGTCGGTGCGCACCACCATGTCCCCACCGCCGAAGTAGCTCAGCGCGGTCGTCACGCCGAACCGCACGCGCTCCACCCCGGTGAGCAGCGCCTCGGCCCGCCAGAAGTCCACGGTGGAGCCGCGCGCGTAGATCTGTTCGGTGGCGCCGTACCATTCGTCAGTGTCCATGCCGAGGGTCTTCACCAGCCCGTGTCCCGCGTGCCCGTGGCCATCGATGAGCCCGGGCATCACCACCTTCCGGTGCGCGTCGATCGTCTCGCGCGACGTGAACCGGGCCGCCAGCTCCTTCGATGCGCCGACGGCGACGATGCGGTCGCCCCTGATGGCAACCGCGCCGTCCTCGAGTACGCGTCGCGCGGGATCCATCGTGATGACGGTCCCGCCGGTGATGAGGATGTCCACGGACTCGCGGACGCGGATCCGGTCATGGGCTGGTCCAAGCAATCCAAGGCAGGCGAGCGAGGGGAGGAGAACGGGCAGCTTCATGAGACGGGCCCTGATGAGGCGGGGAATTGGCGGTCAATCCGTTGAGGGGAGAAGCTAGTCCGAATTGACAACCGATGGCCAATCCGGCACTGTCGCTGCATCTATATGGTAGGGCGCACGCCCAGCCGAATCGCTGCGGCTGCAGCAGCCGGCGGAGAAGGAGCGCGATATGGAGCCACTCGGCGCTGATCCAGTCGTCACGCTTCCCGAGTTTCTGCGGGCCCGTGCACAGGCGAGCCCCCCGCGTCGCCTTGCGTTCGACCTGGTGGGGGGTGGTGCCATTGCCGTGACGGCCCTGTGGGCGAAGCCGTCTGGGTGGGCGGTCCTCGTGAGCGCCGCGTCTTGCTTTGCGATGTACGGCGCGTGGGCCATCGCAGAGCGGCATGTGGAAGCCCCTGACCGCGACGGCCGCGCCCTGACGGAGTATGCGTGGTTCCTGCTGCGCACGAGCGCCGCGGGGCTCGGTGTGGTGGCATTCCTCGCCCTCGTGTTCCTGCTGCTGGGCCTCGCACTGGGTACGTGGATCAGCTGACGCGGTCACCCGGCGCACCGCGCCTCCTCCTTCGCAACACACGCGCTGGGTAGCCGCCCAGGGAGATCGCACCAGCCGGCTTGCCGCGACGTCGTCAGGCGCGACTATTTAGGTGCGCCGAAGTCCCGCGCCATGCGCGGCGGCGCCCGCCCGCCATGTCACACTCCGAAGACACCGACGTGCAACTCGACATGCACCCCGCGCACCGCCCGTCACCTCGCATCGCCCGCCACGTGCGCCGCGCCATTCCGGCGGTGGCGCTGCTCGCCGGACTGTTCGCGGCCGCGTGTGCGCCCGGGCGGATCGGTCGCGGTCTCCCCGGCGCTGCCCCGGACAGGAGCAGCGAAGAGCGCGTGCGCGTGCTCGAGTTGGCCCCCGGCGTCACGGCGACCGTCGTCGCGCCCGCGCAGCTGGACACGGGGCGGCGGGTGGACCTCATCCTCTACGCACTGCCGAACGGCAACTCCACCGCCGAGACGATGGGGCAACGCGCCGGGGACGGCGTCGGCTGGCGGTTCGACATTCAGCACATCGCGGCACAGACGCGGGCGCTGCGTGACCGCGGCGTGCCGCAGGCGGTCGTCGTCTACCTGGAGGCCGACTCGAAGAGCTGGCCGTCGTGGCGGGCCAGGCTCGGATACGAACGCGCCAACGCGCGCATCGTCGCGATCGTCGAACAGCTGCGCACGCTCGTTGGGCATCCCGCCCGAACCCGTGTGACCCTGACCGGACACAGTGGCGGCGGTTCCTTCATGTTCGGGTTCATCGAGGGCCGAGACACACTCCCCGACTGGCTCGAGCGCATTGCCTACCTCGATGCCAACTACAACTTCACTCCAGCCCACGGTGACAAGCTCGTGACGTGGCTGCGCCGCAGCCCGGAGCATCGGCTGGTCGCGCTCGCGTACGACGACCGCGAGATCATGCTGGACGGCAAGAAGGTCGTCTCGGATTCCGGAGGCACCTGGCGTGCCACGCAGCGGATGATCCGGCACCTCGGACAATCGCTGACGCTCGCCGCTGACACGCTGGGCGCGTTCGTGCGATACCGGGCGCCACAGGTGGAGCTGTTGGTGCACCCGAATGCGGAGAATCGCATCCTGCACACGGCGATGATCGGCGACATGAACGGCTACATGCATGCGCTGCTCACCGGACGCTCGGCGTACGATCACACGGCCGCCGTGCTGCAACCGGTGCGGTTGTACGATCGATACGTTGCCGGCGCCGTGACGCTGCCGCCCGCCGTCCCGCCGGACATTCCGGCACGCGACGCGCGCGCCCTGACGGGAAGCGCCTTCATCGCGTCGGTGGCCAACCTGTCGCGTGATGATCGGGAGGCGGCGATACGCCGGGAGCTGCTCGCGGGGAACGTCCCCGCGTTCCTTCGCACGCTGCGCACCGTCGAGGCGACCGCGGTTGCCGCCGACAGCTCCCGCCACACGGTCGCCTACGAGGTCATGCCCGACTACCTGGCGATCGGGTCTGATGACGACTTCGTGCGCATGCCCATGAACCCGTATACCGCGCAGACGTTCTGCGACGCGTTCGGGTTCGTGCTGCCGACGCGCAAGATGGTCAATGACATCTGGACCGCAGCACCCGTGCACATGGAGCCGCGCCCACTCACGCAGGAGCGCGAGGCACCAGCCACCTTCCTGCAGCACCACCGCATCATTGAGGAACAGCTCGCCGGGACGGGACGCGGCGCGTTCGTGGCCGGGATCAAGAAAGACGTCGTCGTCACGAACAAGCTGCTGGAACGCCCGAATCGGGTGGCCATCTACGGCTGGCATTACCTCAGCGGCCAGCCGATCCAGCCTGTCTATGCCGGCCATGTGGACTGGTACGTGGACTACAGCCACGGCATCCGGCCCGTGCGCCGCTGGATGCGTGTGGACGGTGCCAGGCGCTCGTTCGAGGCCATTCTCGCCGACTCGACTCGGCGACACCTGCTGAGCGACGAGGGTGCGCTCGCCGTTCTCCGCTACTGAGTCGCCGGTGACGCCGCCACGGTTCGTGATGGTCCTTGGCTGGGCGACCGCCTCGGCGTGCTCGGCGCCCCCCGAGATGGCCGACGTCGCGGGAACGTACGTGCTCTCCATCCAGACGGACACCCTGTGACTGGACAGCACGGGTCGCTACGCGCGGACATACGCCCACCTCGGCGTGCCCAAGCGGATGGTCGTCGACAGCGGGCGCTGGCGCCTGTCCCGCGACCGGCGGCTCGTGGCGCTCTACCAGTTGCCGCAGCGCTGGCCCGCGCACGGCCGCCTTGACCCGAAGACCGGACGCTGGCACGAGGCGGACACGACGGTCCGGCGCACACAGGCGCTGGTGATCGAGTCCACGTGGCGCGGGGAGGTCACACTCGCGGTCAAACCGGAAATTGGCTGGCGGTATCGTCGGCTTTTGCCGGACTGAACTCACGACGCGCGCGTATTGCCGCCTCGCAAGGCGCAGGGCATCGTTACGGTGATGCTCTGCCCAAGATGCGGGAAGGAAAGCCACAACGTCCGGGTCTGCGCCTTCTGCCAGACGCCATATCCAACGGACGTCATCGACGCCAAGGGTTCGTCGCGCAGCGCGCGGGCGGCCGCGTCGATGCGTGCGGCGGGCCTGGGCGGCAATTCGCGCAACGTCCTCGCTGGTGTTGCACTCGTCTTCGGCGTCGCGACCGTCGTCGCCGGCGCAAGCGTGCTCCTCGGCCGCGATGCCGGATACGTCGTCTATCGCCCCCTCCTGATCTTCAACACGGCGATGGGCGCTGCCTACGCGGCGGCTGCCGTGATGATCTGGCGTGACGCGGGGCGCGGCCGCCGTGCGGCGGCTGTGATTCTGGCACTCAACGTCGCGGTGCTCGGGTTCGTCGGGTTCCTGTTTCGCACGGGGGGCGCCGTGGCCATCGACAGCGTGCGTGCGATGGCCTTCCGTAGCGCGGTCTGGCTGGTAATCTTTGGCGTGCTCGTGTGGACCGGTCGCCGGCAGGAGCAGTCGCCATAGCGGCCTCGGACGGGCATCCGCCACGCTAGTCACGGGCGGTCGGACGGCACCCTCCCTGCGCAGCCATGACACCGACGCTCACCGCGCTCCTGTTGTTTCTTGCCCTACAACTCGGCATCGGCGTCTGGATCTCGCGGCGCATCGCGTCGGAGGGCGATTACCTGGTGGCCGGGCGCCAGCTCGGCTACACCCTCGCGACGTTCTCGATCTTCGCGACCTGGTTCGGCGCCGAGACAGTCATTGGCTCGTCGGCGTCCATTTACGGCGAAGGAATCTCACTCGCGTCGGCGGAGCCGTTCGGTTACGGCCTGTGCCTGATCCTCATGGGAGCCTTCCTCGCCGAGCCGCTGTGGGACCGCGGCCTGACGACACTGGCCGACCTGTTCCGCCAGCGCTTTGGTTCCGGGGTCGAACGACTCGCGGCGGTGCTGCTGATTCCGAGCTCCGTCCTCTGGGCCGCGGCCCAGGTGCGTGCATTCGGCCAGGTGATCGCGAGCGCCAGCACCGTCAACGTGGAGTTGGCGATCCTGCTCGCCGCCGTCTTCACGGTCGGCTACACGGCGTTCGGTGGCCTGATGGCCGATGCGGTGACCGACGTGCTGCAGGGCGTCATCCTCACGGTCGGACTGTCCGTGATGTTCATTGCCGTGGTCATCAAGGTGGGCGGGCCGGGCGAGGCCGTCTCGCTGATCGCGAATAGCGGCCGGATCAACCTTGCGCCATCAGCCGTCGGCCCGTGGTACCAGACGCTCGAGGCGTGGGCGATCCCCGTATGCGGCTCGCTGGCGGGCACCGAGGTGATCAGCCGAGTGATCGCGACGCGCACACGCACCATCGCGCAACGTTCGGCGCTCTACGCCGGCGCGATGTACATCACGGTCGGCAGCATCCCCGTGGTGATCGCGCTGCTCGGCCGGCACCTCGTGGGCAACATCGCCGACCCGGAGCAGCTGCTTCCGACGATTGCGCGTGACGCGCTGCCGACCATCCTGTTCGCCGTCTTTGCCGGCGGCCTCGTCTCTGCCATCCTCTCCACGGTGGATTCCACGCTGCTCGTGGCGTCGGGCCTGCTCTCGCACAACCTGATTGTCCCGCTTGCGAAGATTGCGGACGAGAAGTCGAAGGTGCGCATCGCCCGTCTCGGCGTGGTGCTCTTTGGAATGACGGCGTACGCGCTGGCCCTCAACGCGGACGGCGTCTTCGCCCTCGTGGAGACCGCCTCGGCGTTCGGGAGCGCGGGGATCCTCGTCACCGTGCTCTTTGCCCTGTTCACTCCGTGGGGGTCGGCGCGCACCGCCGCCCTGACGCTGCTCGGCGGCATCACCGTCTATCTCGTCACGTCCGTGGCGGGCTTTGCGACACCATTCCTCGCGTCGCTGGGCGCATCGCTCCTGCTCTGGGGAAGCGGCTGTGCCGTGGACGCCGCGTTGAAGAGGCGGCAGCGGTAGGGGCTTCGCACGACCACTCCCAACGCGTGATCGCCTTCGGTCTGGAGATGCCGAGGCCGCGCGGCCGCTCAGGGGATTGGGTCGCCTAGCGCCGTTCCTGGACGTGCCGGTGACCGTGCGGCGTTCCACGCCTTCCCGCCGCGAACTTGCCGGTGAACGAAGAACCCTCCGAGTGGCGACACTCGGAGGGTTCTCGTCATTTGCTCCCGCCATCGCGGCGGAATCCGGCCGGCCCAGCGTTCGGGCCGACCGGGATCGTGCGAGACTTAGAACTTGAAGTTCAGCTTGGCGTACACCATGCTGGCGTCGTAGGCGCCATCGTTCGGCTTCATGAAGATGTACACATGGGCCGGCATGAGCTTGCTGCTGCTGTTCATCGCGTCCTTGAAGTCGTACTTCTCGTACATGTAGCCCACTGACACGCCCCACGACTTCGTCATGGTCCACGCAAGATGTGCATTGACCGACGTGAGTTCGGTGTCGTCCCACTCGGTGATGTCAGCAGCGCCGCCCTGCCCGGCCGGAATCAAGCCCGTTCGACCCGGCGTATAGAAGGTTCCCGCTTCACGCGCCGTGATGTCCATCAGGCCGTCAACCTTCTGGTTGATGGCGTTGATCGAAAACGTTCCCTTCTCCGGCACGACCTGGAAGACCGCATTCACGCCAAAGGTGTTTGTCTCGTTGCTGCCCGCATACCTCAGCTGGTTGTTCAGCCCGAGCGGGTTCGTCGTGGCCGTCGCCGAGTTGGTCGTCTGCCACTGGTTCGTCTGCGCGTCCTTCTCGTACGTGAAGAATGCGCCGAGCTCAAGCCTGGCGTTCGCCGCCCAGTTGATCTCGCCGGTGTAGCTGTCGTACATGTTATCGAGCAAGCCGCTCGGTGTATTGGGAATGGCCACCGCGCCGGCAATCGGCACGCCACCAGACGCCGCGATGCGGTTCGGGCGGTCGGTGTACTCGACGTTCTTGCGGAAGTAGGCCACGCTCAAGTCCAGCCCGTCCATCGGCGTCAACTCGACGTCGATGCCCGTGCGGGTATTCTCAAACGCCGCTTCGTCCGCCTGGAAGCCATACAGCGTATGTCCTTCGGCCGTGCGCTTGCTCACGTCATACGTTCCGCGCAGTCCGAGCCAATCGCTGAAGTGGTAGATGGCGGTGAATCCCATGCCGCTCTCCGTCCCCTTCTTCGCTTCGCGGTACGTCCGTTCCAGGGATCCGCCGCGCACCTGGCCTTCAACCGTCAGCGCCTTGAAATCGTACGTCGCCGAGGCGGAATAGCGCGCGCTCTTCGTGCCATAGACGTTGGCGGTCGCGTGCCCGTTGGGGTTGTCGGCCGTGGGCGTGATCGTGTTCCAGTTGGCATGTGGAGTGGACATGTCACCGGTGATGACCCACTTGTTGGAATTGTCCGTCAGGTCGTACACCCGATACTGTGCCCGGAGGCTCAGCCCCTCGACCGGCCGCGACGAGAACGAAAGGTTGTACATCGTGGTATTGACCTCACCACCGTACGACTTCTGCGCCAGGGCGGAGCGACTGGCGGCATTCTGGCCCGCCGGGTTGTTGATGGCCGTGTTGGCCGTGTACGGATAGAACGGCGCGTCCTGCGTCATGGTACCGAGCGCCACGCTGCCGCTGATACGGGTCTGCTTCTGGAGCTTCAGCAGGAACCCGGCCCGTGCAGTGCTGGCTTCATTGTCTGGCGCCAGCACGAATCGATCACGCGACGGCCCGCCGACACCGGAGAGAACTGCGGCATCGACCGCCTGGAACGGATTGTCCAACATGAAGGTTTCCGCGCGATTGTCGTACAGGTTCATGTTGTACGACACATACACGTTGCCCTTCGTGAAGCGCTTGGCCGCCCGGATGCCGAAATCGTGCGTGATCTCATCCAGTGGGCTCGCCACTTCGTACGACGGATTCACGGTGCCGCGCAGGTTGCCGCCGCTGAGCCCGCGATACCCTTCCTTCAGTTCGTTCCGATACGAAAGCGTCACGTCGAGCGGCAGGTGCTTGCCGACGTTGAGTTCGACGCTACCGGTCTTGCGCACGCCGGAGACGTCCATCCGGTTCGCGGAGGCCAGCGTCGATGCAAGCAGCGACTCGTAGAACGCATAGGTCCGTCCCGATGACGCCGTGCCAACCACGGCCGCCTGGAGCGCCGCCTGCAGGTTGTCCGGCATCGTCCAGACGCCAGGAGCCGACTCATTGAAGATCGACCGGGCGCCAGTCCCCATGTTGTGGGGAATCTGGTTGTAGTCGAACTTGACGCCGAATCCGAACGCCTTGGCCCAGCCGAAGTAGCGCTGGTTCGACTGCCGGACGTTGTTGCCAATCAGGTTGAAGTCAACGGTGCCGCCGTTTGAATACAGATTGACGTACGGCATCGTGACGCCCTTCGGCAGTTCACGATACTCGTTGAACTTCGAGGATTCGATGTCCTCGGTGCCGAGCGTGCGAATCGTGATCTCGCCGCCGCTTGTGATGGTCGGCGCCTTCTGTGCCGACACGGTGGTCGCCGCCATGAGCAATCCCATGGCGACGAACGCTGAAATCTTCGTTGCGCGTGTCATGGGTGAGCTACCGGATGAAGTAGGCGCCCGAGGGCGAGTTGGAGCCATGGATGTTCATATGGCACTTGGTGCAGGCCCGCCCGATGAAGCGCGAGTTCACCGTGGGGTAGCCCGACGGGGCGCCCGTGGGAGCCGCTGGTACGCCCTTCTCCGTCGAGAAGTTGTCGCCGGAACCAAAGTGGCCGGAACCGGAGAAGTGACAGCTGTAGCACAGCGTGGGCTGCTTCTGCACCAGCATGCGGTTGTGGTTGGAGCCGTGGGCGTCGTGGCACGCCGCGCAATCCTCGCGCACGGGCGCGTGTTCGAACGCGAACGGACCGCGCTTCTCGGTGTGGCACTGGTAGCAGAGCTCGCTTACCGTCTCGGCCTTGAGCATCTTGGGCCGGTTGCCTTCGTGCGGGTTGTGGCAGCTCACGCACCCCATCTTGCCTTCGCGCACCGGGTGATGCGACGTCCGCATGGACTTGGCGCGCTCGGCCTTATGGCACGAGAAGCAGAGCTCCGAGTCCTTCTTGGTCTTCAGCTGGCCGGTGGCAGACTTCGGCGTGTGCACGCTGTGGCATGAGCTGCAGGCGACGTTGCGCCGCGCATGCATGCTGCTCAAGAAGCTCTCCTGCGTGGCCTTTTCATGGCACGACAGGCAGGTCGCATTCTGGTCGGCGGCCTTCACATTCTTGAGCGACGGCACCGGGCCATCCTTGCCTTCCGACTGTGCCTTGAAGTGCTCGGCGACGTTGTTGTGGCACTTGGCGCACGACAGCTCAACCCGCGCGTGCCCCGACTTGCTGAACGCCGGGCTGAGTGCCTTGTCATGGCAGGACTCACAGTCCGACACGCTCCATGAGGCCTGCCCCTGAGCGTCGGCTGGCGCGAACACCACCGCGGCGACGAGCACGCTGCCCAAGAGCCACGCCATCGGCTTCATGGCGAGAATGCCACTACCTCGTACCCTGGGAAATGTCATGGCACCCTCCTGAGGTGCACACCTGATGAAGAAGCTGTCGCCGCCCGCCCGCATGGAGCTTTCACTGCCGGGAGGCCACGGGGCACCGAGAAATGTGGGTTTCAGCGATACCGCCATCTGTCAGGTGCTCTACGCAATGCACTGGGGGGATTAGGGATACAAGTTCTCAGGGAATTGCCTACGCAATGATACGGATGCCGCTGCACACGGCTCTCCCAGCGCACGTTCCGGCGGCGTCAGGCGATTGCATGAACACCGTAACTGCGTGTGTGACAAATAGTTGTCGTACATCGGCGTGAAAATGCGCTCCGGTACGGGTTCCGTGCATCCTTGGGATGCGGTGAAGGGCAGCGCCTCCTACTCGTGTAGGTGATTCTACTGTATGATTATTGAGCGATATAACGTCCGTGCGAGTCGGTTCTGCGCGGCATGACTTCGAGGGCATTGGCTTGCGCACCGTGATCATCGGAGCGACGGGACGCATCGGAAGCTGGCTCGTGCCGCGGCTCGTGCGTGGGGGACACGAGGTCGTGGCGGTGTCGCGTGGTGAACGCCGGCCGTACCACGACGCGCCCGAGTGGCGATCGGTGCAACAGGTGACGCTCGATCGCAGCGCCGCCGAACGCGATGGATCGTTCGCTGACGCCATCGCCGCGCTGAAGGGCGAGGTCGTGGTGGACCTGATCTGCTTCACCCGCGAATCCGGCGCGCCGCTCGTCGACGCACTGCGCGGCCGCGTCGGCCTCTTCGTGCACTGCGGTACGCTCTGGGTGCATGGCGTCCCGCGCGCGCGGCCCTACGATGAGACAGCGCGGCGCGAACCGGTCGGCGAGTACGGCATTCGCAAGGCGGAAATCGAGCGGCACCTGCTCGACGCCGCGGCGGGCGGGTTCCCCGCCGTGATCCTGCACCCCGGCCATATCACGGGCCCGGGCTGGCCGCCCATCAATCCCGCCGGCAACCTCGACCGGCGCGTGTTCGACGCGCTCTCACGCGGCGAACCCGTGGTGCTTCCGGGCGATGGAACCGCGACGCTCCAGCATGTCCACGTCGACGACGTAGCGCAGGCCTTCGCGCTCGCCCTCGCGCATCCGGCACGCGCAATCGGCCAGGCATTCCACGTGGCGGCGGAGGCACCGGTCACCATGCGCGCGTACGCGGAAGCGGCGGCCGCCTGGTTCGGGCAGGCGGCGCGCCTGGAGTGCCTGCCGTGGGAGGAGTGGCGGCGCACCGTGAGCGAGCGCGATGTGGCGATTACGCACGACCATTTCGTGCACTCGCCGCATGCAAGCATCCAGAAGGCACGCGACGTGCTGGCGTTCGCGCCGCGATTCAGCGCGATCACCGCGGCGCGCGACGCCGTCTCCGCCATGTATCCTTCACTGCGGCAGGGGCAGGACTGACGTTCTTCACGGAGTCTCCGTGTTCCCATTTCACCCGATCGGTTTCGTGCGCAGTCCGTACGCCGACACCGCGCAGATCCCCAAGGGCCCGGGCGCCCAGCACGACGCCGAGGGCGAACTCGAGCTGCTGCCGGAATTCGAGGGCGGACTCGCCGACATCGACGGTTTCTCGCACCTGTTCGTGCTCTGGGTGTTCGACCGCGTGGACGGCTACGATCTCCTCTCGACGCCACCCACCGACGACCGAACCCATGGGGTCTTCTCGACGCGCTCGCCGCGCCGCCCGAATCCCATCGGGTTGACGGCCGTGCGGCTCATCAAGCGAGAGGGCGCGCGGCTTGTCGTGCGCGGGGTCGACATGCTCGACGGCACCCCGATACTCGACATCAAGCCCTATCTCAGCAGCATCCCCGCCGAGGAGATCCGGCGGGGATGGATGGCGGAGGCCGAAGCCCGGCGCCGCGACGGCGCCTGATCGACGGCGTCGCGCCGACGGTTCAGAAGCGCGTGAGCAGCTGGCGCAGGCGTTCGGACCGTTCCGCCATGGCCGCCTTCTCCTGCACGAGCTTCTGGACGACGCCGTTCGTGTCCGCGCTGCCACGCACCGCCGTGAACTCGGCGGAGCGTTCGTCTTCGGTCATGCCAAGGCCGAAACCGATACGCGCGAACGCGGCGAACTCCTTCTTCGAGTCATCGAGAATCGCAGAGTGCAGCGCCGAGGTCGCCTCTTCGTACGCGGCGAGCAACTCCTGCGCCTGCTCGCGCGACAACGCGTCGGGGGAGAATCCGTGCTCCAGCGCGAAGGCCGCGCAAACGTATGACCACTCGTCCTGCGCGAACTCGCCGGCGATCGCACCAAACCGATCCCCCAACGCCTGCAGCGACCCGACTGATCCGGCAACGATCTCGTCCTCCAACGCGCGCAACCGCTCCGTCGGCATCAGGAGGCCGCCGACATCGGTCCACGCAAACGGATCGCGCAGCGCAACACCCGGCCGCAGCGCCTGTTGCACGGCGTCCCAGGTCGTTGCCGCGGCCGCCTCGATGCGGTCCAGAATGTGGCCGTTGAGGTAGCGCGTGACGCCCTGCGCGTAGTACCTGGCGCACTTGCGCAGGAGGAGCCGCTTGATGAACACGCCGCCGTACTGGACCGACGCCTTCTCCTTCGGCGTCGTCTCGTGCAGCCGCTGCAGCACCGCCCGCCCCGCCCGCATCTTCTCGACGGTGAAGGGCGTGAAGACGGCGAAGGAAATGAGGTCTCGCCCCACCGGCACTTTTCGTCCATCCCGCTTGGGCCACTTCTCCCCGTCACGCACCGTCCCGACAGAGAACAGGTTCATGCCGGGAATGATGGCGGACTGGCCCTCGGATTCGTGGATGTAGGCGAACGGCAAGTCGGGCGTGTTGATGTTGGTGTAGTGCTTGCCGATCACCACGCTGAACGGGCCGATGTGCGTTTCGTGCAGCACGTACGAGAACGACCCGGTCTTGGAGCCGCGCTCGAACACGCCCTGGTGGACGGGGCCGAGCTTGTACATGTGATTGCTCTGGTTCGTGCCCGACCCCGCGTTGTAGAACGAGAAGCTGGCGGCGATGAGCAGCGTGGACTTGTGGTGGGTGACGGTGTACGGCCCGGCGAAGATCGAGACGGCCTCGCCGTGAAACGCCTCGCAATTCGCGAAGAACACCGAGTTCTCCGCCGAGAACTGCTTGCCGACGCGGCTGGCCTGCCCGACGAAGACCTTGTCGAGCAGTGCGCCCCCAGAGACGCTCGCCCCTTCGGCAATGATGAAGTGCTTCGCTTGCACCGCCTCGCCCACCACCGTCGGGTGCTCGGCGCAGCTGAGGATAGTGCCGGTGTCGAGGAGCGCCGCGCCGCGCACCACGGCGTGCGGTCCGATGAGCACGTTGCGGATGACGCCGCAGTGGAGCACGCGAGCCTGCGCGTCCACCGCGCCGCGGTCGCGGCGGGCGGACGCGACCGCCGCATCCACGAGACGGGTCAGCGCGCGGCGCAGCGCCTCGGAGTGCCCGCGGAAGACCTGCAGGTATGCCGACTGCGCCGACAGCCCGGGAACGAGGTGGACCACGCGTCCACCTCCCTCGTTCACCGTCTCGACCTTGGTGCCGGCGCCGTAGGTCGAACCCGCGTCGGCGGTGAGCGCGGCCACATCCTGAATGACCACGCCGTCACCGATGTCGCACCGTGCCACCACCGACCCGACGCGCGCGATGCGCACCTGCGCACCGACGGCGCAGTCGGCCACCGTGGCGTCGTAGATGCCGCAGGGCAATTCCACGCCGTCGACGGAAACCGACCCGTCATTCGCGCCGACCGACACCACGCCGCGGAAGTGGACGTTGCGGAAGCGGGAGAGGTCAACGCGGCCGTCCAGCGAGACGCTCGACCAATCCGCGGCCGTGCAGCCTTGCGCCGACAGCTGTGCGATCTGTGCCTGTGTAGGCGAGGGCATCAGGGATCCTCGGGGTGACGCTGGGGGGTCAGAGCTTCGGCAATGCGAGGTGTTCGCCCTCGATGTCCTTGAAGTACTTCACGGTCCCCACCTTGAGCTCGTGTGTGGACTCTTCGTCACACACGATCATGCCGTGGCGGTGCAGCTGCAACTGCGACACCGTCCACATGTGGTTGACGCCTTCTTCCACCACCTTCTGCAAGGCGCGTGCCTTGCCGTGCCCGCTGACCAGAATGATGACCTCCTGCGCGTCCATGACAGTACCAACGCCGACGGTGAGGGCGGTCTTCGGGACTTTGTTCGGGTCGTTGCCGAAGAACCGGGCATTGGCAATGCGGGTGTCATGCGTCAGCGTCTTGATGCGCGTGCGCGACGACAGCGACGAGCCGGGCTCATTGAACGCAATGTGGCCGTCGGCGCCAATGCCGCCGAGGAAGAGCTGGATGCCGCCGGCCTTCCGGATGCGCTCTTCGTAATCGTCGCACTCCTCCTCGAGGTCCTTCGCGTTCCCGTTCAGGATGTTGACGTTCTCGTGCGGAATGTCCACGTGGCTGAACAGGTGGTGCCACATGAAGTGGTGGTAGCTCTCTGGGTGCGTCTCGGGCAGACCCACGTACTCGTCCATGTTGAACGTGACGACGTGCTTGAACGAGACCTTGCCCTGCTTGTGCAGGCTCACCAGGTGCTGATAGGTGCCGATGGGCGACGAGCCGGTGGGAAGACCGAGCACGAACGGCTTGTCCTTGGTCGGCGTGGCGGCGTTGATCTTGGCGGCGACGGTGTGAGCGGTCCACTTGCTCATCGCTTCATAAGTGTCGTGTATGATGATACGCATGGTAGTAGAGAGAGAAAACAGAGAGACAACAGAGAGACAACAGAGAAACAACAGAAGTTGCGATTACGGAGCGGCCACCAGAATCCTGGCATCGGTGACAGCGCAGCCCTCGCCGCGGTTGCGGACGATCAGGGGGTTGATGTCGAGCTCCTGTATTTGCGGGCAGTCCACGACCAGCTGCGACAGGCGCTGCAGGCATTCCTCCACGGCGGCCGTGTCACGGTGCGGCCGGCCGCGCGCGCCGGTGAGGATCGGGAACGCCTTCACCTCGTGCATCATGTCGCGGATGTGTTCCAGCGGGATCGGGGCGATCCGGAACGCCACGTCGCGAAAGATCTCCACGAACAGTCCGCCCAGCCCGAACATCACCACGGCGCCGAAGGCGGGATCGCGCTTGACGCCGAGAATCACCTCGTCGCCCGCGCCCGCCATGCGCTGCACGAAGACGCCGTGCACCCTGGCATCGGGCTGGTGCGCCTTGACGTTGGCGAGAATCGTCGCGTAGGCCGCCGATGCGGCCGCCGGCGTGTCCACGCCAAGCACCACTGCGCCGACGTCGAATTTGTGCACGACATCATCGGACTCGACCTTCATCGCCACGGGGAACCCGATTGCGGCGGCGACGCGTGCGGCCTCCTCGGCGGATTGCGCGACGGCGCTCTGGAGAATGGGCAGGCGGTACGCCTCGAGCACCTTCATGGCGTCGGACGGCGTCAGGTAGGTGCGGCCGGAGGCGATGGCGGCGTCGAGCAGCTGGCGGGCGGCGGCGGGGTTGACGTCCGCGAACTGCGCGGCCGGCGTGAGCCGACGGTCCTTCTCGGTGCTGAAATCGTGCGCGCGGGCAAAGGCCCGGCACATCGACTCGGGGAGGATGTAGTGCGGGATGTTGCGGCGCTGGAGGATGCCGATGCCGGACGCCACATCGGTCTCA
The DNA here is from genome assembly GCA_964416005.1 of uncultured Gemmatimonas sp. GTDB lineage: Bacteria > Gemmatimonadota > Gemmatimonadetes > Gemmatimonadales > Gemmatimonadaceae > PNKL01. The sequence continues at coordinate 27,659 of CAYQCP010000021.1, forward strand.
CCCATGAAGGAGCAGTACGTGGGCTTGTCGTGCGCAGCCGCGACGTTGCAGACCTCCTCGGCGATCGTGTCGATGTCGGTCATCGACTGCGGCGTGAGGATCACGAGGGCACCGTCGACGTTCTCGTCCTCGAGCGCGCTGCCCATTGCCACGCGATAACGGTCGGCGCGGGCGTCCCCGATGACATCCACCGGGTTCTTGATGTTGGCGGTGACGGGGAGTGAGCGCTTGAAGACGTCGCGCGTCTTGTCGGAGAAGGCGGCGAGCTCGAGGTGCTCGTGAATGGCGGCGTCGGTGGTGAGCACGCCCGGGCCGCCGGCATTGGTGATGATCGCGACGCGGCGCCCCTTGGGGAGCGGCTGGTAGGCGAGGGCGATCGCGTTGTTGAACATCTCCTCGATGGTCTGGCAGCGGATGACGCCCGCCTGCCGGAGCGCCGCGTCCACGATCTCGTCGCTCGCGGCGAGCGATCCGGTGTGGGAGGCGGCCGCCGAGGCGCCCTGCGAGGTGCGCCCGGACTTCAGGACGAGCACCGGCTTGCCCGCCTCGTGGATGACCCGTCGCGCGGCCTCCACGAATGCGGCGCCATGCGTCATCTCCTCGAGATACATCAGGATGACCTTCGTCGCCGGGTCATCCTTGAGCGAGAGCATCAGGTCGATATCGCTGATGTCCGCCTTGTTCCCGAACGAGACGAACTTCGAGAAGCCGATGTTCTTGGCGTGCGCGTAGTCGAGCACGGCGGTGCAGAGCGCGCCGCTCTGCGACAGGAAGCCGATGTTGCCCTCCGCCGGCATGCGGCGGGCGAACGAGGCGTTCAGGTGGACGGCCGGGTCGGTGTTGATGACGCCGAGGCAGTTGGGGCCGATAAAGGACATGCCGTACTTCCTGGCGATGTCCTTGATCTCCTGCTCACGCTGCACGCCGGCCGGGCCCACCTCGCGGAAGCCCGCACTGATGATGATGACGCCCTTCACGCCTTTCTGCCCGCATTGCTCCATCGCCAGCTTGACGACGCTGCTGGGGAAGACGATGACGGCGAGGTCTACGGGATCCGGTATGTCGAGGATGTACTTGTACGCCTTGACGCCGGCAATCGACTTCGCGCTGGGGCTGACCGGATAGATCGTCCCCTGGAAGTCATCCTTCAGGATGTTGTGGAAGATGTCGAACGGCACGGTGCCGGGAACGCGGGTGGTTCCGACGACCGCGACAGACTGCGGCGAGAATATGGGCTCGAGCGGACTGCGCCCCGGGCCTGTGGAATCGGCCATGACGTCTCCAAGCGGGGGCCGCGTGTGGAACTACTTCACGTACTGCGCGATGAAATCGACCGCCCCTTCGACTGTCTGGACCTCGCGGGCCTTGTCCTCGTCCATGTCGATGTCGAATTCCTCCTCGAAACCGGCGACGAGTTCGACACTCTTCAGCGAATCGGCACCCAGGTCGAAGACGAAGTTCGAGGCGGGCAGCACCTCGGCGGGATCGATCCCCAGCACGCTGGCCACCACGCTCGTGACGCGCTTCTGGATCTCACTGCGGTCCATGCAAATCTCCTGGGCTGCGAACAGATCCGCCCGCGGCGGGCGGGACAACGGCGGATGATTCAGGGGCGGGGGCCGACTGTGGAATTCTGGAGCGAACCGGCCGCAGAAGCAACGCTCGAGCGCGTCGTACCGCTGGCACGTCACCGATCCCACGCCTGGTGCTGCCGATGCCCCGCACGCTCCACGCACGTCGTCTGTGCCGTCGAGCGCTGGCTGCGACGGTACTCGACGGTCGTGAACGGCCGCGACCATGACGCCGGCGCGGCGCTGACGCGGGAACCGTCCGGCCTCCGCCGGCGTTCGTCGACGACCGGGCCCGTCATGGGCCCGGTCGCACATCCCACCGCCCATGTCTGAGCTGACCCACACCGGCACTCCCATTCTCTACCTCGGCTTCAGCGTGCTCGTGGTGCTGCTGCTGGCGGTGGATTTCGTGCTGCTGCGTGCACAGGGCAGCCACAAGGTCTCGGTGCGGGAGGCGGCGCTCTGGTCCGTGGTGTGGGTGCTGGCCGCGGCGGCGTTCGGCGGGTGGTTCTGGTGGCACCTGAACGGCCAGTACGGCGTGGACGTCGCCAACCAGAAGACGCTCCAGTATGCCACGGGCTACCTGATCGAGAAGGGACTCGCGATCGAGAACGTCTTCGTCTGGATCACGATCTTCTCGTACTTCGCCATTCCCGCCGAGCTGCAGAAGCGCGTGCTCCTGTGGGGCGTCGTGGGCGCCATCGTGATGCGCGCCGGCCTCATCTACCTGGGCGCGCTGCTGATCCAGCAGTTCACGTGGATCTTCTACGTGTTCGGACTGTTCCTCGTCTTCACGGGGATCAAGATGTTCCTGTTCACCGGCAAAGGGAGCGACCTCGGCACGAATCCGCTCCTCCGCTGGCTGCGCGGGCACATCCCGATCACACAGGACCTGCACGGCGAGAAGTTCTCCATCATCGAGAACGGCAAGCGGATCCTCACCCCGCTGGCGCTGGTGCTCGTGCTGGTCGAGGTGAGTGACGTGATCTTCGCGGTGGACAGCATCCCTGCCATCTTCGCGGTGACGAGCGACCCGTTCGTCGTGTTCACGGCGAACACGTTCGCGATCCTCGGCCTGCGGGCGATGTACTTCATGCTCGCCGACATGGCCGGCCGCTTCCACCTGCTGGGCTACGGACTGGCCGTCATCGTGACGCTCGTGGGCGTGAAGATGCTGGTCATGGACTTCTACAAGGTCCCCATCGTCTGGATGCTCGGCACCGTGGCGGTCGTGCTCGTGCTGTCGGTGGTGGCGAGCCTCATGACGAAGAACCCGAAGCAGCAGGCGGGAGCCGCGTAGCGCGGCGGTCGGCCAGCGTCCGGCGCCGCATTGCGCGGCGCCCCGTCTCCGGGACACTGTTCAGTCCATGCCTCGCAACGTTGAGATCAAGGCGCGCGTCGAGCGCGTCGAAGCGCTTGCCGCGCGCGCCGCGGCCCTCGCGGACGCCGGTCCCACCGAGATCGCGCAGGACGACACCTTCTTCACCTGCGACGCCGGCCGGCTGAAGCTGCGGCAGTTCGCCGACGGGGCGGGCGAGCTGATCTTCTATCAGCGCGCGAACCAGCAGGGACCCAAGGAGTCGTTCTACATGATCGCGCGCACCGAACACGCGGATGCGCTGCGCGCGGTGCTGTCGCACGCCTACGGCCAGGCAGGGCGGGTGGTCAAGCACCGAACGCTCTATGTGGCCGGCCGGACGCGCATCCACCTCGACCGCGTGGCGGGACTGGGGGAGTTCCTGGAGCTCGAGGTCGTGCTCGAAGACGGCGAGCGTCCGGAGGCCGGCGTGCGCACGGCGCATGAGGTCATGGCGCAGTTGGGCGTCCGGTCGGAGCAGCTTGTCGAGGCGGCGTACGTGGACCTGCTTGCGCGGCCGGATTCGCCACCCGCACGTTAGGTAGCGATGTGGCTGCCGCGGCCGCGCGGCGGCCACAACGATCACGGATGACGGAGGCGCCGATGTCCGGTGACCACCTGTCCCGCCCGCAGCTCGCGATGAAGGCCGTTGTACGCCTGACGCTCGGCGTGGTGCTCCTCGGCGCCCTGTTGTTTGGGTCTGCGGGGACGCTGGACTACCGCAACGCGTGGACGTTCCTCGCCGTTCTCTTCGTCCCAGTGGCGCTGGTCTTCGCGTACCTGCTGACGAGGGACCCGGCACTCCTCGAGCGCCGGATGCGCACCCGGGAGAAGGAGGCCGCACAAGGGCGCATCGTGAAGCTCGGCTCGCTCTGCTACCTGCTCACGTTCCTGGTGCCCGGCATCGATCATCGGTTCGGCTGGTCCAGCGTGCCAGCGTCGGCGGTGCTCCTCGCCGATCTGGTCTTCGTGCTCGGGTATCTCCTGTTCGTGCTGGTGCTCCGGGTCAACAGCTATGCATCGCGCGTGGTCGAGGTGGAAGAGGGGCAGCGGGTGGCCTCAACCGGGCCGTATGCCGTCGTGCGTCATCCCATGTACGTCGCAGTGCTGCTCATGATCCTGGCATCGCCCGTTGCCCTCGGATCGTGGTGGGCGCTGATTCCGGCGGTGCCGGTCATCGGCATACTGGTGTTCAGGATCCGCAACGAGGAAGCGGTGCTTGCGCGCGATCTGGCGGGATATCGCGAGTACATGTCGGCGACGAAATACCGGCTCCTGCCGGGCATCTGGTAGCGTGCGCTGAACGCCAGGGCGCCGATGGCGTAGGCACGGTCCCTGCCGGTGGACGAAGTTGTTGCGGCGCGCCGCGCCTCGGATAAGTTCCGGCCTCGGCCCGGTCCCTCCAACCCCCCAGAGGCGACGCATGTCCAAGCTGCGCGTGCAGAGTTTCAGCATCTCGATCGACGGATTCGGTGCGGGCGTACACCAGAGCCTGGAGCAGCCGCTGGGCGCTGGCTTCATGGCCGCACAGGCGTGGGTCTTCGCCACCCGCACGTTTCAGCGCCGCGTACTCGGGAAAGACGTTGGCGAGTCGGGCGTGGATGACGGGTTCGTGATCCGCGGGTTTGAGGGCATCGGGGCGTGGATCCTCGGGCGCAACATGTTCGGCCCGGTGCGCGGTCCCTGGCCGGACGAGGCGTGGAAGGGGTGGTGGGGCGAGGAGCCGCCGTATCACACCCCCGTCTTCGTGCTCACGCACCACGCGCGTCCCTCCCTCGAAATGAAGGGCGGCACCGTCTTTCACTTCGTGACGGAGGGCATCGAAGCCGCCCTCGAGCGGGCGCGCGATGCCGCCAAGGGACAGGACGTGCGCGTCGGCGGCGGCGTCTCCACGCTGCAGCAGTACCTGCGCGCGCGGCTCGTGGATGAAATGCACCTCGCGATTTCGCCGGTGTGCATCGGTGCGGGCGAACGGCTATTCGACGGGGTCGACCTTCCCGCGCTCGGCTACGGCGTGTCGCAGGTGGTCGCGGGAGAGCGCGCCACGCATGTGCTGGTGACCAGGCGCTGAGCCGATCACGGCCAGCCTGCCGTCTGATTCTGTAGATTCTCGAAATGCTCGCGCTCCTGCTTGCCCTGCAGCTCGCAGCCGCACCGCGCGCCCACACGCTGCCGACGGACTCGCTGGTCCGCCTGCGGGTCGACAGCGCCATTCGGCGGTTCCAGCTCGAGTGGCGGGATGCGTGGGGGGAAACGCGCGGCCAGGATGTGCGCCTTGCCGCGTACGACAATCCGCACGAGGAACGGCTCCGACTGCTCGCGCTGCACTGCCACTGGATCCAGGGGAACCCGCGACTGGCGCCGCATCTCGTGGTGGGAACCGTGCGGTCGCACGCGACGTGCCCGATCTGGCTGCCGGAGAACGCCCGGAAGGTGAACGACGAACGCCGCGGGATCGACGGCGCGCTCACCATCACGCGACGCTGGCGCGTGCGTGAATTGCGCCGCCAGCTGCGGCTGCTGCTCGATACCGCCGCGATACAATTGCCCGGCGACGAGCGCATCGCCGCCCAGCGTGTGCGCTTTGCCATTGACGATGGCGACCAGATAGGCGCCGTGAAGGCGGCGGCCGCCTGTGAGCGCCCCGAGGGCTACTGCGGCATGCTGCGCGCGCTCGTGCTTTTCCGCGCAGCGCGGATTGCGCAGGCGGATTCCGCCTTTCTCGACGCCGTTGCGCTGATGCCAGCACCGGAACGGTGCGCGTGGAACGACATCGGCGTGTTGATGGAGATCGAGCAGCGACGACAGTACACCGAGATGTCGTGTGCAGAGCGCGCCGAACTGAATGCACGGTTCTGGTGGCTGGCTGATCCGCTGTGGCTCGAGCCGGGCAACGAGAGGCGAGCGGAACAGTACGCGCGCAAGACATTGGTCACGATGCTCGCCCCATTAGGCGAGGACGAACGGCAGCACTGGCGTCCTGGGAAGGGAGGCGAGGCGGTGGCCGAGACGCTGCTGCGCTACGGCTGGCCGACGCAGATGTGGTGGAACGGGTACCGGACCGATGAAGGGCACGACACGTGGCTGCTGCGGGTGGCCGGCGCGGACACCGCACAGCCGTACGTCGTTCGCGAGTACTCGCGCGACCGGCTGCACACCGTGCCAGCGGCAGCGGCACTGCGGGCGCCGCTGGAGGCCAAAGTGACTGACTGGACGCTGAATGGCCTTTCGGCGGACGTGAACTGGTGGCCGCGCGAACACTATGGCCGTGACCTCAGCGCGATCGTTCAATTGCCGCCGGGGCAGAGCGGCATGCTGCGTCGACGCGCGTCCACGCGCTATGTCCTCGCGACCGACCTTGACCCGGCGTTGTTGAAGCGGCGCGCCGGAGAGCCGGTGCGCGCGACGCTGTTTGCGTCTCGCACGCCGAGCGACCTTCGTGGTGTCGGCGAATTCGGAGTGCGCGTCGGGCGGCCGCTCGTGGTAGATGCGGCGCTGGAATCGGGACCCGTGCTGCTGGGCGTGGAGCTTCCCGGCGACCCGGAGCACGCGGCAGGGCGGACGCGGTTCAGCGCGGACATCGTGCCGCCGCTCAGCGCGCTGGCGGGCGCAAAGTCGGTGTCGCAGCCGCTGCTCATCGACCCGCCGGCGGATGCACTGGGCGCGCTGCCGGCGGAGGCGGCGGTGGCGCGGATGTTCGGTTCGACGACGCTCGCCAAGGCGCGCCGCATCGGCGTCTACTGGGAAGGGTACGGATTCGCGACCACCGACACCGTGGAAATCACACTGGCGCTGTCACGCGAGGACAAGCCTGGGATCTTCGAGCGCGTGTCCGGCGGATTCGGTCTGTGGGGCGACGAAGGAGGGCGCGCGGACATTCGCTGGACGGAGGTGCCGGGGGGCGGGCGCACCATCGTGCGCGTGGAAGGGGACGTGGCCGTGCAGATGCGCAGCGTGGCGCTGGACCTGCGTCGGCAGCGGGCTGGGCGGTACAGGCTCGAGGTGTCGATGAAGACGCCCGGGGGCGCGGCGGTGATGAACGAGCGGACGCTGGTGCTGAAATAGGTTCGATCGCTACTGATGCGGAAGTCGCCTCGCCTGGCGATATTCAGCGCGCCCCCTGAAAGGACCGAGCCCGGATGAAGATCGCCGCGACCGTGGCATTGATCGCGCTCAGCCTGATTCCCGCGAGCGCCTCCACGCAATCCAGCCGCGCCTCCCGCCCCAACATCATCTACATCATGACCGACGACCACGCGGCGCACGCCATTGGCGCCTACGGGTCGAAGGTCAACAAGACGCCGAACATGGACCGGATCGCGCGCGAAGGGGCGCTGCTGACGAGCGTCTTCGCGACGAACTCGATCTGCACGCCGAGCCGCGCCGCGATCCTGACCAGCCAGTACGCGCACCTGAACGGCGTCACGATGTTCAACCGCTTCGACAGCAACCGCATGACGGTCGCGCGACTGCTGCAGGCGGGCGGGTACCACACGGGGATGATCGGCAAGTGGCACCTGGGGAGCGACCCGCAGGGCTTCGACTACTGGAACATCCTCCCGGGCCAGGGCGTGTACTTCAACCCCGTCTTCTACACGGCCGCATCCGAGACCACGTACACCGGGCGCTACGTCACCGACGTCATCACCGACCTCGCCCTCGACTTCCTCAAGCACCGGCCGAAGGGGAAGCCGTTCTTCCTGATGATGCACCACAAGGCGCCGCACCGGCCGTGGGATCCCACCGACGAGCACGCCGCCCACTTTGCCACGCAGCGCATCCCCGAGCCGGTGACGTTCTGGGACAACTACGAGACGCGCACCGACGCGCTGCACGAGAACCAGCAGCGGGTGGCGAAGGACATGACGAACCGCGACCTCAAGCTCCCGCCGCCCGAGGGACTCACCGGACAGGCGCTGGCCCGGTGGCGGCTGCTGAAGCCCGACACGGTGACGATCACCCGCGACGGCAAGCCGGTAACGCTCACCGGCGAGGCCCTCGTGCGGTGGAAGTACCAGCGGTACATGCAGGACTACCTGGCGACGGTGCAGTCGGTGGACGGCAGCGTGGGACAGGTGCTGGCGTACCTCGACAAGGCGGGGCTCGCGCGGAACACCATGGTCATCTACACGAGCGACCAGGGGTTCTTCCTCGGCGATCACGGCCTGTTCGACAAGCGCTTCATGTACGAGGAGTCCATCCGAATGCCGTTCCTCGTGCGCTGGCCGGCGGCGATCAAGCCGGGGACGAGGAGCGGCGCGATGGCACTGAACATCGATTTCGCCCCGACCTTTCTCGAAGCGGCCGGACTGCCGGCGTCCGCGGAGATGCAGGGACGGTCCTTGGTGAGCGTGCTGCGCGGGAGGACGCCGCCGACGTGGCGCACCTCGATGTACTACCGGTACTACCACGACCCGGGTGACCACAACACACGGGCGCACTACGGCGTGCGCACTTTGACGCACAAGCTGATCTACTTCTGGAAGAAGGATCAGTGGGAGCTGTTCGACCTCGTCAACGATCCGTACGAGCTGCACAACCTCTACGGGCAGCCGGGCCAGGAGGCGCTGACGGCGACGCTGAAGGCGGAGCTGGCGCGGCTCAAGCGGGAGGTGCGCGACGATGACCAGCTGGCCGACGTGCAGATCCCCAACGGCGTGGACGGCACGGCGGCGCGCCTGCGCGGGAAGTAAGGATCGACGCCGAACGCGGCCGCCATGCGGGCGGCCGCGCCGGCCTCATGGATTGTAGATCTTCCCTGATTTGCTGCGATACAGCTCGAGGACGGCGCGCGCTTCGGCGCGGCAGACCTCGCGCGCGATCTCGATGCCGGCGTGCGCGAGGTACTCGTACGACGCCTTGAAGACGGGCCCCTCGTCAAAGCCGAGGCGCGTCGCGTCGCTCCGTGTGGCACCGCAGACGAGGCGCTTCACGCCGCTCCAGAGCGTGGCGCCGAGGCACATGGCGCAGGGTTCACAGGACGTCACGAGCTCGTGTGTGGGCAGGCCCGGCGCGGCGAGACTGAACGACGCGAGCTGCTGCTCGGCGAGCATCAACGCGACGACCTCGGCGTGCAGCGTGGAGCTGTTGAGGCGCACGACGCTGTTGACGCCGATGCCGACGAGCCGGCCCGTCTCGAGCTCGAAGACCGCCGCGCCAAACGGACCGCCCGTCTCGCGCTCGACGTTCAGGCGCGAGAGGGCGATGGCGAGGCGCATCTTGACTTCATCGGTCTCGTAGCGCCGTTCCCAGTCGACGGCCGACTCGGCCCATCCGGGGAGGGCGATGGTGACGGCGGATGCGTGCGGTGGAATGGCTGCGTTCATGATGAGCCTCGCGAGCGGAAAGATGTCTCTTCGCCCCGTTTCCTGAGCACCACGCGGGCGTAGCTGGTGAGGTGCGGCGCCGGATGCCGGACGAGCCACTGCGCCTTGCGGAGTTCCAGCGCATGCAGCCACGGGAAGCGCGGCTCGTAGTAGCGGTGCCCGAAGTACCCGGTGTACTCGAGGACGTCGAACCCGAGTGCGTCGAAGCGGCTGATCATCCGCGCGGTCGGACCGCGTCCCCAGCTGTAATAAGCCGGGAATTTCTTGTGCCGAGGGCGGGACTTGGGAACGACGGCGTCGAGCAACACGGACGCGAGCGACTCGGGCACCAGCCGATTCACGAGGAAGGGAAGCGCGAAGAGCGTCGAGAACCAGTGGAACGACACGCCGCCCGGACGCAGCACCGTGGCGATGTTGCGATAACAGCGCGCGCCGTCGCGCACGTGCTCGTTGACCATGCGACTGAAGACCACGTCGAAGGCCCCGTGCAGCGGTGCGGGCGGCTCCGCGCCGGAGAAGTCGAGGCAGAGCGTGCGAAATCCGTGGTCGGCCTTCTCGAGCTCGGCCGCGGAGATGTCGTTCGTGGTGTAGTTGAGGCCGCGCTCCCGAACGACCGCCGCCGACAGCGTCGGCGAGGCGCCGGACCCCACTTCCAGGATGTCGCGGGCGCCAAGACGGCTGATCAGTTCAGCGGCGGCTTCGGGCGCCCGATCCCATCCTGCGAACTGGTCGAATGTCGCGAAGTCAACCTTCATGGCATCCCGGGGAGGTAGGCGGGCGGCGCCGGCCACGCACGCCATCACGGCGAGGGCAAGAAGAAGGCGCGGCACCGCCTCGCCTGCACGCTTCTGGCATACATAACGTACCGGGCGACGCGGCGTCTGGAACCGCGCGCGGGAGACGAGGCGCGAATCGTGTTCGTCCTTGTGCATGGCGGCGTCCGGTCGGCGGTGAAAGCCAGCGTCGCCGGCCTGCCCCCGGAAACCGGGACCCACTAGGTTCCGGCATTCCGTCCGGAGCCCCCCATGCGTCCCGCTCGTCCTGTCATTGCTGCCCTTCTCGCCGTCGCCTGCAGCGGCGGCGGCGACTCCACCGCTCCCGGCGCGAACGCCGGCATCGCCTCGGTGTCGCTGAACGTCACGAGCGCCCAGCTTGGCGTGGGGCAGACACTGCAGCTCACGGCGACACCGCTGACGAGCACCGGAACGGTGACGACGGGCACGGCGACCTGGAGCAGCAGCGCGTCACACATCGCCTCGGTCTCGTCGACAGGGCTCGTTACTGGCGTCGCCGCGGGGGCCGCGAGCATCACCGCGTCCATTGCCGGTCGCTCGAGCGCCGCAAACGTGGTGGTGAGCGCCGCGGGCGGCGGGTTCCCGCTGGCCGCGGAAGTCACGATGCCGGGCAACACCTTCTCGCCGTTCCTCACCACGATCGGTGTCGGGGGGACGGTGACGTTCCGCTTCGGCTCCGTGGACCACAACGTGATCTTCGACCCGACCAAGCTGGGGCGTCCGGCCGACATCCAGATCACGCGCAACGTGAACATCGCGCGGACCTTCAATACGCGCGGGCTGTTCGTCTACGACTGCACCGTGCATCCGGGGATGAGCGGGCAAGTGGACGTGAAGTAGCGCGCCCTACCTCGTGACGCCCTGGAACGTCGCCGTGTATCCGGGGAAGATGAGGTCGAGGTTGTTGTTGCCGAGCCGGTTCTTCACGATCTCGGCCAGCACGTCGCGATGGTCCACGTTCACCTTCACGTCCTGGCTGTCCTGCAGGTTCTCGCGCGCCAACGGCTGCCAGTTCTTCGTGTAGACGCGGCCGCCGGCAATCTGCTTGCCCATCACGAACATGCAGCTGCCGCGCCCGTGATCGGTGCCCTGCGACCCGTTCTCACGCACGTTGCGCCCGAACTCCGACATTGCCACCAGCGTGACGTTGTAGTTGCCGGCCCCCTGCAGCACGTCGGCCCAGAACGCGCCGAGGGCGCCGCCGAAGCTCGTCATGAGCGTTGACATCAGTCCCGTCAGGGGATTCTGCGTCTGGTGCGTGTCCCAGCCGCCGATGTCGACCTGAATTGCCTCGACGCCGATGTCCGCCTTGATCAACGCGGCCGCCGAGCGCATGCCGCGGCCAAAACTGGTGGTCGGATACACCGCGCCGTTGGCGGGCGCGTATCCGCCGATGTTGAGCGAGGCGAGAAGCGACAGTGTGGCCGTCGCGTCGAGCGCCGCACTGCGCACGGGCTCCTCGGTGAGTGAGTAATCGGTGTTGAGCCACGCCTGCCGCGCCGCGCGCGTGGTGGCACTTCCCCCGAGCACGTAGTTGGCCGGGTCCGGGATGGGGAGCGCCTTGGGCGATCCCTCGAGCGCGTTGGGCAAGCCCTGCGAGATGGACAGCGCGCGCAGCGTGGCCGCGGCGTTCATGGGTGGAACGGTGGCAAGGTGCCGGCCCAGCCAGCCGGTTGAAATCGAGGGATCGGCTGCCTTGCCGACCTCGATGAAGCGCATCGCGTCGAAATGCGACCGCGAGCTGTAGGTGAGCCCCGCTCCCTGGATCACGAGCAACTGGCCGGCCTGGTACGGCGGGAGCAGTCCGAGCATGGACGGCGGGAAGCCCCACATGGTGGCGTCGAGCGCGGTGGCCTTGACCGTGCCCGTTGCGTCAGGACGCGGAATCGCGATCGTCGCGCGCGACGAGTAGTAGTTCGCGTCGCCCCACGGCACGCAGAGCGACAGGCCGTCGGCTCCGCCGCGCATGAAGACGTACACGATGATGTCGCGCGTATTCGCCGTCTGCGCCAGCACCACCTTGGGGAGCCACGATGGGACGGTCGCGCCAAGGACTGCGGCGCCCGCCGTGTTCATGACGAACTGGCGGCGCGAGAGCGCGTTGTATTCCTGGCAGCCGCAGTCGTCGTGTGTGCTGTCGGTCATCACCGGCTCCGGGAGGCTGGGCTCAATACCAATTGAAGGCGCTCGACGACAGGGCCAGCGCCAGCGTTTCGCGAATGCGGGTGGCGTTGATCGTGCCGGCGGTCAGGTACGTCGTGAGCTCGGCGCGGGTGCGGGCGCTCATCTCGCCGCCGAACGCGAGCAAGTCAATCGAGTCGAGAATGGCCGCGGCCGTGGATCCGAAGCGCGTGAAGTTCGCGTCGGACACCGCAAACTGCCCCGTGGCCGCGCTCGCGATGGCCGACATCACGTTCCAGCGGGGGAGCACGTTCCCCGACCAGTACTCGACGCGGTCCGAATAGCCCTCGGGGGTTTCGTAGTCGAACGGGACCTGCCCCATCTGCGTCAGGTAGCTGCGCAGCGTGCTGAGCGTCGTCGCGGTCGGCGAGATCGTCGCGCCGCTGGCGCGCAGGGCCGAGATCATCAGGTGATGCGGCCGCTTGAACTTGGCCGGCGCGGCCGTCACCCACGACTCGGTGAAGACGACGCGCAGCATCGCCTTGATGTCGCCGCCGGTCTTCGCGTACGCACTGGCCACCGCGGCCACCTGCGCCGCGCTGGGGTCGGGGCGCAGGAAGAACTTGAGCAGCTTGGTCGCAATGAACGTCGCCGTGTTCGGGTGCTCGATGAGCACGTCGAGCATCTGCTCCATGTCCTGCTGGCCCTGCCCGCTATTGGTGGCCCGCTGGGGAATGGCGACGCCGAGCACGGTCTTGGCGTTGAAGTCGTGGAGCGAGGCGGTGAAGGTGAACGCTCCCTGCGCGTTCAGGGTCCACCCGGTGAGGCACCGGGCCAGCTCGGCGACATCGGTCTGCGTGTAGCCGCCGTCCACGCCCAGCGAGTGGAGCTCCATGATCTCGCGGGCATAGTTCTCGTTGGCGCGACCCGCGCGGTTGACGTTGTTGTCCAGATAGGCGAGCATCGCCGGCGAGTGCGCGCTTGCCTTCAGCAGCGTGCCGAAGTTGCCGAGTGCGTGCTTGCGGAGCACGTCGCGGTTGTCGGCGACCTGCAGGTAGCCGACCTTCTGGAAGTAGATGGTGAAGTGGTCGTTCCAGAACTCGACCATCCGCTCGAAAAGCTGTCGTGGCGAGTTCACCTGCCGGTAGAGCGTGGCGTCGGTGAGCTGCTGGTACAACTGGCCCTGGTCCACTTGCACGAGCTGCGCCGACGGCTGGAGCACACGCGGCCAGTTGGTCGCCACCACCGCCTCGACTGCGGAGTTGTCGAGCGCGGCGTCCTTGAGCTGATACTCGAGGTAGCCCTTGTACCCGAGCCGCGTGGCTCTCAGCGTCTCGGCGGGGTTGAGGCCGAAGGTGATGCGCCGGGCCAGCCGAAGTGCCGGCCGCGTCCAGTTGTCGGTGCCCGGCACGGTGTCGCTGGCCGCGAGCTGCGGTCCGGATGCCGGCATCTTCCTGAACAGCCGGTCGAGTTCGGCCGCGCTGCGCCGCGACGATTTCGCCTTCGGACGCGTCGCTCCCTGCGCGCCGGCTGCACGAGGCATGACAATGGCGGCCACGGCGGCGGCACCGGCGGCGATCGCAGAGCGACGGGTGGCTGATTCGTCCATGGGGGGCTCTCCCATTCCCTAAGCTACTCGACCAACGCTTACCAGACGAACGGGGAGGTCCGTCGTTAACCAACAACCGTCACATTCTGGCACAAACCGTCACAGTTCGCTCGTCACGCCACGACGCGCAGGACCTCTTCGCGCGAGGTGACTCCCGCCGCGACCAGCCGCTCGCCCTCGGTGCGGAGCGTGCGCATCCCCTCCGCCTCCGCGAGCCGACGCAGGGTGGCGCTGTCAACACCAGCCTGCAAAGCGTCGCGCAGGGCGTCGCTCATCACGAGCAGTTCGTGGATCCCCACGCGCCCGCGGTACCCCGTGCGCCGGCACGCGTCGCACCCCGCCCCGCGGCACTCGCGGCACCAGGTGCGCACCAGGCGCTGGGCAAGCACGGCTTCCACGGTGCTGGCCACCAGGTACGGTTCCACACCGAGTTCGCGCAGCCGGGTGAGGGCGCCGGCCGCGTCATTGGTGTGCAGTGTGGAAAGCACGAGATGGCCGGTGAGCGCGGCCTGCGTGGCGATGGCCGCTGTCTCGCCGTCGCGGATCTCGCCCACCAGCATGATGTCGGGGTCCTGGCGAAGCATCGCGCGCAGCGCCGACGCAAACGTCACGCCTGCTTTCTCGTGCACGGGGATCTGCGGCACACCCGCCAGCTCGTACTCCACCGGATCTTCCACCGCGAGGATCTTCTCGCGTCCGGTGCGCAGGGTCTCGACGGCCGCATACAGCGTGGTCGTCTTGCCGCTTCCGGTGGGGCCGGTGGCGAGCACGATGCCGTGCGTGCGCGCGATAGCCGTGCGGAAGCGGGCCAGCGTGTCGTCGGCCATGCCCAGCGCGTCGAGCGAAATGCGCCCGCGCGCGGCGTCGAGCAGGCGCAGCACGACGCTCTCTCCGTGGAGTGCCGGCACCGTGGACACGCGCACGTCCACGCTGCGGTCCTGCAGGCGCAGGCGTATGCGGCCGTCCTGCGGCACGCGGCGCTCGGCGATGTCGAGTTCGGCCATGATCTTCAGCCGGCTCACGACGGCGGCGGCGAAGTGCGGCGGCGGAGACGGCGCGTCCTGCAGCACCCCATCCACGCGATAGCGCACCCGCAGCGCGCCGGCATACGTCTCGAGGTGCACGTCCGACGCGCGCGCCTGCAGGGCCTCAACGAGCAGCAGGTTCACAAGCCGAACCACCGGGGCTTCGTTGGCCTGCGTTACCAGGTCGTCGAGGGCGCGCGCTGGCGCGGGCCCGGTGGCGGCGACGCCGCCGAGCGCGTCGATCATCCCTTGCGCCGTGGCCTCCGCGCCGTAGATGCGCTGAATGGCCCCGCGCAGGGCCGCCTCGTCACCACGCTCGAGCACGACACGCGCCCCGCACAGCAGCGCGAGATCGTCGAGCGCCTGTGCGCTCGGCGCATCAAGCCAGGTGGCAACCCGCAGTTCACCGTCGCGCAGGGCGAGCGGCAGCACGCCGTGGCGCTCCAGAAAGGGCGCGGTCAGCGACGGCAGCACCGGTGCGAGCGTCGTGAGATCCACGGTCACGGCTTGCGTGGTACCACCGGCGGATTCGCCGGGAGCGAATCGGTCGTCGACTTCTTCTCGACGGCGCCGCGAATCCGGTCGAGATCAGCGTCGCTGGCGATGATGTGCGGCGTGAGGAAAAGGAAGAGCTCGCTGTTGACCGTCGAGGTGCGCGTGCTGCCGAACAGGCCGCCGATCCACGGCAGCGCGCTGAGCCCCGGAATCCCGGTGCGCGTGCGCTCCTGCGTGCGATCCACGAGCCCGCCCATGACCGCGGTCTGCCCGTCCTTCACGAACAGATGCGTCGTGGCCTCGCGCGTGCTGATGACCGGCGCGCCGAACTGCGTCTCGTTCGTCGCCGAGCTCACCTCCTGCGACACCTGCAGGGAGACGTAGCCATCGGGGTTGATGGTGGGGAGAATCGCGAGCGTCGTCCCCACGTCGCGGTACTGCACCACCTGGTCACGCACCCCGTTGTCGGTGGGGAGCGAACGAGAGACCTGCACGAACGGGCGCTGGCTTCCGACGAGCATGCGCGCCTCGAGGTTGTTCTGCGCCAGCAGCAGCGGGCGCGAGAGCACGCGCACATCGCCGCGCGTCGCAAGCGCAGAAAGCGCCACGTCGGTGCTGATGGTCCCGCCGCGCGCGAGGCGCAGCAGGAACGCCGCCGTTGACGGCTCCTCGCCGCCGAGCACGCCGGAGGTGCGGGTGTCGGCATCCGGCGCCTTGGCCGCGCCGCCGCTCACGGAGACGTCGAGGTCGCGTGACTGCCGCACCTCGGCAATCAGCACCTCGATCATCACCTGCAGTGGGCGCAGGTCCATGGCGCCGATGGCCTGCTGCACAATGGCCCAGTCGGCGGGAAGCGCCCGCACCAGCAGCGAATTGCTGGCTTCGTCGGGAACGACGTGCACCGCGCCCCGGAGCTCGGCGCGCATGCTCTCGTCCGGCGCGCCGCGGTCGACGGAATCGCCGGCGAGGACGGCGAGCCGCTGGTCCTTCAGTCGTTCGGTGAGCGTGGGCGTGCTCAGTCCGGGCGCGGAGACCGACCGCGAGGCGCCGAACAGCGATTGCAGCGTGGCGGCGAGCTTCGCCGCCCGCACGTGCCTGAGCCGGTAGACGTGCAGTCGCACCTCGCCGGTGTCAGTCGAGGGTGCCGCGGCGGCGAAGGCCAGCACGCGCAACAGCCGGCCGTCCGTCTCGATGCGGAGACCATTGTCCATGGCGAGGCTGCGAATGAGCGCGGGCACCTCGGAGGCAGGCACGGCCTCGCGCAGACGCAGGGTCACCCGGCGTTCGGGCAGGTCGCCGAAGACGATGTTCACCTTGCCCGCCTCGGCAAGGGCCGAGAGCACGATTCGCAGGTCGGCGTTCTGGAAGTCCACCAGTACGCCAGCCTCGGTGGTGCGGACGCCCTGCTGGGCGCGCACCCCGTGGGGCACGGTGGCTGCGAGGGCGAGGAGGAGCAGTGCTCGGTGCAGGGCCTGTCTCACGTCAGTTCCCCAGTGGTGAAAGGCGAAGCTTGTGCCGCACGCCGCCGGCGTCAATGAAGACGGCCTGTCCGGGCGCTACCTGCGCCAACCGCCAGCCGCCCAGCGTATCGCCCACATGCAGGATACGCGCCGGAGCGTCACCGAGACGGCAGACGGCGGCCGGCTGCTCGGCGCCGATGATCGTGCCGACGAGAACAATGTCCGGCGCCGCCGCGGGCGGCGCGGAGTCACCGACGGGCGAGGCGGCGTCCGCGAGGCCGAACGGATCGAGCCCCTCGAGAGATGCGCGCGCGGCAGGAACGTGTGCGGGCTGCGGTGCGAATACGGGCGCGGCGCCGTACGGAGGTGCGGGCGCCACCACGTCTTCGCGCAGCGCGGCGGCGCCACTCGCGATAGCCGCCCCGATGGCGACGGTCGCGAACAGGGCTGCCGCGCGCAGGCGGAGATCGCTCCACGGTGTCCAATTCATGGTGCCACCGCTCGCGCGAAGCCGCGCACACGCGCGCTGATGGCGAGGCGGCCATCCCCATCGGCAAATACGTCCAGGCGGTCAACCGGGAGTACGCGCTCGCCGTCCTCGATGCGTGCCAGCCACGCCGCCAGCGCCGCGGTGGAGCCTCGCGCTCGCAGTTCGGCCTGCAGTTCCATCAGCTCGTTGGTCGCGCGGGACGACGGCGCGAACTCAACGCTGACCTCCGTGAGTCCGGCCTCGCGCGCGGAGGTGCGCAGCGCCGCGACCAGCGCGCGAACGGCCGCCACGGTGTCGTCCGCTGCAAGCAGCGACGCCGACTCCGCGCGCAGCTGCCGGCGTGCGGAGTCGAGCAACGCCGGCAGGTGCGGTCCGTCACGCATCAGCGCCCGTTCGCGCGCGAGGAGCCCGGTGGCGAGTTCGGCCTGCGCCGCGTGCGTGGCACTGGCGGCGACAAGCGGCGCCACGAGCACTCGCCAGACGAGCACGGGCGCAACGAGCAGGACGCCAATCCACAGGGCGCGCCGGTCGCGCGCGGCGAAGGCGGTCATTGCACGCCGCCCACGCCGAAGAACACGATCGCCGAGAACGTCTCTCGTTCGTCGTCGGCGGAGATTCCGGCCTCCGCCGGCTTCACGCGTTGCACGCCGCGGGCCGACTTCAGCCGCGCAACGGCCGCCTGCGCATCGAGCGCGGTGCCCTCCACGACCACCGAGTCGCCGGCGCCGCGGAGCGCCGTGAAGTGGGCGTCGTCGGACAGGGTCTCGGCGAGCGCCGAAAGCCGCTCACTCCACCGTGCCTGTTCGCGTCCCCGAGCAAGCGCGGCCCGTGCCTCTTGTACTCCGAGCAGCGAGTCGCGGAGCGCCAGGTATGGAGCGACGGTTGCGTGCAGTGCGGCACGCTGCCGTTCGAGTTGCGCCACGCGATGGGCGCCGCCCCACGCCTGCAATGCCGCTGCCACGACGAGCGCAATCAGGCCGACGGCCAGCAACCGGCGGGCGACGCGCGTCACGGCACCGTCACGCGCCGCGCGCTCGGCGGTGCTGATGAACTCGAGCTCCCTGCACCGGCTCACGTGGCGCGCGGCCAGCGCGAGCGCGTCACCCGGTGCGCCCTCGCTCGCAGGGTGATCGGCGGCGCGGCAGCGGCGCAGCGAGGTAATGCGTGCGCGCTGCACGCCGAGGATCGCCACCTCGCCGTCGAGCACGAACGCGGCGGCGCGCG
>CAYQCP010000022.1:0-44158 GCA_964416005.1 uncultured Gemmatimonas sp.
CGCGCGCTCCGCGGTTGGCGAACGCCGCGCCGTCGGCGCGCCGGAGCGCCTCGGCGAGCGTCAGGCGGGGCTGGGACATCGGGGTTTGTGCGGCCGCGGGCACTGCGCCTGCGAGGGCGGCCGCGAGGAGCAACCGTCGGGTCATGGTCGGGAGTGTAGGGTTGGGCCTGGGCGGCGCCGATTCGCACCGCCGAACTAATCTGCTATATAACTAATTAGTTATACAGTAGAATGCAAGCCCCCCTGCCGAGCCGGGCGTGCTGCGACTGCATACCACGGATTTCACGGAAAAAGTGGGATGAACACGGATCATGCCTTGGGGGGTCCCCCCAGCGCCGTAACCGTGGTCATCCCCCAGTTTCCGTGAAATCCGTGGTATGCAGTCGCCGTTTCGCGGACAGAACAAAGCGCCGGGTCCCCCGTGGGAACCCGGCGCCCAGCCTGCCGTCCATGCCTATCGCGCCGCGACGATCTTGTGCGAGACGTCGAGCTCGCTCTCGATCCGGTTGCACATGATCTCGCACAGTGCCAGCACGTCCTTGTCCGCGAGGGCGTAGTGCACGAACAGGCCGTCGCGCCGGCGGCTCACGTAGCCACAGCTGTGCAGCTGCTGCAGGTGCTTGCTCAGGTTGCCCTGCCCCAGTCCGGTCACTTCCACGAGTTGCGTGACGGTGAGTTCCTTGCCTTCGAGCGCGTGCAGGATGGCAAGCCGGGTCGGCTCAGCGAGGGCGCGGAACCGCTCGGCGATGAGCTCGAGCAGTTCCGGCGTCGGGACGCGCTTGGCGCCTTTTCGGGTTCGGGTAGCCATGAGCATAAAGGTATCGATGTATGCCGGTCGGGGAAATCCTCTAGCGCCGGAACCGTAGGCGTGCGAGACTATATGTGTGTGTATGAATATAGCAATATCGCGAGGCGTTCGAAAGACCCTCGTCGCAGCGGTCGCGGCGCTCCTCGTCCCCACGGCCGCGGCCGCGCAGTGGCGCCTCGCGTCGCCGCCGGCCGCCGCGTCGTGGTACGCCCTGCTCGACTCCCTTGGCGTCGCCGGCACCGGTGCGTTTCGCTTCACCGCCACGGGCGCGGAGCGGGCCACCGACTTCGGCCGCCGGCTGTCACAGGGAGGCCGCTATGACATCCTGCACTTCGTGCCCCTGTACTATCCCTCGGCGGGGACCGCGGCCCTCGCCGACGCACTGACGCAGGCGGCGGGGACGGCGCCGCCCACGGCCCCGCGCGCGCAATTCCTCGTGGGGGCGCTGCGGCAGGCCCTGCCGTCCGCCGCGGAACGGGCGCCGCTGGCGGAACTCGCGAACGGCCTGCGGCGCCTGTCGGCGCGCCGCGTGAGCGCCGACTCGCTCGGCGCCCTTCAGGCCCACTGGAACCGCACGCTCGCGCCGGCGCTCGCCCCGTTCCTGCGCGACCAGCAGCTCGATGCCGGCCTCCTCTGGGTACTCCCGGCGCTCGGCCCCGAGGGACGTCTGTTCGCGGGCGTCGCGGCCGACCGGACCGACAACATCGTGGCGGTTGCCGCCGCCCCGGAAGGCGGACATGGTCCGTTGTACGCCGCCGTCCGCGAACTCTGCTTCCCGCTCGTCTCGCGCACCGCCGAAGCGACGCCGGCGTTTCGGCGGACTGCGGGCAATTCGACGGAGGCCGCACGGCGCGCCGGCATCGCCGCGGTGCGATGCGGCGCTGAACTCCTGGATCATGTGGCGCCGGCGGAAGCCGGCCCCTACCGCACGTACTGGGAGCGGGTCACGACCCGCGCCCAGACGTTTGATGCCGCGTTCCCGCCGGACCCCGTTCTCGCTCCAGCCATACGCTCGGCACTCGAGCGGTATGCCACGTCCCATTGAAGATCCCGATTCCCCGCACCGCCGCCGTGACGATTGGCGGCTTCACTTGTCCCGAGGCACATCCCGCATGAAGACCCGCATTCTCATCCCGCTCGCCCTCGCTGCCTGCGTGGCCCTGCCGGCCACGGCCCGGGCCACCGATGGGCACTTCCTCCACGGCGTCGGCGCCGTGAACTCGGCGCTCGGCGGCGCCGCCGTCGCGTCGAACACGAGCCTGCTCGGCTCGTTCTTCGTGAACCCGGCCGGCCTCGCCTCGTTCGACGGCACCAATCTCGAGATGGGCTTCGAGATGATGAAGCCCGAGCGCACGGTCACGTCCACGTACGCCACGATGACGGGGTCCACGACCAGCGCCAGCGAGTTCACACCCATTCCGGCCTTCGGCTTCTCCACGAAGCTCAACAACGGCGTCGTCGTCGGACTCGCCGGCCTCGGCATCGGCGGTTTCGGCGTCAACTACGCCGCCGATCCGACCAACCCCATCCTGATGCCGCGCCCGTACGGGTTCGGCCAGCTCTACTCGAACTTCGGGCTGATGAAGATCGTCCCCGCCGTCGCGTGGAACGCGACGCCGAAGCTGCGCCTCGGCTTCGCCGTCAACGTGGACTGGGCGACGCTCGCCGTGAACCCGATGCCGACCGCCGCGCCGGCCGCGGATCCGGGCCCCGACGGTCAGCCGATGACCGCTGACGACCGCGCCTACTACTCCAGCGCGGCCGCCGCCGACGGCGCGTTCGGCTTCGGCATGCAAGCGGGCCTGCAGTACCAGGTGACCGACAAGCTGGCCGTCGGCCTGTCGTACACGTCGCCACAGATGTTCCAGGATTTCGAATACACGGCCGTCTACGAGAATCCGAACCTGAACAGCTACAACACGCCGCGCACGTTCTCCTTCCGCATGGACGCACCGGCCATCTACGCCGCCGGCGCCGCCTGGCAAGCGACGGACAAGTTTCAGGCCGCCGCCGACGTCAAGTTCTACACCTACTCGAGCACGAAGGGATTCGACGAGTCGGGCTACAATCCCGACGGATCGGTGAAGGGCTTCGGCTGGGATGACATCATGGTCGTCGCCCTCGGCGCCCAGTACGCGGCCACCGACAAGGTGACGCTCCGCGGCGGCTACAACTACTCCGGCAACCCGATTCCCGACGCGATGTCGATGTTCAACCTGCCGGCGCCCGCCGTCGTGCAGCACAACATCAGCGGCGGCCTCGGCTTCAAGGTGCGCCCCGGCGTCGAGATCAACGTCGCCGGCTACGTGGCGCTCGAGAACGAGATCACCGGCCCGATGATGAAGCCGATGGCGATCCCGGGCACGAGCGTCAAGAACGCGATGTCCGAGAAGTCCATTCTCGTCGGCTTCACCTTCACGCCGACCAAGAAGTAACCCGGGCGCGCCCAGCCGGCGCCCACACAAACAACGCGTCCCCGGCGGAAGTCCGCCGGGGACGCGTTGCATACAGCGTGCGACTCAGCGCTTCTTGACGACCGTCGGCAGCATGTAGACGATGCCGAGGAAGATCACGCCGAGGCCGATCGCGGTGCCGACGGCCGGCAGGCCGAGCAGCTGGTCCAGCGTCAGCTTGCCGTAGTCCAGCAGCTTGTTCATCGGCGCGATCACCGAAGTGAAGAGGAGCGTGAAGAGGAGCGCGCCCACCACGCCGCCGAGCAGCGCGAACAGCGCGTCCTTGCGTCCCTCGCCGGCGCCCACGACGCACGTGCCGGGGCAATAGCCGCCCAGGCCGAAGCCGACGCCGAAGATGAGGCCGCCGACGAGCACGCCCACCACGTAGGTCGGCTTGACGTCGAAGTGCATCACGTCCTTGCCGAGGACGGCCGTCAGCACGAACGCGAGGATCGCGCCGATGGCGATGGTCGTCGCCATGAACTTGATGATCGACAGGTTCTCGAGCCGCAGGTTGGCGGCGATCATGGCGGGGCTCGACGCGCGCACGCGCTGGATGAGCGCGCCCATCGCGACGCCGACAATCAGGGCATAAATGATGGATGTCATGTTACTTGGCCCCCTTGTGCAGCATCTTGGCGGTCAGGATTCCCGTGGCGAAGACGCCGGCCGCGAAGAGCAGGCCGCTCACCGACAGCTGGGTGATGCCCGAGATGATGTGGCCGCTGGTGCAGCCGCCGGCGATGCGCGCCCCGAAGACGATGAGCACGCCGCCGAGGAAGGCGTCGCGATACCGCTTGCTCTTCGACGTCTCGTTCGGATGGACGGACTCGGCCGCCTCGGCCGTGTCGCCCGCCAGCTTCGACGCGAGGAAGCCGCCGATCAGCAGGCCGACCACGAGGAAGGTCTCGGGCTTGAGGAACGAGCCCATCTTCTCGAGGTACGGATTGGCGTGCGCGAAGTCGGGCGTGATCCGGCGGAGGATGGCGCCGATGAAGCGCGGATACGTGCCCGAGACGCCGATCGGTCCCCACGTAAGGATGCTCAGCGCACTGACGACGCCGAAGATCGCGCCAAGCTTGGCCCACGTGGGGAACTTGGACGACCCGTCGGCGGCCGGGGGGGCCTGCGTTGCAGATGATGCCATGGGGTTCTCCTTCATTAAATGTCGTGGCCGGCGGCGAGCACCGCCGGCAGCCCGCTACTTCACTTCCTTGCCACCACGCCGGTTGTCCGCCACAAACTTGTCGCGATACGGCATCTTCACCTGCATCAGCGACGAAGAGTCGAGCGTCGCGTTCATCGGGATGACTTCGTTGGCCGCCAGGAGGTACGCGGTGAGCGCGTACACCTCGTCATTCGTCAGCGAGCCCGGCTGGAGCAGCGGCATCGCACGCCGCACGTAGTCGAACACCGTGCTGGCCTCCGGCCAGTAATTGCCGATGGACTTGGGCAGCTTGGGATCGCTCGCGAACTTGAAGCCCTCGGCTTTCGGGTCGCGGCTGATGAGCAGCGGGAAGGCGGGCGGCATGCCGAGTCCCTTCGGGCCGTGGCACATCGCGCACTTCTTCTGGTAGATGTCCGCGCCCAGGGCGGCCGTGCCGGATCCCGCGGGCAGCCCTTCGCCGTCGGGACCGACATCAATGTTGAGGGCGGCCACCTCGGCCGGCGTGGCCGCGCGACCGAGGCCGTAGTGCTTGGCCGGAATGCTGGCGAAGCCGGCGGCGGCCGGCGCGTCCGAGGCGACGCGGTCGCCGGCGCACGCGGCGGTCGCCAGCACGAGGCCGATCATGAGTGAGCGACGCATCATGTCTCCCCGTGGAAGGTGACCTTGCCGT
The DNA here is from genome assembly GCA_964416005.1 of uncultured Gemmatimonas sp. Lineage (GTDB taxonomy): Bacteria > Gemmatimonadota > Gemmatimonadetes > Gemmatimonadales > Gemmatimonadaceae > PNKL01. The sequence goes on from CAYQCP010000022.1 coordinate 5,100, forward strand.
CCGACGCCACCTTCCATCCGACGATCGGATTGAAGTGGAAGTCGGTGCCGATGCCGCGCACCTTGAGCAGCTCCTGGCGCGTCGGCTGCACGTATCCGGTTTCGTCCGTGGCGCGGCTGAGCAGCACCGCCGCCTTGCCGTTCCACTCCCAGTGATGGGTGAAGCGTACGGGCGCCTTCACGCCGGTCGTCGGGGTCAGCTCGGCGTCGGCCCACGACCGGCCGTCGTCGGTGCTCACTTCGACGCGCGTGATCCTGCCGCGCCCCGTCCAGGCGAGGCCGGTCACCGACCACCAGCCCTTGGACAACACCTGCGGGAAGGCCGGCGCGGTGATGATGGACTTGGCGTCCATGTCAAAGCTGTACTGGCGCGCCGTGCCATCGGGGAGCGGGTCGGTGTACTTGCTCGTCTCCCATCGCGTCGCCCACGGACGCGTGCCGAGTTCGAGGCGCCGGAGCCACTTCACGCTCACGTTGCCTTCCCACCCCGGGAGGAGGAGACGCAGCGGGAAGCCCTGCTCGGGGCGGATCGGCTCACCATTCTGCGCCCACACCACCATCGCGTCGTCCATGGCCTTGGCCATCGGGATGCTGCGCGTCATCACGCACGCGTCGCCTCCCTCGGCGAGGAACCACGTCGCCGCCGGCTTGGCGCCCGCCTCATCGAGAAGGACCTTGAGCGGGACGCCCGTCCACTCCGTGTTGCTCACGAGGCCGGCGACCTTCTGCGGCGTCAAGTCGGGCTTCGGATCGCGGTAGGCGTTGCGGCCGTTGCCCGAGCACTCGATGAAATAGGTGCGCGTCACCTGCGGGAAGCGCTTCACCTCGTCCACCGTCAGCATCAACGGCGTGTCCACGAGGCCGTGGATCAGCAGCGTGTGCCTCGCCGGATCGATGAGCGGGATGCCGGCGTGATGCCGCTCGAAGTGGAGGTCGGCCGGCGTTATGGTGCCGGAGAGATCCTGCAGCGGCGTGAGCGAGTTGCCCACCGTCTCGCCGTACGGCGTGCGCGACGGCTTGAAGAAGGTCGATCGACTCCCGACCTGCGACGTGGGCGCACCCTGGAGCTTGGTCGGATCGGCGGGAATCGCTGGTGCGACAGGCGTCGCCCTGGCCGCCTGTCCGCCGGCGACGAGCGGCATGCCGGCCGCGACTGCCACGCCGATCGCGCCCGCGGCGCCGGCGATGAGGTCACGGCGCGAGATCGACTCGTCCGCCGGTGCCGCGGCGGCGTCATCGGCCGGCGGCACCTTCGTGGTTGTATCAGCGTTGCGCGTGGTCATCGGACGTCACTTCTGCGTGCGGGCGCGGCCAATCACGGGCGGATTGGGAACGAGCGCGCCCTGCGGGTTCGCGCGCGTCACCAGCGAGGCAGGCGGGCGATGCGCCTCGTGCCCGTTGGTGTTGTATGGCACGTCCTTGGGCGCGCCGCCCATCGGCCAGTCGAGTTCCTTGCCCGGCGAGTCAGGGCGCGGATGCGAGTTGATGAACGCGGCCAGGTCGAACGCCTCCTGCGGGGAGAGCGACCCCGGCTTGGTCTGCGGCATGTTGTGCCAGATGAAGGAGGCGGCGCGCTCCTCGCGCGCCATCGACGCGCCGATCGAGTACGACTTCGGCCCCCAAAGCGCGGGCAGCGGGCCGGCGCCCTGACCATCCGGCATGTGACACGTGACGCAGGTCTTGCTCACGTACAGTTGCTCGCCGCGGGCGATGTCGCCCACCAGCGTGTCCTTCATGCTGATGATGCCCTCGGCGCCGGCGATCTTGGTGCCGACCGGCACGTCCTTCGAGATGAAGGCGAGGTAGGCCAGGATGTCGGTCATCTCGCGGCTGCCCACCGGAATGGCATTGCCGGCGAGCGAGCGCGTGAAGCAGTAGTTCACGCGGTCGCCGAGCGAGATCACCGCGCCGGAGCGCGGCATGTACTTGGGGAACCGCGCGTGCGAGCCGGTGAGCGGCGCCGACGACGCCTTCAGCCCGTCGTTCTGGTGGCAGCTGGTGCAGCGCAGCGCCGAGGTCGCGTACTGCGGCAGCGACTCAGGCGTGAAGCGCAGGAGGTAGAGGCCGCGCTTGATGGACGCGCCAAGCGAATCGTTGGGGATGTCTTTCTCGAGGGGCGGCGTCCACGCCGCCTCGTTGAAGACGAGGGCAGGAACCGCCTTGGGCTCGTTCCCACCGCAGGAAACGACGAGGAGCGCGGCGCCGACCCACGCGAGGCCCTGCGCCCTGAATGCGACTTGCATCGTGACGGACTCCAACGGTAGAGGTTGCCTGTACGTCGATACAGTAATATGCCTGACACCTGACGGCAACGGGGAACGTCGCGGGGCCGTACTGAAGGCTACGACACGACGAGCAGGCGCACCAGCACAAGGCTGAGCCCCAGCATCAGCAGCAGCGAGACGACCACCGTCGCGCCCACGCGCGGGCCGACGCGGCGCACGGCGTCGATGTCCACGGCGAGCCCGAGCCCCGCCATCGCGACGACGGTGAGCGCCCGCGCCGCCTCGCGCACCACGTCGCCCGACGCGGCCGGAATCACCTCGAGCGTGCGCAGCGCGGCGGTGACGCCGAATCCGATGATGTACCATGGGACCACGCGCCACCATTTCATGTGCGCGGCGTGGTGCTCGGTGAACGACAGCACCAGCACCACCGGCCCGAGGAGCAGCACGCGCATGAGCTTCACGAGCGTCGCCGCCTGCCCCGCCACCAGGCTCACGGGATACGCCGCCGCGATGACCTGCGGCACCGCATACACCGTCAGCCCGGCCACCACGCCGTACTGGCTGTCGCTGAGGTGAAGCAGCGGGATGAGCCCCGGCAGTCCGACGATGACCGCGACGCCGAGCACGGCGGTGAAGGCGATGGCCGATGCCACTTCGTCGCGCCGCGCACCCACCACCGGCGCGGCGGCGCTGATGGCCGAGTTGCCGCAGATGGCGTTGCCCACGGCGACGAGAAGCGCGTGCGAGCGCGGCAGGCCGAACCACTGCCCGATGTACGTGCCCGCCACCAGCGTCACGCCCACGATCACGACGACGCCGGCGAGGATCGCCGGGCCCGCCGCCACCAAGGCGCGCAGGTCGGAGCCGGCGCCAAGCAGGACGATGGAGCACTCGAGCAGCAGGCCGCTCGCCACCGCGCTGCCGCGGGCGAACGGCGCGAACCGCGCCGGCGTGCGCACGAAGAGCGCGCGCACGACGGCGCCGATGAGGATGGCGAGCACGATGGCCTCGACCAGTGCGCGCCCGGTGACGGCGACAAACACGCGCTCGCCGGCCCATGCAAGCACGGACACGGCGAGCGCGACCAGCAGCCCGGGAACGGCAGCGCGCATCACTCGGCCTTACGCATCTGCCGTCCGCCGTCTGCCTTCTGCACTACCGACTCCACGGCGGCGCGATGCCGTTTGACCTCGCGTACGCGATGCCCTGCCCCAGGTGCTCGTGCAGGTGCGTGACCGTCATGATCATGAGCCGCTGGCGCGTGAATTCCTGACCGAAGACCTTGAGCTTCTCTCCGACATTGGCGTCGGTGGTGAGCCCCATCGCGACATGCAGGTGCTTGAACGAGGCCTCGAGCTCGGCGACGATCTGGTCCTTGCTGCGCGGCTTGCTCGAGTACGCCACGGTCGTCTTGAAGTCCTCGGTGATGCCGGTCTCCACCGGCGCCGGCTTGCCCATCGCCACCGGGATGAAATAGTTGTCCTCGGCCACGTGCATGAACAGCTCGCCGACTGAGCGCGCCCCGGTGGGACGCCAGGCATAGGTGTTCTCCGGCATCGCCTTGGCGAGCGCGATGATCTTCTGTTCCACCTGGCGAACGTCGGCGTGCATGTCGGCCATCAGGCCCTGGGCGTGCAGCGGCGCGGCGGCGGCAAGTGCGAGTGTGAGGAACGTGCGGCGCATGGGGCACCTCGTGTTTGGGGGGCTCAACTGCGGTACGCGGTGAAGATCGCCGCCCCGGCCGAGCAGAACAAGGGAGGAGCCGATCGCGTATCTTGACCGCATCCCCGACGCGACGCGCCCCCGATGCCCGTGCCCAGCACTCGTCACGCAAGCCAGACTGAACCCGGCGCCGGTTCCACCGCGGCGCCGCGGCCACCGTCCACCGCGTCGGACGCCGTGCTCGGGGCACTGCTCATCGCCGCGGTCTTCCTCGCGTACGCCCCCGCGCTCAGCGGCGACCTGCTCTGGGACGACGCGGCACACATCACGGTGGGCGCGCTGCAGGGGTGGGACGGCCTCGTGCGCATCTGGCTCGAACCGGGCGCCACGCAGCAGTACTACCCCGTGCTGCACAGCGCCTTCTGGATCGAGCACCGGCTCTGGGGCAGCGCGGTGCTCGGCTACCACCTCGTCACCGCCGCCCTGCACGCCGGTGCGGCCTGCCTCGTCGTGCTGCTCGGCCAGCGCCTCGCCATCCGCGGTGCGTGGATCGCCGGGTTCCTGTTCGCCCTGCACCCGGTGCACGTCGAGTCGGTCGCCTGGATCTCCGAGCAGAAGAACACGCTCTCCCTCGTGCTCGCACTGCTGGCCGCGCTCTCCTGGCTGCGCTTTGATGAATCGCGCGCACGACGTGACTGGATCGTCGCGTTCGCCTTCTTCGCGCTCGCGCTCGGCGCCAAGACCGTGACGGCCACCGTGCCGTGCGCCCTGCTCGTGCTGGTCTGGTGGCGGCGCGGCGCTATCGCCTGGCGGCGTGACGTCGTGCCGCTGCTGCCGTGGCTCGCACTGGGGATCGCGGCCGGGCTCGGCACCGCGTGGGTGGAACGCCACGTCATCGGCGCCAGCGGCGCCGAGTTCGCGCTCTCACCGGTGCAGCGCCTGCTGCTCGCGGGGCGTGCCGTCTGGCACTATTTCGCCACGTTCCTCTGGCCGGCGCACCTGGTCTTCACCTATCCGCGATGGACCATCGACCCGGCGTCGGTGCGGGCCTGGGCGTATCCGGCCGCGATGCTCGCACTCATCGGCGCGTTCTGGCGCGTGCGAGACCGCACACGCGCGCCGCTGGCCGCGATGCTGGTCTTCGCGGGCATGCTCTTCCCCGTGCTGGGGTTCCTCGACGTCTACCCGTTCCGGTACGCGTTCGTCGCAGACCACTTCCAGTACCACGCCAACGTCGCACTCTGCCTTATGGTGGGCGGCGTCATCGGATGGGGCATCGAACGCGCAGGGGCCGGCGCGCAGCGCCGGGTCGTCGCGAGCGCTGCCGGCGCCCTGCTGCTGACGCTCGGCGCGCTCACCTTGAGTGAAGCCCGCCACTATCGCGATGCCGAGACCCTGTATCGCGCCACGCTCACCGCGAATCCGGCGAGTTGGATGGCGCACCACAACCTTGGCCGTCTGGTCTCACGCAAGCCGGGCGGACTCACCGAAGCGATCGAGCACTTCGAAGCGGCCATCGCGCTCAAGCCCGATCACGCGCGGGCGCACTACAGTCTCGGCGTCGCCCTGCAGCGTGTGGGTCGAGGCGCCGAGGCGGTGCCGCACTTCGAGTCGGCCATTCGCTTCGAGCCGGGCAATCCGGAGCTCGTCGCCAACTCGCACTATATCGCCGGAGACATCCTGCGCGGCGAGCCGGCGCGGCTCGACGAAGCCATCGCACACCTGCGCGAGGCCGTGCGGCTCAAGCCGAAGGTCGCCCAGGGACACAACACGCTCGGGGAGGCGTTGCTGCGCGCCGGACGCGCGGACGACGCCCGCCGGGCGTTCACCGAGGCCGTGCGCCTTCAGCCGGCGTTCGAAGCGGCGCAGGCGAACCTCGCGCGCGTCAGCGGCCCCGCATCGGGGCGAGGCCGCTGATCGGCGCGCGCACCTCTAGTGCTTCGTGAGCGTCAGGCCCCTCACCATCACTTCGGTGTTGTGCCCGAAACGCAGGCCGTACGTACCGTCGAGCGACTTCAGCTTGCCTTCGCCCACGGTTTCGGCCTTGTCGAACGTGGCCACGACGGCGCCGTTGATGGCGCACGAGACCTTGCCGCCCTTGACCGTCACGGCGATTTCCTGCGACACCGGCGCGCCGACGCCCGCCGCCTTGTTCACCGCGGGATGCGCGGTGGCCCCGCGCCCGCCCAGCCGGAACGGCGCCGGGCCGAAGCCGCGCACGATGTACGTGCCGTTGCCGTACGCGGTGCAGTAGAGCAGCGTCGCCTTGTCGTTGCCGAGGTCGTTGCCGGCGATGACGATGCCGTACGGGTGCGGATGGTCGTTGAGGTTCTGGTACTTGGGCTCGGTGAACGTCGCCTTCACGGTGTAGTTGCCGCTGGCGGTGGCGTTGGCCTGCCAGTACGTGGCCGACGGTCCCGTGGTGACGTGATATCCTTGGCCCATTGCCTCGAACTTGGCCGAGTTGATGGTCATGCCATTCCTGGCTTCGTTGGCGTCCACCTGGCCGGCCCAGCCCTTGGCGGCGATGCCGCCGCCGGCGACGGCGCGGGTGACTTCCGTACCTTGGGCGGCGGCCTGGGCGGCCAGCGTGGCGAACGCGAGCACGGCAACGACCCTCGAGATGCGCGGGGGGCGAATCACGGGAATTCTCCTGTGGGTGGATGGTTCAAACTACAGCGGCAGAAGGTAGACGGTAGACGGTGGAGGGTAGACAAACACAAGCCTCCGACTTCCCAATCGGCAGCGAACGGCAACAGCATACCACGGATGACACGGAAGTAGGTGGATGCCCACGGATCAGGCGTTCTTGGGGGACCCCAGAAGCAGGATCCGTGATCATCCTCTTTGTTCCGTGAAATCCGTGGTATGAAGTTCGCAGCGGCTTCAACCGTTCTGCTGGATCGAACTACGGACTGTCCACATACCCCGCCCCCGACGAAAAGAGCCGGCCCTCCCTGACGGGAGGACCGGCTCTTTCCTGCGGCGCAGTATTACGCGCCGAGCTTGACGACGTTCTCCGCCGCGGGGCCCTTCTGGCCCTGGACGATATCGAACTCAACGCGCTCGCCGTCGGCGAGGGACTTGAAGCCGGAAGCCTGGATGGCCGAGTGGTGGACGAAGCAATCCTTCGCGCCGCCATCGGGCGTAATAAAGCCGAAACCCTTCTCATCGTTGAACCACTTGACTGAGCCTTGCGTACGCATAGCGAACTCCTGGTAATGGATGTGTCGTCGGAGTCCGGGCAAAGCCGTTCGTCCTAGACTGCCTGATCTCAAGAAAAAAGGGCCATCGCAGAAGCGAGGCCCCTGATCAGTACTGGGGCGGCGGCGCCACGTGCGTCGCTGCCCGAACATGGAATATGGCGGGTCGCCCCCCAATTAGCGAGGGGTGGGGCCCGAATAGGTCTCAGGGACGCGCTACGGGCAGGAGCGGCATGCCGAGGGCCGCCGCATTGGCACGCACTCGTTCGTCATACGAGAGCACGCTCACGGCGCCGACTTCGGCCTGCACGAGCGCTGCGCTGGCGACATGAATGGCGTCAAGCGTCCGAAGGGGCTCATGAGGGAACGGAGCCCGCGCCCGCGCCAGCACCCGGTCGCCGATCTCCAGCACGTCACACCCCGATTCCCACTCGGCAAGTCTGCGCAGGACCGCCTGTGCCTCGGCGCGGGAAAGTGCGCCAAGTGCCGCGCCGCGCAGGATGGCACGACTGCACTCGGCCCCCGTCAGCGTGGAAGTCACCACGAGCGATGCGTCACGCAGTGCTCGCTCGAAGAGCGCCGAGCGTGGCTCGCCGAGCAGCCACGCGATGACCGCACTCGACTCGGCGTAGAGAATCACCGGTCGCCACGCGTCCAGTCGAGCCAGGCTTGCGCGGTCCCGTCGGGAGCCGCGGGTCCGTCGCGCCGGTAGACCACTCGAGGACGTTCGGCCACGCGCAACTCCCCCATCGCGGCCAGTCGCAGCCGAGCCTGATCGTCCGGCGTGAGGTCGGCCGCGCCCGGTATCGTCGGCTGACGCAGTTCGGCCACCACGCGCCCGCGATCCGTGACGAGGTAGACGTCGCCGTCCTGCACGTCGCGCAGAGTGCGGCTGAGCTGGGACTTGAGTTCGCGAATGCCGATGGTGCGCATGGTCATTGTAGTCTCATGTGACTACATCATAGACGGTATGGACATTCCATGCAAGCGGCCCCGCGTCAGCACGCTCAGATGCCCGGGCCGCTCGCTGGAGGCCGCCCACCCCCCGGCCAGCGCTTCTGGGACGCGTCAACAACCGTCGCCGCCGTCAGGTGACCCGTCACGTTGAGCATGGTCTTGAAGATGTCCGGCACCGCGTCGAGGGCGATGAGGATGCCGACGCCTTCCACCGGGAGCCCCACCGTCGGCAGCAGCGGCGCGATGATGAACAAACTTCCGCTCGGAATGCCGGGCACGGAGAAGCTCATCACGATCGACGCCAGATAAAACGTCGCGATGGCCTGGGCGCCGAACGGCAGGCCGAACAGCTGCCCGATGAACAGCCCACCCACGATCCACGACACCGCAACATTGAGCCGGAAGATGGAGACGCCCAGCGGCAGGGCGAACCCGGAGACCTCGCGCGACAGGCGCAGCTTGTGTTCCGCGGCTTCGAGCATCGCTGGGAGCGCCGCCAGCGAGGAGCGCGTGCCCATGGCCACCGTCTGCGCGGGGAGCGCGGCCCGCGCGAACGCGCGCCACGGCACGCGGCCGCCGATCACCGCCACGGGATAGAGCAGGGCGGCGGCGAGCAGCAGGAGCGCGCAGTGCGTCAGGAAGTAGAAGCCGATGGCCCCGGCTCCGGAGATGCCGAGGCGCCCGCCGAGCGTGACGGCCAACGCGAAGACGCCGACCGGCGAGAGCCAGAGCACCCATTCCACCACGCGCAGCATCGCGTCCCCGATGGCGCGGAACGTGGCGACGATCTGGTCGCGGGATTGCGCCGGCAAGTGCGCCACGCCGATTCCGAACGCCACCGAGAAGACGAGGAGCGGGAGGAGCGCACCATCCACGGCGGCCTTGACCGGATTGACGGGGACGAGCGCCGTGAGCCAGGCGGCGAACGTGGGTAGTTCCGGCACCTGCACGCTCGTGGCGGCCACGCTCGCGCGCAGCGCCGCGGCCGATGCGGGATCGACGTCGTACAATCCGTAGAGCGCCGGCGCGAGGATGGCGACCACCAGGCCGACCGTCGCGAGCAGCGCGACGAACAGCGCGAGCGAACGCATGCCGATGCGACCGACCGTGCGCAGGTCGCCCATGGACGCCACGCCCGAGACGAGCAGCGACACGACAAGCGGGATCACGGTCATGCGGATGGCATTCACCCACAGCGTGCCAACCGGACCCGTGACGGCGAGGAGGGGTGTCGCCACGCGGGCCGACGTCGCGACGGCAGCGCCGCCGACGAGGAAGCCGGCCACGAGTGCAATGAGCGTGGTCGGACCGGACCCGAGCTTCACGAACGGGCCCGACGGACCTTCCGCACGCGGCGCGCGGCGCGCGGCCTGAACGGCAACGCCTCATCCACGAAGGTCCGATAGTCGGCGGTGAGCTCCTCCCCCTTCCGGATGCGGCGCAGGGCGCGGAAGCGGCCATCGTCGCCGGCCTCCACGTTCGGCCGGTCGGAGTGATTCACGTACCAGCCGACCGACAGCATGTTCAGGCTCGGCGGCACGCCGATCCAGGCGCCGGAGACCATGCCGAAGTCCTCGTACAGCGCGCGGATTGCCCTGGGAAGCCGCCGCACCGCGGCCCGCGACTTCCACACGACGCGTTCGCTCTCTCCGGCAAAGACCAGCGTCCCCGCCGGGATGTCGCGAACCGCGCGCACGCCGACGCCGTGAATGCGCGACGGACCGATGCGGGCATAAACGCCTTCGTGCGGCAGCTTCCTCTTCATTGAATGCGTCCCGTGCGTCAGCGTGGTCACTTGGTGCGCCGGCGCGCACGATCGGGGAACATTGTGTGCGCGCGAGTGCGTCGATAGGGTACGTACGCAACGGCGTCTCCTCAAGGCGCCGCACCGTCCGCGGCCGCGTCCGGCCGCACAGGAGCGATGTGTCGGAGTACTACGAACGCGGCCGCGCCGTCCTCACGGATGCGACGAGCTTTGTCTTCTTCCTGATCGGCTTCCTCGCGGCCGGCGCGTTCGGCTGGCCCGCGCTCCGCACCGCGTTTGAACTCGGCGCGTACGACCGCGGCCTCGCCCTGTTCATCGGGCGCATTCTCGGGGGTGGCCTCCTCGCCGGACTGCTCGGCTATGGCGTGGGCGCCTTGTCGGGCCGGCTATGGCAGGCACTCCACCTTCGGCGCCGGATGAAACGACAGGCACCCGGGAGCGTCGAGGCCGACGCGCCGGGCGCCGCGCGCGCGTTGGAGCGCCCCGCGGCGGTCCCCAAGCGCCCCTCGGCGCCCATGTCATGCGGGGTCGGGCCGCTCACCCCCGCCAACTTCGCCGCCTTCTCGCGACGCGTCGGCGAGGGCGCGCTTGACCGCCGCTACGCGGAGACCACGACCACCGAGATCCTGACGCTCGTCGCCTGGGACGGACTCGAGATCGCCGGCGTCGCGCGGCTGCTCTCCGATGGATACGGAGCACTCTTCATCACGGACTTCGTGGTGGATCCGTACTACGTGGCCGATGACGTCGAGCAGCGGCTCATCGACTTCGCGCTGGATCGTGTACCGAAGGGTGGGCAGCTGACGCGCGTGTAGCGCCGCGTCACCGTCCCCTGGCGTGCCACGCCGCCAGCGCGGCGACTTCGATCTCCGGCGTGATCGAGAACCGCGGCTTGGCGCGCCGCGCCTCCGGCACGCTGGGCCACCAGGCGAGCGTGTCGCGCACCGTGTCGGCGAGCGGCCGGAAGCTCAGGCCGGCCTCGATGGCGCGCGCGTTGCGAATGCTCATCATCCCGTCATTGTTGCCGCTGAGCATCGCCCACGGAATCGCCTCCTCGATCTTGTGCGCCCGCAGGAAGTCGTAGTCGCCCACGTAGATGAGCTTCGCGTCGGCATTGAGCGCCGCCGCCGCGGCCGCGTAGAACGCGCGGGCCGTGATCGGCTGCTCGGGTCCCGCCGCGTTGAACAGGCCCGCGCGCTGCTGCTCCACCAGGCGCACCATGAACTCGGCGAGGTCGCGCACGTCGATGAACTGCGACGGATCGTCGGCCCGCCCCGGCGCCAGCACCTCGCCGCCGCGCGCGAGGCGCACCGGCCAGTACGGAAAGCGGTCGCTCGTGTCGCCCGGACCCACGATGTACGTGGGACGAACCACGAGCCCCCAGTCGCCGAACGCGTCGAGCACGTACCGCTCGCCCTGCGCCTTCATGACGCCGAACGCTTCCTCGCCGTCCTTCGGGTCGCGCTGGTCGTAGTGTACCGCGTCGGACTCGGCAAGCCCGCGCTTCAGGTACGGGTAGTAGACGCCCGTCGAGGACGTGAAGAGGTAGCGACCCACCGCATCCTTGAGCAGCGCGGTGGACTGCCGTACCCAGTCGGCCACGTTGCCCGAATCGTCAATCACGACGTCCCAGCGCTTCCCTTCGAGCGCCTGCAGTTGACCGTTGCGGTCGCCAACCAGCCGTTCAATCGAGGCTGGCAATTCGGGCTGCCGGCGACCACGGGTGAAGATCGTCACGCGATGCCCGCGCGCCACGGCGTGCCGCACGAGGTGCGGGCCAATGAAGCCGGTGCCGCCAAGGATGAGCAGGTCGAGCGGCGCGGCGGCAGGCGCGTCATGCACGCCCGCCGGGCCGACGAAGGGCCGGAAGCCCGTGAGGAGCGTGCCGCCGGCGACGGCTGACGAAACCAGGAATGAGCGACGACTCTGCACGGTGGGCCGCCTCCGGTACGAGGGGAGAACGCGGCCGCGGGCGCAAGCGACGCGCCGCGGCCGTGTTGACCGCTGAAAACTCGGATCAGGGCGAGCGCGTCGCTAGTGCGTGCCTCCGGTCAGCCCCCGGTTCTTGAGCAATGACGCGATCTCGGGGTCCCGCCCGCGGAACTGGCGGTAGATCGTGCCCATGTCGCCGGTCCCGCCGCGCTCGAGGATCATGCTCCGGAAGCGCTGGCCGTTCTTGCGCGTAAGTCCGCCGTTCTCCAGGAACCAGCTGTAGGCGTCTGCGTCGATCACCTCGGCCCAGATGTACGCGTAGTAGCCCGCGGAATACCCGCCGCTCCAGATGTGCGAGAAGTAGTTGGTCTTGTAGCGCGGCGGCACCAGCGGCAGGTCCACGCCAAAGCGCTTCAGCGCCTGCGCCTCGAACGCATCCACGTCCGTCACCTTGTCGTTGACGGTCAGGGTGTGCCAGGCCATGTCGAGCAGCGCCGCGCCCAGGTACTCCGTCGTCGCGAAACCCTGATCGAACGTCGTCGTGCGGCGGATCTTGGCTTCCAGGTCGGACGGCATCGGCGCGCCCGTCTGGTAGTGCCGCGCGTAGTGCGCGAACACCTCGGGATGCAGCGCCCAGTGTTCGTTGAACTGCGAGGGGACCTCCGTGAAATCGCGCGGCATGTTGCCGGCGAGCCGCGGGTACGGCGCGGCGTTGAGGAAGCTGCTTAGCGCGTGGCCGAACTCGTGGTACATCGTGGACACGTTGTCCCACGTGAGCAGCGCGGGCTGGCCCGCGGCCGGCTTGGTGAAGTTGCAGTTGTTGATCACGACCGGCCGGGTGCCCAGCAGCGCCGAGCGGCTCACGAATCCGCTCGACCAGGCCCCGCCGTTCTTGTTGTCGCGCTTGTAGTAGTCGGCGTAGAACAGGCCGAGCGACGAGTCGGCGTCGAAGACCTCGAAGACGCGCACGTCGGGATGGTAGACCGGCAGGTCCTTCCGTTCCTTGAACGTCAGTCCGTACAGCTTTTCCGCGGCGTAGAAGACCCCGTCGCGCAGGACGCGGTCCATCTCGAAGTACGGCTTGATCTGCTCTTCGTCGAGCGCGTACTGCGCCACGCGCACCTGCTCGGCGTAGTACTGCCAGTCCCACGGCTGGAGCTGGAAGCCCCCGCCCTGCTTGTCCACGAGCTGCTGCATCGCCGCCGCCTCGCCGCGCGCCTTCGCCGTGGCCGGCGTCGCGAGCTGGGTGAGCAGGCGAAGCGCGTTCTCCGGCGTCTTCGCCATGGTCTCGTCGAGGCCATAGGCAGCGAGCGACGGGAATCCGAGCAGCGCCGCGCGCTCCGGCCGGAGCTGCGCGAGCCGCAGGATGACCTGGCGCGTGTCGTTGCTGTCCCCACGCGCCGCGCGCATGGTGGACGCCTCGAACAGCCGCTGCCGCAGGGCGCGGTTCTTCAGTGCCGACTGGGCCGGCTGCTGCGTGGTGTTCTGCAGCGGCAGGAGCCAGCGCCCAGCCAGGCCACGGGCCTGCGCGGCACCGGCCGCGGCCGCGATCTCGGCGGCGCTGAGGCCGTCGAGCTGGCGCACGTCGTCCACGACGACGCCGCCGGCGCGCGTGGCCGCCATCAACCGCCGGCCGAACTCGTTGGTGAGCGAAGCCTGTTCGCGGTTCAGCGCGCGCAGCTTCGTCTTGTCGGCGTCGGACAGCAGCGCGCCGGAGCGGACGAAGTCACGGTAGTAGCGCTCGACGACAAGGCGCTGCAGCGAGTCGAGCCCGAGGCGCTCGCGCCGGTCGTAGAGACTCTTGATCCGCACGAAGAGCGTGTCGTTGAGCGAGATCGCATCGCGGTGCGCGGCGAGCCGCGGCGCGAGGGCGCGCTGGATGGCCTGCAGCGTGTCGTTGGTGTTGGACGAGGTGAGGGCGCCGAAGACCCGCTGCACGCGCGAGAGCAGCTGCCCGGCGCGCTCGAGCGGAAGGATGGTGTTCTCGAACGTCGGCGCGGCCGGGTTGCGAATGACCGCCGCGACCTCGGCGAGCTGCTGGCGCATCCCTTCCTCGATGGCCGGCTGGAAGTCGGTGTTGCGGATCCGCGTGAAGTCCGGCGCCTGGTACTGCAGCGGGCTGGGCGTCGCGAAGGGATTCGTGCTCGGCAGCTGCGCGGTGACGACACCGCTGCAGGCGAGCATCGCGATGCCGAGTGGGATCGCGATCGGACGGAAGCTGAACATTGGGGAGACCCGGTGATGGAAAGGAACCGGGGGCCGTCATGATGAGATCTACGACGCGCGGACGAGCGGCGAAAGGCGTCGCCGTGCCATCTGGCCCGGAACACCGACGAGAGGGATATTCGAACCGCCAAAGTCGGCCATCCAATCACGCCATCGTTGTCATGTCCCACCGACCCATACACGCCCCCAACCTCCCCAAGCCCGTCGGCCCCTATTCGCCGGGCATGGGCTTCGAACGTCTCGTCTTCGTCTCGGGTCAGGGCGGGAAGGACCCCGCGACGGGGAAGATCGCCAGCGACACGGCCGCGCAGACGGAGCAGTGCCTGCGGAACGTGGAGACAATCCTGCAGGCCGCCGGCACCGACCTGCAGCACGTGCTGCGCTGCGGCGTCTTCCTCATCGACATGACGGAGTTCAAGGCGATGAACGCCGTGTACGAGCAGATGTTCGGCGAGCATCGCCCCGCCCGCACGACCGTCGAGGTGTCGGCGCTCCCCAGCGACGGGCTGCGCGTCGAGATCGACTGCATCGCGTACGTCCCCTGATTCGCAGCTCGCCCCTGCGCGACAGGCAGGCGTTCGCGACGAGACGTCGGAACGCCGGTAGGGCCGCTACGCCCTGACCCCCGCCTCGAGCAGCGTGAGCGTCCCCGCCCCGGCGTCCATTCGCGCCGTGACGCCGTAGGGCAGCGTCACCTGGTCGCGCACGTGTCCCACCGCGACGTTGCGCAGGACCGGCACCTTGAGCGGCAACAGGTGGTCGGCGAAGACCTCGCGCAGTGTCAGGCTGCGCGACGCGGGCGTGTTGCGCCTCGTGGTTCCCGTGAAGATCCCCAGCGCCACGCCCGCCGCGTCGGAGAGCTTTCCCGCCGCGGTCAATTGCGCCAGCAGGCGGTCCACCTTGAACGGCTCCTCGTCCACGTCCTCGAGAAAGACGATCCGGCCGCGCGTCTCGACCTCGTATGGGGTCCCCAAGCTTGACGTCAGCAGGCTGAGCGTGCCGCCGGTGAGGCGTCCCTCCGCGATCCCGCGCCGCAGTGTCATCGGCCGGCGCCCGGGAGAACACGGGACGCGTCCGACCGGCACCGCGGACATCAGCGCACGCTGGAGCGAACGCGCGGAGAACGCGCTCAATCCGAGGGATGAGGCGGGCATCGGGCCCCAGAACGAAATGACGCCTGCGCGCTGCAAGGCAAGGTGCAGGACGGTGATGTCCGAGAAGCCGACGAGCGGCTTCAGGTGGCGCCGCGCGAGTTCGAGATCGAACGCCGGCAGGAGTCGCGCGACGCCATATCCACCGCGTGCGCAGAAGATCGCGTTGATGTCAGGGTCCCGAAACGCCGCCTCGAGGTCGTGCACGCGTTCCCGGTCGGTCCCTGCCAGGTAGCCGTATTCCGACAGCGCGTGCCGGCCCGGTTTCACCCGCAGGCCGAGCTGCTCCAGCCGCGCGCGCCCAAGCGCCAGCATGCGCGCGCTTTTCACCGGCGACGCGGGCGCGATGAGCGCCACCTGGTCGCCGACGGCGAGGCGACGAGGCACGAAGCGTGAGTTGCCCATGAATTGCTAGAACAGCAGGCGGACGATGACGAAGGCCGCGACGATCCCCGACAGGTCCGTGATGAGGCTGCCGGCGAGCGTGTACCGCGTCTTGCGCACGGCGACGGCGCCAAAGTAGACCGCCATGATGTAGAACGTCGTCTCCGTGCTCCCCTGAATCACGCTGACCAGGCGGCCAATGAAGGAATCGGGGCCATGGAGCTTGAAGATCTCCGAGCTCATCGCGAAGGCGGCCGATCCCGACAGCGAGCGCATCAGCGACGACGGCAGCGCCTCGGGCGGGAATCCCGCCCACGAGACGACCGGGCGCAGCGCCCAGACCAGTCCGTCCATCGCCCCGCTCGCGCGGAACATGCCGATGGCGACGAGGATGGCCACGAGGTACGGCATGATGCGCACGCCGATCGTGAACCCTTCCTTGGCGCCTTCGATGAAACTCTCATAGACGCGGACCCGCTTCACGGCGTACGCGTAGAGCGGAACCGCGAGGATCAGCAGCGGCACGATCCAGTTGGATGCGCTGTTCGCGAGCTCCCTCATGCGGCACCTCCACGCGCGCGCAGCGCGTACCACCGGGCGAACATCCGCGAGACCGCGATGGCGACGATCATCGAGGCCACGGTCGCGAAGATGGTGGCGACGATCGTCTCCGACGGGTTCTTGGAACCGGCGGCCGCGCGGAGGCTGATGACCATCACGGGGATCAGCTGCAGCGAACTGGAGTGCAGCGTGACGAACATGCACATCGCGTCGGTCGCGGTGTCCTTGTCGGGGTTCAGCTTCTGCAACTCCTCCATCGCCTTGATGCCGAACGGCGTCGCCGCGTCGCCGAGGCCGAGCATGTTGGCGCCGAAGTTCATCGCCATCGCGCCGAGGGCCGGGTGGTCGCGCGGCACGTCGGGGAACAGGAAGCGAAAGACCGGGCGCAGGGCCCGGGCAAGCACCGTCACCAGGCCGGCGTCCTCGGCGACGCGCATCAGGCCGAGGAAGAGCGTCATGCCGCCGACGAGGCCGATGGCGAGTTCGATGGCAGTCCCCGCGGAACTGAACATCGCGTTGGACACGTCGGCCATGCGCCCCGTGACCGCACCGCTGATGACCGCCGCACCGATGAGCAAGAGCCAGACGATGTTCATACTTTCGTGTCCTCCGGGACGCGTAAAACGTAACCGCGGAGGGCGCGGTGGCAATCGCGCGGGCGTCCGAAACGCCAAACCCCGCAACGGCAATTAACCGTTGCGGGGCTGGATATTGCTTCCCAGTGGGCCATCGAGGAGTTGAACCTCGGACCTCACGCTTATCAGTACCCCGCAACTACGCACGCATTGTGCGCGAATGTCTACTTAGTTCGCGCTGGACGAACATCCTGCTCAGTTTCGCGTACGATTCGGCGCAAGCTGCACAATTCGCGAGACATCCTGCACGTTCGAACGGACACCGTGGACACCAGCCGTGGGAGTCCGCTCTGCCGAACGAGCTTGCTCGTCACTTGACATTATATCACTATTTGACAATATATCACATCATGGCCGACGACCCCGTGCTGGCTCCCCTGAAGCCCCCGGAGGCCAAGGCTCTCGCTCGGGACATTGCCGAGAATGGGATTGTCGAGTTTTCCGGCCACGCGCTCGACGAGATGAAGAAGGACGATCTTGAGACGACCGACTGTCTCAATCTGGTGCGGGCAGGTGTGTACCAGCCGCCGGAACTCGAAAAGGGGGAGTGGCGGTACCGAATATGGACAGCGCGAATGTGCATCGTGATCGCGTTCTCATCAGAGACGCGACTACGAGTGATAACGGCGTGGAGGAACAAACCATGAAGTGTGCTGATTGCGGAGGTCCAGCGACCGCGGAACGGAACGCCGTCCGCCGATACGATATCGGGGGCCTACCTCACGTGGTACTCCATGGCGTCGAGGTGATCCGATGCGCTTCCTGTGGACGTGAGACGGTTGCCATTCCCCGCGTCGCGCAGTTGCATCGCATCGTTGCTCATCAGATTGTGTCGCAGCGGCGAATGCTGGCTCCGATAGAGATTCGGTTCTTGAGGAAGCATGTCGGTCTCTCCGCGACGGACTTCGCCCAGCGAATGGGAGTCGCGCGGGAAACTGTTTCTCGCTGGGAGACTGGCGCAACTCCGATGGGACCGGCAGCGGATCGGCTGCTGCGGCTAATCGTGGTAACGCATGAGCCGAGCGATAACTACGTCGTAGACGATCTGCTGCGTGATCTTGACGACACGCCAGCCCCAGAGAAACTCGCTGCCGTTGCGATGCAGAACGACCGCGAGAAGGGATGGGCGCCTCAAGCCGCATAGGCGTGGCCGAATAGCGGGTGTCAGACTGAGAGCACTCAATCCTGGTGCAACGACAAAGCCCCACAGCCAACCGGCTGTGGGGCTTCACCTTATCTCAATGGGCCATCGAGGAGTTGAACCTCGGACCTCACGCTTATCAGGACCCCGCAAGTGCGCATGAATTGTGCGCGAATGTTCACTTTGCCCGCGCTGGACGAACATCCTGCTCAGTTTCGCGTTCGCAAGTGCGCAACTCGCGTCGATCGAGTGACATTTTACACGCACGAATGGACACCGCGCAGGACCGTCTTCCGCGCCGACTCACGCGCGACATTCTTCATGCTGACACGGCGTGCGATCGCATCGCGCTCGCGCGTCCGCGCGGGAGGCGCCCGTCTCGCCACTCGACCTGCGTGTGGACGCCGACGCGGCGCGTGCTGCGGCGTGCGGCACCTCTCATGGTGCAATACGTTACATGGCGTGATTGACAGGTGCCGCAGGGAAGGGCATGTTTTCCGCCTATGCGAGCATCACCATATACTCGTCGCGCCTTCCGTTTTCCGCAGGCGACGGCGTCCATCCTCGCCGTGCTCCTCGCGTTCGCCGCCTGTCGTGATGCGATCGTCTCGCCTGCGGTGCGCCCCGAGGAGGCCACGCTCGTGTGACGCCGCGCCCCTCGTCACGAGTTGACCCTCGAGAACTCGGCATGGAAGCGTCGGTTCGAAGCCGATACCGGCGCCGAATGCTACACGCGACGGTTCGTCGACGCCGACACGCTCGGGTCGAGCGACAACCTGAACCTGCCGTCCTGTCCATCACAGATGGTCGTGACGCCCAACGCGGGCGACGGCACGTACGCGCTCTGGCACAGCCCCGACGCCGTGGGCGGCAACGGCAGCCCTGACAGTCTGGTCGTGGCGTTTTCGCAGCCGGTCGGGATGCTGGTCATCCTGCGGACGGGAACGCACTCGTGTTACGACACGACCGTGGGGGAGGTGGTAGCGTACGGAGCTGACGGCGCGATGCTGGGGCGGAGTCCGTTCACTCTGATCCAGGACTGCTCGGATGCGTTGCCGGCGCTGCGCGAGGATCCCGCGGCGGCTCCGCGCGCGGGTGCCGCTGCGACGACGGCGCCCTACACGTCCCCGTACGCAGAGTACGCGGAGGCGGTGCTTCCCATCCCGAGTGGCGTGACGCGGCTCGTCTTCCTGCCTCCAGCGGTGTGGGAGTTCACCTACACGGATCCGTACTTCCCCGACAACGTCCAGCAATTCACACGGCAAGGGCAGTATTCGCTGGTCTTTCGGCCGGACCCTCACGCCCTTGCGTCGGACGTGATCGAACTGACGATGCCTGACGGAGACTCGATGCCACCGTCCGGCACTCGCGTGACGAACTTGGCGCCGATTGCCCGTGCGGTGGCGGTGCGCGTACGCACGGCGGCAGGTGAGCCCGTGGCCGGGCGCGTCGTCACTCTCCGGGTCGTCGCCGACTCGCTGACATCGGGCGGGCACAGCCACCGCCAGGCGCCGTCCTTTCTGGGTCGACGTCCCACGGGCGCGTTTCGCGTGGCAGGGACCATTTCGACCACGGTGACGGTGGCTACGGGAGCGGACGGGCGCGCAGGCGCCACCTATGTGGCGTCTGTGGTCGGGGGAACGGAGGTGATTCGGGCGACCGCGACTGGCGCGGATTCGGCGCAGCGGCGGCTGATACTAGCGGTCCCGAGGATCGTCTCGGTGCCCGACACCTCGGTCCACTACTTCATGGAGCCCACGCGCAATCACTCGCCGGGGCACAACTACGCACACGCAGGCGTGATCGTGAAGGTGGATTCGTTGCTGGCGCGATACAAGGCGCTCCACCGGGAGAATCCGGTGCGCTTCCCCTTTGACGGGGCCAACGGTGCGCGATTCAAGGTCAGCGCCATTGGATTACCACGTGGGGGCTTGTACGACGTAAACGGACAGTGGACGCCAGTACCGGACGGCCACCAGTGGCATCGGGAGGGACTCGAGGTGGATCTCAACGATCGAGGCAACGGGCAGGGGGCCGAGTCAGTTGACGGCCGTGTCGAGATCTTGCGCCTTTGTCGAACTGACGAGCTCTCGCTGCAGTTGCGACCGAGGAAATGTATCTATCACTTTGGCCACTTCCACATCACGTATCCCGGGGTGTTTCAATGACTAGAATGAAGCTCCTCCTGTGGCTCGGTGTACCGAGCTTCGCGGTGGGCGCCGTGGGGGTAGCGGAGGCACAGGTGGGCTCGGTGCGGCAGGACGCAGCGACGGGCGCCTACTTGGTGCGGATACGCACGACGGATGGTTCACTGGGCGACGTACGCGTGCCCGCCAAGAACCGCGTGGTGGGTGACGTCGCCGTTACGGTATCGGAGACGGCCGATGGGCAAGTGCGCTACCGGTATTCGGTGCGCGTTCGACCGTCGAGTGCGCAGGCGCTACATGGTTTTGACCTGCCGTGTCCCAGTCAGGCTGCCATTCATGGTCTCGCCGGTTTTGAGTACACAGCCGCGATGGGTAAGCGGGCGCTCGTGGTATCCAGCGGCCAGATTGAATGCGGCGCGACTACGCGGCTGGCTCCTGGCGACTCCGCGGAGATGACGTTCGTCAGCCCGGTGCTCCCCAGTATCGTGCGGGCCGAGCTCGAGGGTTTCGCGGACGTGCCGCAATGGCCCTGCGAATGCTGGGGCGATCCGGCGAACGAGCCCGCGATGGCCGCCATTGACACGCTCGACGGAACACACGGCGGCGGGGCCACCGCCCTGGTCCTCGCGCCGATGCGGGCCGCCGCACTCGTGGCGACTCCAGCGGCCACCATCCTCCACCTCCAGTCGGACCTCTGGTTGTTGTGCACGCCGATGGGAATCATGACCGCGCCCGGAATCTGCAGAAGCCTGGAAGCCAAGCTGGCCGCCGCGGGTGACGCCGTGGCGCGCGGGAACCTCAACGCCGCCCGCGGCGCGGCCGGCGCCGTGGCGCGCGAGCTGGAGGCGCAGCGGGGCAAGCAGGTGCCGGAGCTGGCCTTCGCGCTCCTCTCGTTCTACGCGCAGCGGCTCACAGAGCAACTGGCACGGTAACGGACGCGTCCGCGCGACGTACATCGCACCAGTCGTTGGCGGCACGGAGGTCCTCTGGGCGACCTTGGCGGGGTCGGACTCCGTGCAGCGCCGGCTGGTGCTCGCCGTACGGGGGATTGTAGCGGTGGCCAACACCACGGCGCCCTACTTCATGGTTCGGACACCACGGCAGGGACCAGCCAGAAAACACATCGCCCCGCCAGCGCCTGAAGCGCTAACGGGGCAATGAGTTGAATCTCAATGGGCCATCGAGGAGTTGAACCTCGGACCTCACGCTTATCAGGCGTGCGCTCTAACCACCTGAGCTAATGGCCCAGAACCTGTAAATATCGCCAGTCAAAGAGGTTGGGTCAACGGGTGGGCACCCGAAGGCGACACAAGAACTTCCCCTCCCCTTCACCCCACCCTGCCCCCTTTCCCCGCACCACACCCTGTTCCCTGCCCCCTGCACCGCATCTAACCGTCGAAGGCTCCCCCCTTCGGCTCGTCATCATCGTCGAGATTGTCGTACTCGTCGTCGAGATCGATGAGGTCGTCATCCAGCTCGTCATCCAGCTCGTCGTCGTCCAGGATGCCCTCGTCATCGAGGTCGAGTTCGTCGTCCTCGAGATCGTCCTCATCCACCTCGTCGTCATCCACCTCGTCGTCGTTCGCGTCCTCGTCGTCCTCGTCCTCGTCCTCGTCGTCGAACTCGTCGTCCTCGTCGAGGTCCGGATCGAACAACTCCTCATCGTCCTCGGGAGCCGCGGCCTGCAATCCGAGGGTGCTGCGGTCCGCGTCGAGAGGTTCTCCGACTTCCGACGACGCCAACATGCCCGACATGATGCTGCGCTCCGTGTGCTGCCTGGATGGGTTAGGACGAGGCGCGTTCGCGCTTCGCTTCGCGTGAACTGCGCTTGCGGTCCGTTGCGAGCAGGCTCCGCTTGCGCAGACGAATCGATTTCGGGGTTACCTCGATCAGTTCGTCGTCTTCGATATACTCCAGCGCACCTTCCAGCGTCAACACCCTCGGCGGCTCCAGCGAAATGGCGTCGTCGGCCGACTTCGACCGCATGTTCGTCAGCTTCTTTTCCTTGGTCGGATTGACGTCCATGTCGCCGGGGCGGGAGTTCTCGCCCACCACCATCCCCTCGTAGACCTCGTCGCCGGGCGCCACGAAGAGCGTCGAGCGATCCTGCAGGTTGCCCAGGGCGAACGCGACGATCGTCCCGTGCTCCATGGACACCAGCACCCCGCGGCTGCGCCCCTCGAGCGCCCCCGCCCACGCCCCGTACTCCAGGAAGCGGTGGTGGATGATGCCCGTGCCCCGCGTGTCCGTGAGGAACTCGCTCCGGTACCCGAAGAGCCCGCGCGCCGGGATCTTGTAGAGCAGGCGCACCATCCCCTGCCCCGGGTTCTTCATCTCGAGCATCTCGGCCTTGCGGGGCCCCAGCTTCTCGATGACCGTCCCCATGAACTCCTCGGGGACGTCGATGGCCAGCTCCTCGTACGGCTCCAGCCGCTCGCCGTTGGGCCCAAGGTGCGTGATCACCCGCGGCCGGGACACCTGGAACTCGTATCCCTCGCGCCGCATCGTCTCCATCAGGATGGAGAGGTGCAGCTCGCCACGCCCGCTCACCGTCCACGTGTCGGTGGCGTCGGTGTCCTCCACCCGCAGCGCCACGTTGCGCTCGAGCTCCTTTTCCAGCCGCTCCTTGATCTGGCGCGAGGTCACGAACTTGCCGTCGCGTCCCGCGAACGGCGAGTTGTTGACCAGGAAGTCCACCGAGATGGTCGGCTCCTCCACCGCGATCCCCTCCAGCCGCTCCGGATGCTCGGGATCGGTGATGGTGAGGCCGATTTCGACGCCCTCGAGACCGGCCAGGCAGACGATCTCTCCCGCCGACGCCTGGGGCATTTCAATGCGCTCCAGCCCCTCGAAGCCGTACAGCTTGGTCACGCGCCCCACCAGCGGCTTCTTCTCGTGGTCCACCGACAGCAGGTGCACGGTGTCGCCCACGTGCACGGTGCCGCGCTCGATGCGCCCGATCGCCATGCGGCCGAGGTAGTTCGAGTAGTCGATGGTGGAGATCAGCATCTGGAACGGCCCCGCCGCGTCGTGCGGAGGCGGCGGCACGTGCTTGACGATAGTCTCGAAGAGCGGCGTGAGGTTCACCGCCGGCACGTCCATATCCATCGTGGACGTTCCTTCGCGCGCTGAGGCGTAGACGAACGGCGCGTCGAGTTGGTGCTCGTTGGCCTCGAGCTCGATGAGGAGGTCGAGCACCTCCTCGTGCACCCGCATGGGGTCGGCGCCGGGGCGGTCGATCTTGTTGATGCAGACGATCACCCGCCGGCCGAGCGCCAGCGCCTTGCGAAGCACGAAGCGCGTCTGCGGCATCGGGCCGTCGAAGGCGTCCACCACCAGCAGTACGCCGTCCACCATGCGCAGGATGCGCTCCACCTCGCCGCCGAAATCGGCGTGCCCGGGGGTGTCGACGACGTTGACCTTGGTGTCCTTCCAGTGGATGGACGTGTTCTTGGCGAGGATCGTGATCCCCCGCTCGCGCTCGAGCGGATTCGAGTCCATCACCCGTTCGGCAACGACCTGGTTCTCGCGAAATGCCCCGGCCTGGCGGAGCATCTTGTCCACCAGCGTGGTCTTGCCGTGGTCGACGTGGGCAATAATGGCAATGTTGCGGATTTCCATAGCCTTTAAAGATAGTCGATAACCGGCTAGAATTCACAGGTCGCGCCCCCCCGGCATGTCACGCAGCGGCTTTTTGCCCCTCACCCGGGACGCGTTCGCGTATGCCCATCCCCCCATCCCACGTCGCCCAGCTCCGGCTCGAGAGCGAGCGCCGGCTCGCCCTGTGGGCCACGGCCCTGATGCTCCTCCCCGGGGTCTTGTGGGCCTACGTGGACGTCAGCCTCGTGTCCAACACGGCGACCCTCTACGCCCTGCATGCGATGCGCGGCCTGCAGGGCGTCCTGTGCCTGACCTGCCTCTACCTGATTCGGCGCGCCACCTCGCGCAAGGACCTGCAGGGCGTCCTCTTCGGGATGGCGCTCGCCATCGTCGTCTTTGTCTCCGCGAACGCGTGGCTCCGTCCGGAAACCAACTGGATGCCGCTGCGCGTGATGGTGCTGATCTCCATGGGGACATTTGTCGTCTACCCGTACCCTTTCCACCTGCAACTGCTCGCGTGGCTCGCGCTGGTCGCCGCCGCCTTCGCCCTGGCGTTCGGGCACTACGCCACGATGCCCGACGCCGACCGCTTCTCGGCGCTGCTGACGATCCTGCTGGCCGGCGCACTCGGCATGGTGATCGCCCGCAATCGGGCGCGCCTCGACCGGGACCTGGACGCCTCGCTCGAGCGCGAACGCGAGGCCATCGCCGAGCGCGAGCGCGCGACGGCGGCGCTGCGCCGGCTCGAAGGGATCATTCCAATCTGTTCGTACTGTCATCAAGTGCGCACCGAGGCCGGCGCATGGGAACAGCTCGACCAGTACGTTCGCACGCGCACGGACGCCGAGTTCTCGCACGGCATGTGCCCCACCTGCGCGCAGCAGAACTTCCCGGACCTCGTGGAGCCCGCGGCGGAGCGCGCAGCGCCGCTTACCGAGCGAATCTGACCGTCTTCCGAACCAGAATTGACGCGTGATGCGACGCGTGGCATAATCGTTTTGGACCACCTATTATCGCGCTCGGACCCGAGCGGGGGCCGATCCAGAGCCCTTCCTCGACGCCTGCCGATGACGACCTCGACCGCTGACCCAGTAGCCGGAAACGAGCACGCGTTTCCGTCTGCTCCGGCCATGACGCCGGAGGCGCTGGAGTATCACCGATTCGAGCGCGACCGGGCCCAGGCGCTCACGGTGGTCGCGGTGATCGCCATCCCCATCGCCGCGTTCGGCATCATCGACTTCATGGTGGCGAAGTCTGACGTCCGCCTGGCGATCCTGTGGTCCGTGCGCGGCGCGACGCTGCTCGCCCTTGGCGCACTCTGGCGCGTGCTGCGCAATGCGCCGACCCGCGCGCGTTTCGAGCGGACGCTCTTCACGGCGCAGCTCATTGGCGTGGCGCTCGCCATCGCATCGCATTTCGGGCGCGGCCCCGGGACGCTCTTCATCACGCGCTTCGAGCTGGTGAGCGTGGTGGTGTACTACCTGATGATCCCGGGCCGTACGCGCATGCAGGCCGTGCCGGCCGTGACGCTCTCGGTCGCGAGCCTCGCCATGGTGCTGTTCTGGCACACGGACGTGTCGGGCCCCGAGCTGGTGTCACACGTGGTGTGCTTCGCCCTCGCGAATGCACTCGGACTCCTCGTCGCGCGTCACCGGCAGGTCACCGCCGACGCCGAGGAGACGGCGTGGCGCGCCCTCGTGCGGGCCCGCGATCACCTGCAGCAGACGGTGGCCGAACTGCGCGCGCTGCGCGGCGTCGTCCCCATTTGCCCCCAGTGCCACAAGGTGCGTGACGCCCGCAACGCCTGGCAGCAGCTCGAGGCGTACGTCGCCGCACGCGGCGACGTCGAGTTCTCGTCGATTCTCTGCCCGTCGTGCCTGGTAGGCGAGTTCGGCGCCGTGCTTGGGGACAAGACCGTCACCGGCTGACCGCCGCCGCGACCGGGGCGCCTCGCTGCCGGCGCCCCGTGACCCGCACCCGCCGCCCTCCGGCGCCTAGCGGCGCCCCGCTCCCATTCCCGGCTTCGCCGCGCCCGCCGGCCCGCCCTGCCCTGCCGCGGCCTGCTGCTGCTGTTGCATCTCCGACTCGGCGAACGAGACGTCCCACCCCTTCGCCTTGAGCGAGGCGACGAAGGACAGCTTGTCAACCGACTTCATCCACGCCTCCTTGGGCTCGACCTGCTTGGTCTCCACGAGTTCGAGCAACGTGTCGTTCATCGTCACCATGCCGATGCGCTTGGACGTCTGCATGATGCTCGGGATCTGGAAGGTCTTGCCTTCGCGGATGAGGTTGGAGATGGCCGAGGTGACGAGCAGGATCTCGCGGGCCGCCACGCGCCCGCCGCCGATCTTCTTGCAGAGCACCTGCGACACCACGCCCTTGAGTGACTCGGAGAGCATGGTGCGCACCTGCTCCTGACGGTCCGCCGGGAACTGGTCGATCAGGCGGTCGATGGTGCTGGCCGCGGTCGTCGTGTGCAGCGTGCCGAAGACGAGGTGCCCCGTCTCCGCCGTCTCGATGGCGATGGCCACCGTCTCGAGGTCGCGCAGCTCGCCCACCAGGATGATGTCCGGATCCTCGCGGAGCGCCGCGCGCAGCGCGCTCTTGAACGAATCGGTGTGCACCCCCACCTGCCGCTGCGTGACGATGCAGCTCTTGTTCTCGTGCACGAACTCGATGGGGTCCTCGATGGTGATCACGTGGTCGGAGCGCGACCGGTTCACGAGGTCCACGAGGGCGCAGAGCGTCGTGGACTTGCCGGAGCCGGTGGGCCCCGTGACGAGCACGAGTCCCTTGGTCAGGTAGCAGAGCTTCTGCACCTCCGGGGTGACGCCCAGCTGATCGGCGGTGATGATGTTGCTGGGAATCACGCGGAAGACCGCGGCGATCCCCTTGCGGTCCTTCAGCACGTTGGCGCGGAAGCGCGCCACGCCCGTGATCTCATGGGCGAAGTCGGAGTCGTTGTGCTCGGTGAACTCCTTCTTGTTGCGGTCGGGCATGATGGACCAGAGCAGGGCCTCGAGCCCGTCCGGCGTCATCGTGACCCCTTCCACGCGCGTCATCTCGCCGCTCTTGCGGATGATGGGCGGTTCGCCGACGCGGAGGTGCAGGTCGGAGCCGCCCACCTCAACGAGTAGGCGCAGCAGCCGCTCCATTTCCACCTTCGCCTTGGCGGGATCGCTGAGCGCGGAGGCGTCGGCGACCGGCGCGGGCTGCGCGGTGGTGCTGACGACCCCTGTCTCGAGGTCGACCGCGCGGAACATGCCGGTGCGTCGCTCGAACTCACCCTTGTCGTCCACCGTCAGCTGGCAGTGCCACTTGTTGGCCTGCAGCATGGCGCGGACGAGGAAGACGCCCTCGGCGTTGGTGTACTGGAACTTGACCGGGGCCTTCTGGTCGAGATTCTGCGCCGCGTGCGGCGGCGCGATCTCCTTGAGCAGGCCCACCACCTGCGCGCCGTTGAGCGGCTTGGTGACCGGCGTGTCGTTCCCCTCGAGCTTCAGCGTCGAGGGCTGGTCCTCGTCAAGGTAGAGCGCTTCTGCGCTCTTCTGAATCATGACGGAGAGGAGTTTGTCTAGCTGGGCCATGGGAGGGGACGATGGAGGATTTGGACTCAGGATTGCGACTTATGGTTGCGATTGCGGATTGCGATTCGCGATCAGTCCTGGTGCTCAGGGATGCGGGGCGCAGTCCGCCAGTTCCTGCCCTTCAATCTGCACCGTCACGTGGCCGATGCCGAATCGCGCCATCGCGGCGTGGATCTGCTCGAGCGCCGCCTGGTGGTCTTCCCTGTCCGGCGCCACGACGTGGACGCTCATGGCGACCATCCCGCTCGTCACCGTCCACACGTGGAGATCGTGCACGGAACAGACGCCGGGGACGGCGGCGATAGCGGTGCGCACGGCCTCGAGCGAGATGTGCGGCGGGACGGCCTCGAGCAGGACGTCCACCGACTCACGGACCAGAGACCACGCGCCACGGACGATGAATAGCGTCATCACGATGGAGGCGATGGGATCGGCGACGATCCAGCCCTTGTAGCGCACGGCGAGGCCGGCGAGGATGGCCGCCACCGAGCCAAGGAGGTCGCCGAGGACGTGCAGGTACGCCCCGCGAACATTGAGTGACGAGGAGGCGCCTGCGTGCAAGAGACGCGCGGCGATGAGGTTCACCACCAGACCGCCCGCGGCCACGAGCAGCATGAGGCCACTCTCGAGCGGTTCCGGATTGCGGAGACGGCCCACCGCCTCCCAGACGATGCCGACGCTCACCAGCAGGAGCACGGAGCCGTTCAGGAAGGCGGCGAGGATCTCCCAGCGCAGGTAGCCGAACGTCTTGCTGGAAGTGCCGGGCTGTCGGCTGAACCAGGCCACGAAGAGCGACAGCCCGAGTGCGCCGACGTCGGTGAGCATGTGGCCGGCGTCGGCCAGCAGCGCCAGCGAGTTGGCCATCCATCCGCCGACGACCTCGGCGAAGAAAAAGACCAGCGTGAGCCCAAGGGCCGCCTTGAGGCCGGCGGTGCCCGGCGCGTGGTGGTGCGACGCGCCGTCCCCGTGGTCATGCCCGTGGGCGGGCCCGCCCGGACGGCCGTTGGCCAGCTGGGCGCAGTCGGAGTTGGCGACGGAGGCGCTCACCGGGCGCCCCGCCGCTGGCGTCGCCCGCGGCGCTCCGGGTAGGTTTGACCCGTGCTCTCGCACCTTGGTCTCATCGTCCTGTTGCTTCTCGTGAACGGGTTCTTCGTCGCGGTGGAGTTCTCGCTCGTGCGAGCGCGCCGCACGCGCCTGCAGGCCATGGTCCGGTCCGGCGACATACTCGCGCGGTTTGCCGTGCGTGCTACCGACAATCTGGCGCGTGTACTCTCGGCCAGCCAGTTGGGAATCACGGCCACCTCGCTGGGCCTCGGCTGGGCGGCCGAGGAGGCCATCGGCGGGATCTTCGAGGCGTGGTTCTCCGCGCTGCCATTCGCCATCGAGGCGGGACTGCGCGTGAGCCTCGGAGCCGCCGTCGCCCTGCTGACGGTGACGTACCTGCATGTCGTGTTCGGCGAACTGACGCCCCGCGCCGCGGCCCTGCAGCACCCCGAACTCTGGGCCAAGTGGCTCGCGCCGCCGCTGCTGGCCTTCGCGTGGATCATGATGCCGTTCACGTGGCTGCTGAACGCCTCGGCCGCCGCCGTGCTGCGCCCGTTCGGGGTGCGGCTGGATTCCACGCACGACAGCGTGCACTCCCCCGAGGAGCTCAAGGTCATCGTCGAACAGAGCCAGCGGGAGGGCGAGATCGAGCAGCAGGACGCCGATCTCATCGGCGCCGTGTTCGAGTTTTCGGAGAAGAACGCGCGCGAGGTGATGACGCCGCGCACGGCGATCGTGGCCATCGACGCCGGCGCCACGCTGGACGAGGCGCTCGCCATCGTGGAGGAGGCCGGCTTCTCGCGCTATCCCGTGTTCGAGGAGTCGCTCGACAACGTGGTCGGCATGGTGCACGCCAAGGACCTGCTGCCGGTGCTGCGCCATCGCCCGGCGACGTTCTCCATGGCGAGCGTGATGCGCGACGTGCACGCGGTCCCCGGCTCGCGCGAGGTGGAGGAGGTGCTCGCCGACTTCCAGCGCCTGAAGGAGCACATGGCCATCGTGCTCGACGAGTACGGCGGCACCGCGGGGCTCGTGACGATGGAGGACCTGCTCGAGGAGCTGGTGGGCGAGATCCTCGACGAGCACGACGAGGGCGCGGCGGCGGCTCACCGGTCGGTGGCGGGCGAGACGCTGGTGCCCGGGCAGGCCGAGATCAGCGACGTCAACGAGCAGTACGAACTCCATGTCCCGGAAGAGGACTACACCACCGTGGGCGGGTTCGTGTTCGGGCTGCTGGGGCGCCTGCCCCAGGTGGGTGACCGCGTCAGCGGCGGCGGCGCGACGTGGACCGTCCGCGAAATGGACGGGCGGCGGATCGCGATCCTGGAGATGCAGAGGTCGGCGGCCGGAAGCGGCTAGCGCCGCCCGAATGCCCTCACCGAGTCGAATGCCGGTTTCGCGGCGCCGCCCTGCCGCCGAAGTCCCAGGTAGCAGAGATACTCGCGAAACGCGGTGTTGGGGCCCGTGCCGTAGTACGTGAGAAGCTGATCGCACAGCGCGGGCGGAAAGTCGTGCAGCGCGAATTGGGTGAACCACGGCATCGCCGTGCCGCCGATCGAGTTCCAAGTGGCGAGCGAGGCGGCGAAGAACTGCGCCTGGAGCGTTTCGCTCCCCCCGTTCACCGCGCTGCTCGACTGGCCGAACTCCTGCACGATCACGGGCTTGCCCGCGGCGAGCGCCACCATCTCGTTCAGCGCCGTGCTCCCGGCGCCGGGCGGGAGCGCCCTGAACGCGTTGTCGTTGCCGTAGTACGTGTAGATGGCCACGTCGGCCAAGGCGTTGAGCGCCTGCACCTGCGTCTTCCACGGGCCTCGCGCGGCGTCAAAGATGGTCGCCACGCCCACCTGCATGGCGGGCCTCGACGCGCGCAGGTGACCGCGCGCCTGCGAGAAGAACTGCTGGTACGCGGCCCATTCGTCGTGGGGACCGAGCCACGCGTCCACCTCGTTGCCGATCCCGAAATACGCCACGTTGTTCCCGAGCATGGGGAGCACGCGGTCGAGCAGGGCGCGAAACCGGAGCTGCATCTGCGGCGCGTCCCACGCGACCGACTTCAGGTCGGCGGGCGTCTCCTTCTGGTTGGTGTTGATCACGTGAATGCTCACGTAGATCCTGGTGAAGCCCATGCCCGTGACGGTGTTCAGCAGGTTTTGCAGGTCGGAAAGCGCGTATTGCCCGGGCTGCGGCTCGAGTTCGTTCCAGCGATAGGCGGCGTAGAAGCCGCGCGCGCCGGCGTCGTAAGTCATCTGAAGGGCATCGAGCACTTCCTGCGCGCTCTGCGCCGGGATGTGGGCCGTGGTCGGGACGATGGCGAGCACGCCGCCCGCCGGAATCCGCGGGCCGCCAGACGGCGGCGGATCGACGGTGCCTGCACCTGGCGCCGTGCCGGTGGAGCAGGCGGCAACGAGCGCCACCGCCAGCGACGTCAACGTGCGGCGCACACGGAGGGGCGATGTGGCTGTCATTTCCAAAACCTGCCCGGAACGCCCACCAGTCGCAACTCGGGCGGCGCGAGATGGACGTTCGGCGGGTTGCGATCCGGGAGATGACACGGGACTAGGGGGGGAGGAGGAGGAGGAGGAGGAGTTCTTAATCACAGAGACACGGAGGAGCACGGAGGGCCGCAGAGGACTGCAACGGCCACTGCTTGCGTGAACTGCGAGCGCCACGCAAACAACTGCGTGGCGCGATGTCTTTCACCCTGCTTTTTTCAGTTCTCCGTGGCCCTCCGTGCTCCTCCGTGTCTCTGTGATGAAAAACCCCTTCACCCCTTCCGGAGCACCAAGCGAGATGCAAGCAGGATCGCCTCGATCATCGACGACGGATCGGCCTTGCCCTGCCCCGCGATGTCGAGCGCGGTGCCGTGGTCGGGGGACGTGCGCGGGAACGGCAGGCCGAGCGTCACGTTCACCGCCGACCCGAACGACGCGACCTTGATGGCCGTCATGCCGACGTCGTGGTAGGGGGCGATCACCGCATCGAACTCGCCGCGCATCGCGCGCACGAACACGGTGTCGGCCGGGAACGGGCCGCGCAGGCCGCTGGCGCGCGCGGCGGGCGCGAGCAGCGCGTCATCCTCCGTTCCGAAGCGCCCGCCGTCCCCGCCGTGCGGGTTGAGCGCGCAGAGCGCGATGCGCGGCTCGGCAATGCCGAACGCGTCCTGCAGGCCGGTGCGCGTGACCCGCGCCACGCGGGCTATGCGCTCACCCGTGAGCAGCGCCGGCACGTCGCGCAGCGCCACGTGCGTGGTGGCGAGCACCACGCGCAGGCGGTCGCTGGCGAGCATCATCGCCACGTCGCGCCCGGTGAGCGCGGCCAGCATCTCGGTGTGGCCGGGATAGTCGTAGCCCCCGGCGAGCAGCGCGTGCTTGTCGATGGGCGCCGTCACCATGGCGCCGGCCGCGCCCGACTGGCACAACGCCACGGCCCGCGCGATCGCCTTGCCCGCGAGCCGCCCGGCGTTGGCGTCGCTCTGCCGCGGGTGCCACTCGCCCACCACCTCGGTGGCTTCGCACTCCAGCCCCGACGGACCGACCACCACCCAACGGCAAGCGCCCGCGACCCGGGGGTCGGCGAGCGCCTTGCGTACGATCTCCGCGCCGATGCCGCGCGGGTCGCCCAGCGTAATGGCCAGCGTCGGCAGCGTCACATGCGGATCGAGACGTACATCTCTTTGCGCAGCTGGTCGAGGATGCGGCGCGCCGTCTTCTCCTGCGCCAGCTGCGCGCGGATGCGCTCGCGGACGTCGGAGAGCTTCAGGTCGCCGCTCTCTTCGGCCGAGGTCAGCTGCAGGACGACGACCTTGCTCAGGCCGTTCTGCGGATTCGGAATGAGGAAGGGACCGGCAAAGTCGCCGGCCTTCTTGTCGGCGAGCGCCTCACGATAGGCGGGCGGCAGCGAATCGCGCGGCACAGGGTCGGCCATGAGACGCAGCTCGGCGTCGTCGTGGTGCTTGGTGACGAGCGAATCGTACGACGCACCCTTCTGCCACGCGGCCAGCGTGGAATCCGCCTCGGCCTTGGCGCGCGCCACGTCGGACGAGTCCATGTTCCAACGTAGCAGGATGTGCCGCGCCTTCACTTCCGCGGGGCGAATGCGGTCCACGCGGATGATGTGCGCGCCGAACACGGTCTCCACCGTGGGACTGACCACGTTGGGGTTGAGCGCGAACATCATCTGGTCGAAGGCCGGCACCATCATGCCGCGCCGCGCCCAGCCGAGGTCGCCGCCCAGGTCCTTCGAGCTGGGATCCTGCGACTCGCGCTTCGCCACCACCTCGAAGTCGGTCCCCCTGGCGATTTCGGCACGCAGCGAATCGATCTTGGCCAGCGTGGCCTTCTTGCTCGCCTCGCTTGGGCGGGGACTGACGATGATCTGCCGAAACGTCACCGTGGCGGGGCGGCGCGGCAGGCGGTCCTTTGCCTTGTCGAACGCCTCCGCGATCTCCGCCTCGCTGATGGCGACGGACGGCATGCGTCCCTTCGCCTTGAGGGAGTCGATGGCGCGCTGCTGGAACAGGTCGCGCTTGGCGCGGTCGACGCGAATGCGGCGCAGCTCGTCCACCGAACCGAAGCCCTCACCCTTCAGGGCGTCGCGATACTCCTGCTCCGTCTTGAACTGGTCGCGGATGCGCTTCATCTCGCCTTCGACCTGTTGCAGCACCTCCGCGTCCGTCACGTCGATCTTGTAGTTCTTCGCCGTGGCGATGAGCACTTCCTGGTCCACGAGGTCGCTGATCACCTCGCGGGCAAACGCGACGAACTTGGCCGAATCGTCGGGGATCTGCGCGCCCTGCTGGCGCTGGAAATTGATGAGCTCCTGCACCTCGCTCCACATGATGGGCCTGGAGCCGACCACCGCGATGACGCGGTCCACCGGCAGTTCGCGCGGCGCGGCGCCGGCCCCCTGCTGCCCGAAGGCCGGCAGGGTGACGACGCCGCAGAGCAGCGCCACGCGGGAGAAGATGCGCAGCGTCACTTATGGCTTCTTGGCGGGCGCCGCCGGCTGGGCGGCGGCATTGGGCGCGGCCGGTGCGGCACCGGGCATCGGTACCGCCGAGGCCGGCTGCTGCGCCGCACGCGTGGAGTCGGCCACCTGGCGGATCTTCGCCGCGCGCTCGAGCGCGCGCTCGATCCCCGCCGCCACGATACGCGACTCGTACTTCTTGCGCAGGGCCGACGAGACCGGCTCCGGAATGTTCACGAACTGCGCCTGCTCGGCGAGCAGCAGGTCGAAGTACGAATCGATGCGCGACGCCGCGAGGCGCTCACGCTCGGCCGTGGTCTTGGCCGAATCCTTGAGGAAGAACGGCGAGACCTTGAGCTCCGACATCGCGCCGGCCACCTGGCCGTAGAACGCGCCGCGGATGTTCGCCAGCGCGGCGGAATCCGGGGTGATCTTGGCGCTGTCGGCGGCCTTCAGGATGAGCTCGTTGCGGGCGATCTGCTTCAGGAAGTACGGGATGGCCGTGTCCGGCGCCTGCGCCAGCTGCTCGCGGATGCGGGCCTGCGGCGGCATCGCGCCCAGCCACTGCACGAGGCGGGCGGAGGTGAGGCTGCCTCCTTTCCACGTCACGAGCGTCGACTTGTCGGTGCGGTGGGCGTCGATGTCCGCCGCCACTTCCTTGACCGACTTGGACGCACCCGACTTCACCTCGACGCCGGCCGCCTTCTCCATGCCGGCCATGTACGAGCTCTCGGCCTTCTGCGTCGCGATCTGGCCGTACGCCTGCGCAAACTCCTTGGCGACCTCGTCGTATGCCTGACGCTTGATCAGGTGGTAGCCGAACTGCGACTCCACGATGCCCGAGACCTCACCCGGCTTCAGTGCCTTGACCGCGTTCTCGAACTCGGGGACCATCGCCCCCGGAGGGAAGACGCCGAGCGCCCCACCGTTGGCCTTGGAGCCGTCCTGCGACTTCGCCTTGGCGACGTCGGCGAAGTTGGCCGCGGTCACGGTGCGGCGGATCTTCTCGAGCTCGGCGCGCACCGAGTCACGCGACTTCTGCGTCATCCCGTCGCGCGGCGACATGAGCAGGATGTGGCGCGCCGCGTACATCTCGCCGGCGGCGTACTTGGCCGGGAGCGACGCGGAATCGACCTTGCTCCAATCCTTCGCGATGCGCTCGTAGAAGCCCTTCGACTTCTCCTGCGCCAGCGCCGACCACATGGCGTCGTCGGCCACCTCGGCATCGTGCAGGGTGTCGTTGTGCGCGGCGGCGTAGCCAATCAGCTGGTACGAGATCCAGGCGTCGGCCACGGCGTTGGCGACGTCCTTGCGCAGCGGCACCTTCGCGTTGCCCAGCAGGTCGGCGAGGCGGGTGACGGAGAGCTCCTGCGTGCCGGCGCGCGCCACCACGTCAACGTGGGCGGTGAGCGCCTCCTTGAAGCCGTCGCAGGCGGCGATGCCAAGGGTGGCGACCAGGGTGGTGGCGAGGATGACGTTGCGCTTCATCGAGGGATGGGAAGGCGGGCGTTGCCCGGCCGACCGGCGAAGGCGCCGGAGGCAGGCAGTCCCGTAAGTAAGGTGTTACTTCGGATCGGTCGTAATTGTTCGCAGCGCGCGCACGAGCCCCTCGAGCATCGAGGCAACACCCAAGCGCGTCAGCTTCAACGACAGGGGCTGCACTCGCCGGACATCGACCTGGAACTGGACGTCCCGGAAGGCGGTGGCCAGGGGCTTCATGCGCGGCAGCGCATCAACTCGAAAGTTAACACGGGCCTCTCCTCCGCGCACCAGGATACCTTCGATTCCCAGCCGCCCGCCCATCAGGCGGAGCGTCGCCGACGCCACGTAGGCCTCAGCGGGCGCCGGCAGGGCGCCAAACCGGTCCCGGACCTCGTCGCGGAGTGCATCGATGGCCTCCACCGACTGGGCGCTGGCCAGCCGGCGATAGAGGTCGAGCTTGGCATCCGCGGAGGCGATGAAGTCGTCCGGGAGGAAGCAGGGGAGGTCCATGGAGACGTCGGCGGGGGGCGGCGGCGGCGCATTGGCGCCGCGCTGCACCCGCTGGACGGTCTCCTCGAGCATGCGCAGGTACAGATCAAACCCGACCGCATGCACGAAACCCGACTGCTCGGGCCCCAGCAGGTTGCCGGCCCCCCGCAATTCGAGGTCCTTGAGCGCGACATGGTAGCCGGCGCCCAGCTCGGTGTGGTGTTCGAGCACCTTCAGCCGGCGCTCGGCGTCGAGGTCCACCTGCGTGTCCGGCACCAGCAGGTAGCAGTAGGCGCGGCGGTGCGACCGGCCGACGCGCCCGCGCAGCTGGTACAGCTGGGCAAGCCCGAACCGGTCGGCGCGGCTCACGAACATCGTGTTGGCGTTGGGCACGTCGAGGCCGCTTTCCACGATCATCGTGCTCACGAGCACATCCACCTCGCCGCGCACGAACCGCGCCATCACCTGCTCGAGGTCGCGCTCGCGCATCTGTCCGTGCCCCACCGCCACGCGGGCGCGCGGGATGAGGCGCCGCAGGTGGTCGGCCACCGCCTCGATGGTCTCGATGCGGTTGTGCACGACGAAGACCTGCCCGCCGCGGTCGAGCTCGCGCGCGATCCCCTCCTCGAGCAGGCCGTCGTCCCACGGCTCGAGGAAGGTGAGCACCGGCGAGCGGTCGCGCGGCGCCGTTTGCATGAGCGTGAGGTCGCGCAGGCCGGCCAGCGCCTGGTGCAGCGTGCGCGGAATCGGCGTCGCCGTGAGCGTCAGCACGTCGGTCTCGAGCTTGAGCTGCTTGAGCCGCTCCTTGTGCTTCACGCCGAAGCGGTGCTCCTCGTCCACGATGATGAGGCCGAGCTGGCGGAACTCGACGTCGGGCGAGAGCAGGCGATGCGTGCCGATGACGATGTCCACCGTGCCGGCCTTCAGCTCCTCCAGTTCCGCCTTCTGCTGCTTGGGGGTCTGAAAGCGCGAGAGCACGGCCACCTTGATGGGGAAGTCGGCGAGACGCTCGCCAAAGGTGCGCGCATGCTGCTCGGCCAGGATCGTCGTTGGCACGAGCACGGCGACCTGCCGCCCGCTCTGCACCGCCTTGAACGCCGCGCGCACCGCAATCTCCGTCTTGCCGTAGCCCACGTCGCCGACGAGCAGGCGGTCCATCGGGCGCGTCGCTTCCATGTCGCGCTTGACGTCCTGCGTGGCGCGGAGCTGGTCGGGCGTGTCCTCGAACAGGAACGAGCTCTCGAGCTGCTTCTGCCAGGCGCCGTCCGGATTGTGGGGCGGCCGGTGCGCAATGTGGCGGCGCGCGTAGAGCTCGAGCAGCTCCTGCGTCATCTCGTGAATGGCCGCCCGCGTCCGGTCGCGCTGCTGCGCCCACTTCTTGCCGCCGAGCCGGTGGAGCCGCGGCGGCGGCGCGTCGTCCGACAGGTCAGTCGCATGACGGAAGCGCTCCACCTGGTCGATGCGGTAGAGCGGGACGTTGAGCCGGTCGCCCCCCTCGTACTCGATGACGACCACCTCGACGGTGCTCTCGCCGACGAAGATGGTCTCCATGCCGCGGTAGATGCCGACGCCGTGCTCCAGGTGCACCACGAAATCGCCGGGCTTGAGCGCGCCGACGAGTTCGAGCGCCGTGCCCGCGGCGTAGCGCCGCGCTCTGCGGATGCGCCGGTCGCGCCGGAAGATCTCGTGGTCGGTGAGGACGCGCAGGCCGTCGGGATGCGCGCGCGGCGGGATCACGAAGCCGCCGCCCAGCACGCCAATGGAGAGCGCCGGCAGCGCCTCGCGTCCGGTGGCCGAGAGCAGCTCCTCGAGGCGCTCGGCCTGGCCGGCGTTGTCGCAGAGGATCACCGTGGGCGTGCCGTCCGCCGCCACGGCGCGCAGCCGCGCCATGTCGCGCTCGATCGGCTCAGGCGGACGCAGCGGGAAGAGCACCCCTTCGTCGCCAGCCACCGACGGCACGATGGCGATGGCGGCAAAGCGGCGCAGGCCACTCTCGGCGACTTCGGGCGGCTGCAGCAGGTCGTCGCGCGCGGCCGCGTCCTCGCCGCGGCGGCGGGCGAGGTCGAGATGGTGCGCCGCCTCGTCCCACGTGCGCCGCAGCTCGGGCTCCACGTGCACGCCCTCGGGGATGACCACGAGCGAATCGGGCGGCCACAGGTCGGCCAGCGTGGTGCGCGGCCCCACGTCGAGGCTCGCTTCGGCGCCGCCCTCCGCTTCCGCGGCCGCCGCGCCCCGCTCCGCCTCGAAAGGCAACACCACTACTTTCTCCACGGCGCGCGTGGTGCGCTGGCTCGACAGGTCGAACTCGCGCATCTCCACGAGCTCGTCGCCCCAGAACTCGAGGCGCACCGGGGCCGCCATGCCGAAGCCGTACACGTCCACGATGCCGCCCCGCACCGAGAACTGCGCGACGTCCTCCACCATCTCGGCCCGCTCGAACCCGATGCGCGCCAGATGCGCGGCGAGTTCGTCGAGACGCCACGTGGCGCCGCGCACAAGCTCCAGCCGCGCCTCAGACAGCGCGTGCGGAAGGCGCGTGCGCTCCTGCACGGCGCGCACCGTCGTGACGAGCACGCGCACCTGCCCGCGGCTCAGTCGCTCCAGCGTCTCGACGCGCTCGCCCGCCACCTCGGCGTGCGGCTCCACCTCGCCGAAACCCTCGCGCGACGGGTAGAGCGCCACGAGTCCCTCGCCGACGATCG
Source organism: uncultured Gemmatimonas sp. (assembly GCA_964416005.1). Classification (GTDB taxonomy): domain Bacteria; phylum Gemmatimonadota; class Gemmatimonadetes; order Gemmatimonadales; family Gemmatimonadaceae; genus PNKL01. Next base: position 42,960 of record CAYQCP010000022.1, read on the forward strand.
CCTCGAGGTCGGCGAGCCAGCGTTCGGCCTCCGGCACCTGGTCGGCGACGACGATATGCAGCCGGTTGGGCGATTCGACGGCGAGCGCGGCTACGAGGAGCGCATCGCTCGACCCGGCGAGCCCCGCCACCGGCAGCGACTCGCCGGCGCGCGGCGCGCGCGCGCGCAGCACCTGGAACTGTGGAAGCGCCGCGAAGCGATCAAGAAGGAGCGGGAGTGCCATGCTCAGGCCGCGTCCGCGTCATCGCGACGCGACACCCAGATCTCGGCGGCGAGCAGGAGCAGTGCGCCGAGCAGCAGTCCGGCGAGGATCGGGCGTGGAGAGTCCCCGGACCACGCACGCGCCGTGAGCCGCGCCGCATCGTCCACGCCCTCCGCATGGCGTCCGTCAAAGCGCGCCGCGATGGCGGAGGCGCGCAGGCGGTCGAGCACGGACTCGTTGCTCTCCGCCGCGACGACGACGGCCCCCGCGCGTTCCGCGCCGCGTCGGAGGAAGTAGACGCCAGCGGCGGCGGGCGCGCGGAACCGTGCGCCACGCAACGGCTCCACGACGCCGTCGTGCCCTTCGAGGCCGGTCGCCCAGGCCGGGCGCGCCACCCACGACGAGGGTGTCGCGTCGAGCACCGGCCCCGCGTCGGCGGCCAGGCGGCGTGCAATGGTGCGATCGAGCCACGGCAGGAACGGCGCGCGCAGCGGCAGGTCGGTCTCCGCCGGATCGAACGCGAAGGCGGCGAGCACCCATCCCTCGCCGGCGACGATCACCGGGTCGGCGCCGGCGCGAACGAGCGTATCAGCGGCGGCGGCTCCGACATGCTCCAGCGCGTAATAGCGCTGGAGCGTGGATCCATCGAGGCCGTCGCCGCGAAGCTGCACCGGCCCCGCACGCCGCTCGCCAAGGCGCCAGGGAATACGCGCGCGTTCCAGCGCGCGGTTGGCGAGAGCCACGCGCGCCGGGTCGGCGGGAGCGGCGAGGAGCGCCGGCAGCGCCCCCACATTCTGCGCGCTCGTGATGGCGACGCCGGCGCCGTCACGCACGCGGCCGTCCGCGGCGAGCGCCGCGAGCGCGGTGCGCACGAACGGACCGGCTGACGCGTCGACACGAGCGGCCGGCGCCGCACCCACGTGCAGCGCGAATGGGCGCACGTCGTCGGCGCGCAGTTCATCCGGCGGCAGCTCGATGACCCCGGCCGTCCAGCCCC
>CAYQCP010000023.1:0-43155 GCA_964416005.1 uncultured Gemmatimonas sp.
ATACTCCTGCGGAAGCTTTCCGCTTGCGTGTTGCACTTGCTTGTTGAATTCGGCATCGAGGATAACGATTCCGGATTGGGAATGGCAGTTCAAACGACGTCCAAAGATGGGGTCATGTGTCTGCGCAAGCCACTGAGGACGCCGCCGTGGAACGGAAGCCGACGATCTGCCGTCCGCCGTCTGCCGTCCGCCGTCTGCCGTCCGCCGTCTGCCGTCTGCCGTCCGCCGTCTGCCGTCCGCCGTCTGCCGTCCGCCGTCCGCCGTCTGCCGTCGCCCGTCCACCATCTGCCGATCCGCCCCGCAACCCTGTAGCTTCCAATCGCACTCCAACCGAGGGATTTCACGGTGAAATTGGCCGTGTGCATCAAGCGCGTTCCTGACATGGAAGGGCGCTTCAAGATCGCCGCGTCGGGCACTGGCATCGACGAAGCCGGACTCAAGTACGACATGTCTGACTTCGACGGCTACGCCGCTGAAGTGGCCATCCAGATTACCGAGAAGCTCGGCGCCGGCGAGGTGACCGTCATCTCGCTCGGTCCCGACGTCGTGCAGGAGACGCTGCGGAAGGCGCTCTCCATGGGCGCGCACCGGGCCGTGCAGCTCAAGCACGATGCCCCGGTCAGCGACGGCCTGGCCGTCGCCACGGCGCTCGCCGCGGAGCTCAAGGACGGCGGCTACGACCTCATCCTCTGCGGGCGTATGGCGGTGGACACGCAGAACCGGTCCACGGGCATCTTCCTCGCGGAACTGCTCGGCCTCCCGGTCATCAGCGCGATTTCCCAGCTCAATGTTGAGGGCGGCGCCGTGAAGGCCCGGCGCGAGCTCGAGGGCGCGTATGAGCTGATCGAGTGCCCGCTGCCCGCGGTCGTCACCATCGACGAGGGGATCGCGCGGGCGCGCTACCCCTCGCTGAAGGGGATCATGGCCGCCAAGAAGAAGCCGCTCGAGGTGAAGCCGGCGCAGCTCGGCGCCATCACCTACCAGCTGGACAAGATGGAGCTTCCGGCCGAGCGGGCCGCGGGGCGCATTGTCGGCGAGGGGAAGGACGCCGTTCCCGAACTCGTCCGTCTCCTCAAGGAAGAGGCGAAGGTGCTCTGATGACGAACATTCTCGCATTCTCCGAAACGCGCCTCGGCGAGCTGCGGCGCGCCGGGCTCGAGACTGTCACGGCGGCCCGTCGCGTGGCCGATGCCACGGGCGGACAGGTCCACGCCGTGCTCGCGGGCGCGTCGGGCATCGCCCAGCATGCCGCAAAGCTCGCCGCCCACGGCGCTGACGTCGTGCTCGTCCTCGAGCACGACGCGTTCGCCAACTACAACCCTGAGGCGCTCACGGCCACGTTGGCCGCGCGCCTCGGCACCGGCTACCGGGCCGCGTTCTTCGCCGCGAGCGCATTGGGGCACGACCTCGTGGCGCGCGTCGCCGCGAAGATGAAGCTCGCCTACGCCTCCGATGTCACGGAGTTCGCGTTCGCCGCCGATTCGGTGGCGGTGGCCCATCCGGGCTACACGAACAAGATCGTGCAGCGTTTTGTGCTGCAGGCCACCCCGGCGCTGATCTCACTGCGCGCTGGCGCCGTGCTGCCGGTGGAGAACGCCAAGGCGGGGGCGGTTGAGGCGCTCGCACCCGCCGGAGATCCGTCGGCCGTGCGCGTGAAGGTGACGCTGACCGAGAAGGCGGCGGGCGGGAAGATCGACCTTGGCGAAGCGCCGGTGATCATTGCCGGCGGTCGCGGCCTCACGGAGGCCGCGAACTTCAAGCTCGTCGAGGACCTTGCGGCGGCCTTCGGCAATGCCGCGGTGGGTGCGACGCGCGCCGTGACGGATGACGGCTGGCGTCCGCACTCGGACCAGATCGGCCAGACGGGACGGCTGGTGAGCCCCGACCTGTACGTGGCGTGCGGCATCTCGGGTGCCATCCAGCACCTCGCCGGGATGCGGACCTCCAAGACGATCGTCGCGATCAACAAGGACAAGGAAGCGCCCATCTTCAAGGCGGCCGACTACGGCATCGTGGGCGATGTCATGGACGTGCTGCCGGCGCTCACCGAGGCGGTGAAACAGGCGAAGGCCGGAGCGTAACACACCATGCGCAAGCCCTGGGTGCAGTGGACCCTTGCCGTCGTCATCACGCTGATCGCGGCCATCTACCAGCGCCGGACCGGTCCCACCTATCCGGCGCGCGGCACCGTGGCGCTGGGCGCGCAGGAGATCAAGCTCAAGCTGCTGCGCACCTACTCGATCACCGGACGTCAGCCGGTGACGGTGACGGTCGCGGACACGGCGGTGGCCGGGGCAGTTGAGTGGCGGCGTTTTCCCACCGATGCCCCGTGGCGCACGGAGCCGATGGCGCGCGAGGGCGAGGTGCTCTCGACGGTCCTCCCGCCGGCGCCTGAACCGCTCATGCCGATGGCGGGGAAGCTCGAGTACCGCGTGAAGCTCACGCGCGGCGCGGAGTCGGTGTCGTTTCCCGCGCAGCCCGCGGTCACCCGGTTCAAGGGCGACGTGCCGATGTGGGTCCTGATTCCCCACGTCCTGTGCATGTTCTTCGGCATGCTGTTCGCGATGCGCGCGCTGTTCGCGGCCGTGGGCGGCGGGGACTCGCGTCGTTGGGCCTTCGTGACCACTGCCCTGCTGCTCTTCGGCGGATTCGTCCTCGGGCCGATCGTGCAGAAGTACGCGTTCGACGCCTATTGGACCGGCATCCCCTTCGGGTACGACCTGACGGACAACAAGACGCTCATCGCGGGTGTGGCCTGGATCCTGGCCGCGTTGCGTCTGAGGGGCGGACGCGAGGCGAAAGTGGCGATTGTCGTGGCCACCGTCGTCACGATGGTGGTCTTTGCGATCCCACACAGCATGTGGGGGTCGCAGGCAAAGTGGTGAGATCGCTGGACCTCGGGCGACCCACGCGTGCGGACGCACCACGGCACCCAACGGCAGGGAGTTGCGCATGGGCAAGGCGGTCCACACATGACGGAATCACGTCGCCTGCTGCGACACTTCCTCGCGGCGCTTGCCTATCGTACGCAGAAGGCGTTGCGTGGCGCGCCCGATGGATTCGGTGCGTTTCGCGCCAGCCCCACGACACGATCCCCGCACGAACTGATGTGGCACATGACGGGGCTGGTGGGATACGCGCGCACCTTCTTCCACGGCGGCGAGTATGCGCCACCGCCCCTCGCGACCTTGGCGGAAGAAGTCGCGCGCTTCCACGCGACGCTGGCCGCGCTCTCCGCCGACTTGGCCGACCTGACGCTGACAGCACGTCTCACGGATGAGCAGCTGTTGCAGGGGCCGTTGGCTGACGCCATGACGCACGCGGGGCAGCTGGCCCTGCTGCGCCGGCTCGTCGGCGCGCCGGTTCCGTCGGAGAACTTCATCCATGCGGCGATACGCGCGGAGAACGTCAGCGAGCGTCAGCCCGCACCCGCCGCTCCGGATGCCTGGTGGCGCCCGGACCTCCCGCCGCAACCGCCGGGCCCGATGCGGGGCGAGGGGCGCGAGGCGTAGCGTCGCCGGGCGGCTTCAGGGGTGCAACGCACGAGCCCGGCAGGCGTGGCGCCTGCCGGGCTCGTGCGTTGCTTCGGTCAAGCGGTCAGAACGAGTAGCGCACGCCGAGCTGCATCTGGCGGGGATCCCCGAGGCCGCTGCGGATCGTTCCATCGAAGTTGAACAGGAGCGAGCCAAACGCCGGGTCCTTGAAGTTGTTGCGACCCAGCACGTTGAACACCTCGAAGATGAGCTCTGCCGAGTTGCCCGTGCCCACCTTGAACGGGCGCGCGAAGCGGAGATCCCAGCTCGCGTACTCGTTCCGGCGGCGCAGCGTGTTGCGCTCAAGAATCGTCCCGTTCGGGCAGATGCGCTCGGACGCACTTGCCGCCCGCTCGCTCGTCGCCTTGTTGTTGGTGCCGCACTTCGCCGACATCGGAGACGCCGACGTGTAGGTGAAGCGGTTGTTCATCGTCACGTTGTATCCGAGGCTGGTGAGCACGAACGCGTTGAAGCGATGCCGCTGGTCGCGGTCGCTGTAGCCCCACTCGTCATCGAGGCGGTCAGCCCGGGCGTAGCGGAAGGTGAACGGATCACGCTCGTTGTCGTCGTTCGACTTGTCCCACGAGATCGTGTAGTTCGCGTCGAACACCCAGTCCTTGGCCTGGCGGCGGGCCAGCCCGATGGTGAGTCCGCTGTACTTGCTCTCAGCCGTGCTCTCGACCGTCGTGAGGTCGCCGATGCCGTTGCCACCGGCAAGGCCCGTGGACCAGGGGTTGCCGAACACGGCGTCATTGCGATTCACGAAGCGGGTCAGACGGTCAGACTTGGCGTACGTGTAGCTGGCCGAGCCTGTGAGCCCGGTCGTGCCAAGCGCCCGCTCGTACGCCAGCGAGGTGCTCATGGTGCGGGGGTTGCGGAAATTCTTGTCGACCACGAACACACCGGGTTGCCATGGGGCCTGATTGGCGCCCGGAGCCGGCAGGAGGTTCTCGATGGCCGGCGGCGCGCCGAGAATGCCGGTGAGCGCCGAGTTGCGGAACATCGTCTGTCCAATGGAGCCGTTGTTGTTGCGCACCGCAGCGAAGTTCAGCGCCGCCACGCGCGCGTGATAGACGCCGGCCGAGGCGCGCACCACTTCCGTGCCGTCGCCGTTGCGGTCCCACGCCAGGCCGAGGCGCGGCTGGAACATGCCGTAGTCTGACGGGATGGTGCCATCCGACGGGAACGCAAATGTCCCCTTGGCGTTGGTGACGGTCTTGCCGATGAATCCCGTGAAGAAGACTTCGCTCGGATCGGTCAGCACGTCAGGCTGCTTCTCGCCTTCCCAGCGCAGGCCGTAATTGATGGTGAGGCGCGGTGTCGGCTTCCAGGTGTCCTGGATGAACAGCGACATGTCGGTCTGCGGAATCTTCTGCGTGCCCGACTCCTCCACGGTGCGACCGCCCACCCCCGCCTGCTGCAGATACAGCAGCACCGGGCCCGTGATGCTCGCGCCGGCCGGGCACGCGCCGGTGGTGCTCGTCGTGCCGCCTGAGCACTCCACATAGCCGTTGCCGAACTTCGCGTAGTTGATGAAGCCGTCCACGCTGCTGAAGATGAACCGGCCGTTCGCAAAGCCGATGAAGGTCTGGTTGGAGCTCACGGCGTTGATCTCGCCGCCCGCCTTGAAGAGATGGTTGCCGCGCGCCCATGTCACGTTGTTGAGGAGCTGGATGCGCGTGTCGTAATACTCCACCGGGATGAAGAACGGACGGCCGATGCGGAACGCGTTCCCGAAGTCCATTGCGATGTCAGGGAAGTCGCGGCCGTTGGGGAGCCGCGGCGCGTCATAGTCACGCGGACGGTCCTCGCGGGCAAACTGGAAGCGGAACTCGTTGGACACGTTGTCGGAGATCTGCGTGGCGAGCTGGCCGCTGAATGCGTTGGAGTAGGCGTTCTCGATGGCGTTGGCGCTTGCGCCCCACGTGTCCACGTCAAACGTGCCGTTCACCTGCTTGGAATTCGTGAAGTTGTACTTCATCGACAGCAGGTTCCGGGAGTTCAGGCTCCAATCGAGCTTCGCCAGGAACACCTGCGCGTCATTCGTGCGGTCAATCGCACGGAAGTCGTCCTTGAGCGCGCCGCCCCACTGGGTCGAGAGGAAGCTCTTCAGTTTGGTGAACTCGGCGCTGGCCGGCCGATTCTGCTGCTTCGTGTCCGAATACGACTGCTGGTCGTAGGCGAGGAAGAAGAACAGCTTGTCCTTCTTCAGCGGGCCGCCGACGGTGAACCCGAACTGGTGCTGGCCGAAGTCCGGATCGAGCGTCACCCCGTTCCCCTTGAGCTGGCCCGACAGCGCCGAGCTCTTGCCAAAATAGTGCGCGGTGCCCTTGAGCTCGTTGGTGCCGCTCTTGGTGACCACGTTCACGAAGCCGCCCGCGGAACGGCCGAACTCGGCATTGGCGCCCTGGCTCGTGACCACCATCTCCTGCACCGCGTCGAGGTTGAAGGTGAACGCAGGGCGCTGGCCGCCGCGCTGCTCGCCGAAGAACGGATTGTTGTAGTCGGCACCATCCACCGAGACGTTGTTCGAGATGCCCTTCTGGCCGGCCACCGACAGCACGTCGCCGTCTGGTCCCTGCGCCACGGCCACGCCGGGGGTGAGCAGGGTGAGCGCCAGGAAGTTGCGGCCGTTGTTCGGGAGTCCCTGCACCGCCGCGTCATTGAGTCGCGCCGAGGCTTCGGTTTTCGCGACATCCACGGGCGTGGCGGTTGCCCCGACCACGACCGCCGCCAGTTCCACGGCTTGCCGCTCCAGCTTGAAGATCTGTTCCGCCACCTGCCCCACGCGCACGGCGACGTTGTTGCGCGCAACTGGCGCATGGCCGATGGCCCGTACTGTCACTTCGTACGAACCGAGCGGGAGCAGGGTGCCCACGTAGATGCCTGTGCTCGAGGTCTGCAGCACGCGCGTAAAGTTCGTCTGCTGGTTGCGCAGCGTGACCGTGGCGCCATTGATGGGCGCCCCGGCGGCGTCGCTGACCACGCCGCGGATGATGCCGGTCGTCGCCTGCGCCTGTGCGCCGAGCGACGACGCCGTGGCGACAAGCACCACGGCGGCCGTAGCAACCAGACTGGTGAGTCGACGGACAAAGAGGGCCATGAGTCGATGACTCCGGAGGCTGAAGTGAAATACGAGTGAGGCGGACTCTTCCCGACCGGGTGGAGTCCGGGGTCAAGTACGCGCCTAATTGGCGGCGCTCAGGGCCGAATTGCAATCCCATGGGACGCCAGGTCGTGCGGATGTGAGGCGGTGACCCGCCATTCGTACTGGAGGCCCTTGCCCGTCCGGACCGCTGTTCGACATGCCAGACCTTTGCTACCTTCTGCTCCATGACCGCATCGAACGGCATCTTCGCCCTCATCGTCGCCATTGCCGCCGGCTTCTTCGCGTACAATGTGCAGCGCCTCGTGGCCTACCTGCGCATCGGGCGGCTCGATGACTCGCGCTGGGATCACGTCCCGCGACGGCTCTTCAACCTCATCTCGATCGGCGTCCTCCAGCGCAAGATCTTCCGCGACTGGATTGCCGGGCCGATGCATGCGGCGATCTTCTGGGGATTCTGCGTCCTGACCGTCGGCACCGGCGAGTTCATCGCCCGCGGCATCGTCCCCGGCTTCACGCTCGCGAAGCTCATGCCGCAGTGGGCCTACCGCTTCTATCAGGTCAACCAGGACCTGTGGGGCGCCCTCGTCATCGGCGCCGTGGCCTTCGCGCTCTGGCGGCGGCTCACCCATCGCGTCAAGCGGCTCCAGGGGGCCGAGACGCACGCCAACGACCCGCTCCTCATCCTCAGCTGGATCGGCATGCTGATGGTGACGATGTTTCTGGCGGAGTCGTTCGAGATGGTGGCGTTCCCGGAGCACGCCACGCCGTTCTATCGGCCGCTGTCGTACACGCTCGCGAACATCCTGTCGTTCGTGCCGCCCGACTGGGCCGCCTTCTTCCGCTCGCTGAACTGGTGGGCGCACGGCCTGCTGGTGCTTGGCTTCCTGAATTACCTGCCGTACTCCAAGCACCTGCACGTGGTCGCGTCGCTCCCGAACGTCTACCTCTCCAACACGAGCGGGCCGGGGCAGGCCGGGGTCATGAAGTACATGGACCTCGAGGCCGACGCCGAGCAGTTCGGGGCGAAGGACGTGGAGCACCTGTCGTGGAAGAGCCTGATGGACGGCTTTGCCTGCACCGAGTGCGGGCGCTGCACTGCCGTCTGTCCGGCAAACACGACGGGGAAGATGCTCTCGCCAAGGAAGATCATCGTCAATGTGCGGGAGCGGCTGGAGCAGCGGGCACCGGGACTGCTGACGGGAGACGGGAGGCGGGAGACGGGAGACGATCGGCCGCTGCTCGACGGCTTCATCACCGAACAGGAACTGTGGGCCTGCACCACGTGCCGCGCGTGCGTGCAGGAGTGCCCGGTGTCTATCGACCAGCTGTCGGTGATCCTCGAGATGCGCCGCAACCTGGTGCTTGGCGAGTCGCGCTTCCCGGAAGAAGTCATGCCGGCGTTCGAGAGCATGGAGCAGCGCGGGTCGCCGTGGGCGTTCGATCCGGGCGACCGCGGCAAGTGGTCCGAGGGGATGAACATCCCGACGATGGCGGAACTGGCCGAGCGCGGCGAGACGGCCGAGATCCTCTACTTTGTGGGCTGCATGGGGTCGTTCGACGACCGTGCCCGGAAGACCACCGTCGCCTTCGCCAGGATCATGCAGGCGGCGGGCGTCAACTTCGCCATCCTCGGCCGCGAGGAGAAGTGCAACGGCGACCCGGCGCGGCGCATGGGCAACGAGTACCTGTACCAGATGCTCGCCAAGGAAAACGTCGAGACGCTCGCGAAGTACAACGTCCGCACCATCGTGACGGCCTGCCCGCACTGCATGCACCAGCTCGGCAACGAGTACCCGCAGTTCGGCGGCAACTACGACGTCATTCACCACTCGGTCTTCATCGAGCACCTGATGGCCGAGGGGCGCATCCCGCTGCGCCAGGAGCTGCACGAGGCGGTGAGCACCTTCACGTACCACGACTCGTGCTACCTCGGACGCTACAACCAGGTTTACGATGCGCCGCGAGCCACCCTCAAGCGCGCGCTCCCCGTGGTGAACCTCGTGGAGATGCCGCGCTCAGGCGACCGCGGACTCTGCTGCGGCGCCGGCGGCGGGCGCATGTGGATGGAGGAGAACGAGGGCAAGCGCATCAACGCCGAGCGCGCCGATGAGGCGCTGGCCACCGGCGCCACCGCCGTGGCGGTGGCGTGCCCGTTCTGCATGACGATGCTGCGCGATTCCATCGCCTCGCGCGATGAGTCGGTGCAGGTGTACGACATCGCCGAGGTGGTGGCGGACCGCCTGGCGTAGCATGCACCGCAAGAAGACGCCCGGCTGCCTCACGGCGGCCGGGCGTCTTCATTGGTGCGACGCCGCTACTTGCCGGCGCTGAGCGAGGCCACGTAGGCCGCGACGGCCGCGATCTGGCTGTCGTTCAGCGGCACGCCGCCGAACGGCGGCATCGGTGTGGGGCCCTTCTTGGGCTTCGCGATGCCGGCCTTCACGGTGGACTTTACGAAGTCGATGCTGCCGTCGCCGTGGAGCCACGTCTTGTCCGTGAGGTCCGGGCCCAGCCCCTTCATGCCCTTGGCATCGAGACCGTGGCAGGTCCAGCAGAGGCCTCCCGCGGCCTTGCCCTTGAAGATGTTCTCAGCCTGCGTGATGAGTGCCTTGTCGGCGCCCTGTGGCGGGGCGGATGGTCCCTGGGCCGCTGCCGGGTCGGCGAGGGTCAGGCCTGCCACGAGGGCGGCGATCGTCAGCGTCGCGGCCTCGAATCGGATGTGCGATCTGGAGGTCATGGTCAGAATGCCAGGTTGATGCCCGCGATGAGCCGGGCGCGTTCGCGTTCGAAGTCCCACGTCCCCTCGCCCGTCAGGCGCACATTACGCCTGAGGATATAGTGCAAGCCCATCGTGCCCGTGCTGTACGTGGACACCGTCGGCGGATCGTCGCCCTGCTCGCCAATGCGCAGTGAAACCACCGGCGCGTCGGCGTCCACGTAGTTCATCAGTCCGGAGACGAACCAGCGGCCCGCGGGCCCCTGCGGCCAAAGCACGACCTCGGCCATCGCCGCGTCCACCGTCGTGCTGAAGGGCGCCGTCCGGCCGCCGGCGCACGGCGCGGCGACGGAGCAGGCGCCAAGGAACGGGTTGCTGTCCCAGCGACGGAGCGCCTGCACGTTCAGCTCGCCGAACGAGCCGAGCGGTATCGTCGCGTCGGGACCGAACACCTTCATCGTACTCGACACCCCGGCGCCGCCCTGCTTGCCCGTGTAGCCGAAGACGCCGACCCGAAGCGGCCCGACGTCCTGCGACACGCGCAGCGCAAAGTTCTTGTTGTTGTCGGAGTCGAACTGCCGGGCGGCATTCGCCTTGTTCAACCCCTCGCCCGTCACCATCTCGGCCGTGATGTCCGTTCCGTCGCGCGGCGACCAGAGCGCCATCAGGCCGCGATCATAGGTGAGGTCGCTGGCGATGTGCCCCACCTTCACCCGATAGGGCTGGTAATCGTCGTAGAAGAGGCGCAGCTCGCGCTTGAACGCGGGGTCGGAAACCTGGAACTGGCCGACGATCAGGCTGACGCCGCTGCCCTTGATGTCGGTGAACTGCACGTATGCATCTTCGAGTCCTGCCACGTCGCCGCGCTCAGTGGCCAGGAAGTACATGTAATAGCTGACCTTGTCCGCCACCTGCCCGCCGCTCAGCACCTTGACGATCCAGGGCGTCTGCTGGTCGAGCGTGGACTCGCCGGCCTTGCGGCCCGAGTACACTCGCTGGTACGCCTCGAAGCGAACGGCGAGGGGCAGGGTGTTCGTGAGGCGCAGCAGCGGATCACCCGTGGCGATGGTGTCGCGCGGCTCTTCGCCCACGGCCATCTCGAATCCGTTGCCGGCGAAGGACTCACCGAAAGGCGTGAGCCGTGGCACGGGCTGGTGGCACATTGAGCAGCTCACGCGGTATTTCCGTGCGAACGCCGGAATCGCGAACGCGTCCAGCGGCAGTGCCGCCATGGCGATCATGAGGCCCGCGCCGGTCAGGGCGAGTCGGGCCAGGGAGCGGGGCATACACATCCTCCAATGGGCGCGGTCTTCCGCCCGCAGCCCGTGTGTCGAAGTTGGCAACAGATCGAATCTGCGGTGTGCACGCGCCCGTCGCAGTAGGGCAATCTCTCGGTCAGAGTCCCGTATTCCCCCTATCGCACCGCGCCATCCTATTCGAGCCGCAATGGCGACCGCCGGGCAATCGCGTCGCCTGGGGTCAGGATGGTCAGCAGCAATCGCGCCCCGTCGCGCCGCACCACCACCTTGGCGCCACACGTCTCGCACTGCCCCGTGATAGGGGGCGTGCTGCCAAACCGCTCGATGTGATAGCCGCACATCGGGCAATAGAGCGTGGGGATATCCTCCGGGCGTATCGCGGCCCGCGCCCCTGTCGTGCGAAACGCCTCGCCGCCGTCGCCTTCGCGGGCCATGGTCGCCGCCACCGAGCTGAACAGGAGTTGCCGTTCCGTCTCCGTCATGTTGGCGAGCTGGGCCGACGTCACGAGGCCGCGGGCCTGAAGTTCCTTGGCCACCTGGGGCGTTGCGCTCGGGCCGGTGACGAGGGGCGTGTCGCCGCTGCCGCGCAACGGACCGAGGTCGCTGCGCAGCCGGCGGCCGGCGAGCCAGATCGCGATCACAGCCGCCGCGAGCACCACAATGGCGGCGCCGACAAGTCGCAGGTCCATTTGCAGCAACGGCTGGTTCACCCGAGCCGCACCTCGTGAATGGTGATCGTGTGCTTCGTGACGCCGTCCTCGTGCCGCACCGTGCGACGCTCACGCACCACCGCGCCGAGCGCGGCGCACTCGGCGCGGCAGGCCTGCAGCGCCACCCGCCCGGGGTCGGCGATCAGCGCCATGCCGTCCGGGGCGAGGGCGCCCACCACCGCGCGCGCCACCAGCGGCGCGTATGGCCTCTCATACAGTACGTCGGCGGCAAGCACGAGGTCAAAGCGTCCCGTCGCCACCGGAAGTGTGCGCCAGTCCACCAGCGCCGTGGCGATGTCGCGTCCGAGATTGCAGGCTGCGTTTCGGCGCGCGAACAGCAGCGCGTCCTCATAGTAGTCGGTGACAGTGACGGAAAACCCGGCGGCGGTCGCGGCCAGCGAGGGCAAGCCGATGCCGGCGCCGAACTCGATGGCCCGGCGACCGGCGCCGGCGAGCGCGCTGACTTCGTTGGCGAGCACGATGGCCGAGGGCCACAGGTCGGCCCAGTACGGCAGCCGCTCATCGCGCGCGAAGTCGGCCTCGCTGATCAGGTCCTCCGCGCTGCGCGGCATCTCGAGTCGCCAGGTGCGGCCCCCCGCCGAGACCTCGCGGGCCTGAAGCACGAAGCGATGGTCGAGGGCGGCGAGTTCGGGTGCGAGCGGGGCGCTCACAGCGCGAACGACTCCGACAGGTGCGCCCCCGGCGTCAGGAGCAGCGCTGACAGCGTGTCGCCCGTTGCGTGCGACGGCTGGTCCTCGGGTACGATGAGCAGCGCGTTCGCTCTCGCCATCGAGGTCAGGATGCCGGAGCCCTGCGGGCCGGTCAGCCGCGCCGTCAGAGCCCCCGACGGCTGGGCGGTGACGACGGCGCGCAGGAAGTGCGTCAGCCGCGCGCCAATCTGCACCGGCTGCTCGAGCGTGACGGGGACCGGGCGTCGGTGGAGGCGCGTGTGGCCGAGCATGCGCAAAAGGGCGGGGCGGGCGAACAACTCGAACGTCACCATCACGGAGACGGGATTGCCGGGGAGTCCGATCCACGGAATCCCCGCCACGGTGCCGAAGCCGACGGGAGCGCCGGGGCGCATGCGTACCTTCCAGAACTTCAGGTCGGCGCCGAGGTGTCCCAGCGCGTCGCGTGTATAGTCGAACTCCCCCACGGAGATGCCGGCCGAGCTGATGATCAGGTCGGGGCGCGCCTCGACGGCGCGCGTGAAGATCTCGCGCATGGACTCGGGCGTATCCGCGGCATTGCCGAGCGGCACGGGAATGCCGCCGGCGGCACGCACGAGTGCGTGCAGCGTGTAGCCGTTCGACCCAATGATGCGCTCGCCCGTCAGCACGCGGTCGAATTCGTCGAGGTCCACCAGCTCGTCACCCGAGCCCAGGATCGCCACGCGTGGCGCGCGGTGGACCGGCACCTGCGCATGGCCCAGCGAGGCGAGCACGCCGATCTGCGCCGCGCCAATCGGATTGCCGGCCCCCAGCACCACGTCGCCCTCGCGAAAGTCCTCGCCGCGGGCGCGCACGTTCTTGCCAACGTCGCGGTCGTTCACCGCGCGCACTTCCGTGACGCCGCCGTCGGTGTCCTCCACGCGCACCACGCAGTCGGCGCCGAGGGGGAGGGGCGCCCCCGTCATGATGCGGGTTGCCTCGCCGGGCGCGATGGGGCGCGTCGGAAACTGCCCAGCGGCTACGGTCTCGACTACGCGAAAGACGCGCGGCGATCCGGCGTTTGCTCCCGCGAGATCGGCCGCGCGCACGGCGTACCCGTCCATCGCCGAGTTGTCGCAGGCCGGCAGCGTGTACGGGGCCTTGGCATCGGCCGCGAGCACGCGGCCGAGCGCGTCGAGCAGCGGCACAGGCTCGCTCTCGAGCGCCGCCACATCGCCAACGACGCGTGCCACCGCCTCCGCGACGCTCAGCATGCGCGCGCTACCTCGGCGCGCCCGGCGACGCGAGCCGCACGAGGATTGCGTCCTGCACCGCCTCCACCGCCGCGTTGGGGACCGTGAAGTTGTTGCAGAGGAAGCTGAACAGGAGCACGCGTCCGTCCGGCGTCGTCACGTACCCGGACAGGCTCCGCGCCTTGTCCACCGTGCCCGTCTTGGCGTGCACGTTGCCCTGCGCCGGCGTGCCCCGCATGCGCGACCGGATCGTGCCGTCCACGCCGCCGATGGGCAGTGCGTCGTAGAAGCTCTTGAACTCCACGTGCTGACGCATCGCGTCGAGCACCTTGACGATGGTCTCCGGCGTCACGTAGTCGTGTCGCGACAGCCCGCTGCCATCGCGCACGGCATGTCCAGCGGTGTCGGCGCCCCACGCGGCGAGCTGGCGCTCCACCACGCGGCGGCCGCTGTCAGGTGTCCCCACGCCCGACTTCTCCAGCCCGAGCGTGCGGAACAGGATCTCGCCGATCTGGTTCTGAGACGGCTTTTCAAAGAGCGGCAGCACGGTGCGCAACGGCGGCGACCAGAGCGTGAAGAGCCGCGTCAGTCCGACGGTGTCCACCGCCGGCTCGCTGATGACGTTGCCGCGCAGTGCGATGCCGCGCTCCGACAGTGCCTCGGCGAATGCGGCGAGCCAGGCCTGCGCCGGATTGCGCAGCGCCACCGTCACCGTCGCGCTGTCGCGCATCCTCACGAAGCCCGAGAGATTGAGCAGGGGGCGCGGCCCGCGCACGTCGGTCTCCCACCTGACGCGATTGCGCTGTTGCGCCTCGGGGTCCATCATGCCGCCGGTCACCACCGACACTCGCCCGATGGCGGGCACGCCGCGCGCCGGTGCCGTGCCCACGCGCGCCGCGCCACCCACGGTGGTCGCCGCATGCACCGTGACGCGCGCGATGCCCTCGTTGAAGAACAGCTCGTCCACGCCGGCCGAGTAGCCGTAGTCGAGGTCATCCCACGCCCAGCCGAAGCCGAGGGTGGAGTCGGGGAAGGCGTCGCCGCCGCGCACGAGCGCACCGGCGATCTCGCGCACGCCGCGTGACCAGAGCGAGTCGGCGGCGGCGCGCAGCGGCTTCATGCCGTCGCCAAAGGCCGCGTCGCTCATCGTCGGGTCGCCGCGGCCCACCACCACGAAGTCGCCGCCCAGCGAACAATTGACCAGCCGTCCGTTCGACGCGAACTCCGTGCGGAAGCGGAAGTCACCGCCGAGCTGCGCGAGGGCGGTGGCGCCGGTGAGGATCTTCTGGTTGGAGGCAGGCATGAAGAGCTTGCCCGCATTGTGCGAGTACAGCGTGTCGCCGCGCGCGGGGTCCACCACGAGGATGCCCCAGTTCGCATTGCGGAACGCGGGCTGCGTGACCATCGAGTCCACGGATCGCATGAACGCCGCGCGTTCACGCGTCGCTGACGGCCGCGACGGGCCGCCCCACGACGCGCACGCCGCCGCGAAGACGCTGGCGAGCAGGACGAGGCGACGCATCGCTCAGCTCCGGTCGGGGAGGAAGTGCCGCTCCACCCACGCCGCGAGTTCGCCGAGCCAACCGTCCTGGTCAAGGCGGAAGACAGGGAACGGAAGCCCCTCCATCGCGCCGTCGCAGACCATTGCCTTCCAGGCCGCGGCATTGGGGAGCGCGGGATCGAAGAGCGGCGCGTCGTACGCCGCGCGGCGGAAGATCTCCACCTTCGGAAGATCAGTGGTCTTGAACCCCTCGCACAGCACGAGGTCGGCGTCGGCCATGAAGCGCGCGGCGATCTCTTGCGGTGTGAGCGGCTTCTTCCAGTGCGCGACGAGCGCGAACTTGTCGGGCGAGATCATCGCCACGCGCTCCGCCTTGCCCTCGTGGTAATGGCGGTACGTGTCGGTGTTTACCGGGTCCATGTTGAACGTGTGCGAGCCGTGCTTGATGGTCATCACCCGCACGCCGCGCTCGGTGAGCGCCGCAGCGAGCCGCACGACGAGCGTCGTCTTGCCGGAGTTCTTCTTGCCGGTGATGGAGAGCAGGGGCGGCGTCATGGCTTCGTGGAAGGGGGAAGGTCGTCTGGGCGGTTCACGTTGAAAAAGATGTGCGAGGGATCGCCGTACTGCGACACCGCGTCAGCCGGGAGACGCTTCACCCGGACGTCGTCAAAGAACGACACGACGCGGCGGTCTCCGGCGTCGAGGCACCGTTCGATCGCCGGAAGACAGGAAGGACCGTACCACGCGCAGAGTGGCTCAACGCCGCGTCCCGACGTCTCGCTCTCCGGTACCACCGCGTCGCACCCCTGTTCTCCGGCTGCGCGCAACGCGCGCAGAAGCCCGTCGCTCGCGTATGGCATATCCCACGCCACCACCAGCACGGCGTGGCCACCGGCATGCGTGAGCGCGGCGTGAAGCCCGCCGAGCGCCCCCTCGCCGCTCCGCACGTCGGCGCCCATGCGCACGCCCGGGAGCCACGCGTCGGCGCCGGGGTCGTTGGCCACGAGGAGCAGTTCATCCGCCGCGCCGCGCAGGGCCGTCGCCACGCGGTCGATGATCCGCGCCCCCTCGACGAGCTGCAGCCCCTTGGGCTGTCCGCCAAAGCGAGTCGCGCCGCCTCCGGCGAGGATCACACCGACGCAGTGCATCAGCCGTCCGCCCGCGCTTGTCTCCCGTCTCCCGTCTCCCGTCTCTCGTCTGCCTTCCACACCTGCGGCTCGCCCGACACCGCCCGCCCGATCAGCACCAACCCGGCCGCCTGCGCGATCTCCACGGCCAGCGAACTCGGCACGCTCGGCGTGGCCACCACGGCAAGCCGTGCGCGCGCCGCCTTGAAGGCGAGCTCGGCGGAAATGCGGCCGGTGACGAGCAGCATCAGGTCGTCCGGGCGTGTCCCCGCCATGACCATGGCGCCGAGCACCTTGTCCACGGCGTTGTGCCGGCCGATGTCCTCGGCGTGCGCCAGCAGCGTCGTGCCATCGGTGAGCGCGGCCGCGTGGATGCCGCCCGTCTCGTTGTATCGCACACCCTGCGCAAACAGCTCCTTGAACAGCTTGCGCGTGTGTGCAAGGTCCGGGATCACCGGCGGCGCCGTGCGGCGCGGCACCGAGGACAACGAGCCGAGGATCGTGGTCACGGCGCCGCACCCGCTCGCCAGCACGCGGCGGCGCTCGGTCCCCTCCACCGTCTCGTAGCGCTCGCGCGGCACCTCGGCCCAGAAGCCGAGCTCGGTGGCGCACGGCCGCAGCGAAACGAGGTCGGCGCGCGAGTCGATGTATCCCTCGCCGTACAGCCAGCCGATCACGAGCTCGGGCAGTTGATGGGGCGTGCACATCCAGGTGACGGCGCTCTCGCCGTTCACCTCCAGCCAGACGGGTGTTTCCTCGACCGCGTCGAGTGGCGTCATCCCCAGCGCTCCTTGCTCAGTCAGCCGTCCACTCCGCCCAGAGCGTCGGGCTCTCGGACAGCCAGACGCGGGTGACCTGCGCGCGCGCGCCGAGCCCATCCTGCACGCGGTCGGCAATGAACGCGGCGAGGTTCTCGCAGCTGGGCACCAAGAGACCCTCGGCGAACTCGGGGACGTCGGTGTTGATGGTGCGGTGGTCGAAACGCGCCATCACTTCGCGCTCGAGGATCTCGTCGAGCGCGCGGAGGTCCATCACGAAGCCCGTCATCACATCCAGCGGTCCCGCAACGGAAACGTCGCACGTGTAGGTGTGCCCGTGCCACGGCGCGCGCGCGCACGCACCGAAAACCTCGAGATTGCGCTCCTCGCTCCACTCCGGGCGCCGGTAGCGGTGCGCCGCGGCAAAGACCACCCGTCGCGTCAGCGAGAGGCGCGGCATCGGCTCAGCGGAAGAGCTGGTAGCTCAGGCCCACCGACCACAGGTGGTTGCCCATCCACGGTGCCTTCTTGCCGGTGACGATCGCGGGGCTTCCGTCGGAAGCCGTCGCCTGGTACGCCGGCGGGTACTGCAGCTGCCAGAGGTAGTTCGTGAAATCCACGCGCGGCTCCCAGCGTCCTTCGGTGTGATACCGGACACCGAGTCCCCACGTAAACATGAAGCGCGTGCCGAACCGGTAGCCGCCGTCGTCGGGCGTGCCGCGGAAGTCGCTGACCATGCCGACGCCGCCGGAGATCACCGGCGCGATCCGATGCCAGCTCTTCTGTCCTGTCAGGTTCATCGCGATGCCGAGGTCGCCGGCGAAGAGCTGGCTGTCCTGGTCACCGATATACCGCGTCGCTGCCGGCTTCGACGGATCCAGGACGCGGCGCGAGGTGGGTGCCGCCGCGACTCGCGCCACCAGCGACACCGGGCCGCCGATGCGCAGGTCGTATCGGACGCCGGCCAGAAAGCCGGGTTGCGGCCCGACGCCGGCGGGGTCGCGCCCGGTGTCGAAGCCGCCGGCGAAAACGCCGAACGACTGCTTCCACGGCAGGTCGCGATAAGGGCTCTTGGCGGGCTCGTACCCCACCTGCGCGGCCGCGGGGGCGGCCGTCAGAGTCAGTGCCAACAGCGCGGCGCGCAGTCGCGTCACGTCATGCTCCCTGGATTCGAAGGTCCTTGCCGGTCATCTCCGCCGGCTGCGGCACGCCCAGCATGCCGAGCACGGTGGGGCCCACATCGCACAACGCACCGCCGGCGCGCAGCGCCGCAGGTGTTCCATCCTCGACCAGCAGCAGCGGCACCGGATTGGTGGTGTGCGCCGTGTGCGGCCCGCCCGTGGCCGGGTCGAACATCATCTCGCAGTTGCCGTGATCGGCTGTCACGAGCAGCCGCGCCCCGGCCAATTCGGCGCTCTTCACGATGCGCGCGAGCTGCTGGTCCACCACTTCGCACGCGCGGATCGTCGCCGCCAGGTTGCCGCTATGTCCTACCATGTCACCGTTGGCGTAGTTGCACAGCGTGAATGGGTGGCGCTTCTCCTCAATGGCCGAGCAGAGCACGTCGGTAATGCCGGCGGCGCTCATCTCGGGCATCAGGTCGTACGTCGCCACCTTCTGGCTGGGCACGAGCACGCGCTCCTCGCCCCGGTACGGCGTCTCGTTGCCGCCGTTGAAGAAATAGGTGACGTGCGGGTACTTCTCGGTCTCCGCCGTCCGCAGCGTCGTCAGCCCGTGCTCCTGCAGCACTTCGGCCATGATCTTGGCCATCGAGAACGGCTCGAACGCCGTTGGCAGCCCAAAGGTCTGGTCATACTGCGTCATCGTCGCCACGTGCAGCGCGGGCCGCGCGCCGGTCTCGAAACCGGAGAAGCCCTCGATGGCGACGGCGCGAATGATCTGCCGCATGCGATCCGACCGGAAATTCCACGTCACCAGGGCGTCGCCGTCGCGCATGGGCGCCACCGCCGCGCCGTCGGCACCGTGCACTACCGCCGGCTCCATGAACTCGTCGGTGACGTTGCGGTCGTAGTTGCCCTGGATGAACGCCAGCGGGTCGCTGGTGGCGGGTCCGACACCCTGCACCGCGGCGCGATACCAGGGCTCGATGCGATGCCAGCGCTGGTCGCGATCCATGCCGTAGTAGCGGCCGCCGATGCTGGCGATGCGCGCGCGCCCCGCGGTGCGCGCCGCGAGGTCCCGCACGAACGCCAGCGCGCTATTCGGCAGCGTGTCGCGGCCGTCGAGCAGGCAGTGCAGCGCCACACGCGGCACGCCGTAGCGCGCGGCGAGCTCCACGAGCGCGACGGCGTGGTCCTGGTGCGCGTGCACGCCGCCGTCGCCGACCAGGCCCATGAGGTGCAGCGTTCCGCCGCTCGCCTTGACCCGCGCGCACGCGGCGACGAAGGCGGGGTTCTGGAAGAACGTCCCCTCTTCGACCGCCGCCGTGATTCGCACCAGGTCCTGCATGACGACTCGACCGGCGCCGAGGTTCATGTGGCCAACCTCGCTGTTCCCCATCTGGCCCGTCGGGAGACCCACCGCGCGCCCCGACGCCTCGAGGAGGGTGCGCGGCGCCTTGGCCCACAGCCGGTCCCACGTAGGCGTGCTGGCGAGCCGAATGGCGTTCCCCTCCGTGCTCTCGCGATAGCCCCATCCGTCGAGCACGACGAGCACAACCGGGCGGTCGGACGTCGGCGTCATCTTGGCTGAGTTCG
Organism: uncultured Gemmatimonas sp.; assembly: GCA_964416005.1. Lineage (GTDB taxonomy): Bacteria > Gemmatimonadota > Gemmatimonadetes > Gemmatimonadales > Gemmatimonadaceae > PNKL01. Next base: position 19,334 of record CAYQCP010000023.1, read on the forward strand.
GAAACGGGTGATAACTTCGACCATGGGTGTCACCCCGAGAAAACTATCCCCGGGCACGCCCCCCTACCAGCGATGAGACCTATTCGTTCCCTCCTGATCTTCCTCTGCGCGGCGCCATTCGCCGCGCCGCTCTCGGCGCAATCCGCGCTCATTGCCGACGCCAGCGTGCGCTCCACGCCGGGCGGAAGCGTCGTGGCCGTCCTGAAAGAGGGAACCACGGTCACCGCGGGGACGACGCGCAACGGCTACGTCTACGTGACCTTCACCGGCTGGATGGACGGGTCCAACCTGGGGCCGGCACGCGACTCCTTCCCTGCGCACCTCACCGGCAAGATCGCGATGCGGCTCCGCTCCGCGCCGTCCATGCGGGGCGTGATCCTCGGTGAGGTGCGTCCCCTCGCGGGGATCTTCACGAGCGGCAAGCAGGGTTCATGGGTCAACGTCCGACGGAGCGGCTGGGTGGACGCCAAGACGCTTCCGGCGTCGGCGACGTCGAAAGCCGCCGCGACCCCAGCAAGGGCGCCAGCCAAGGCCGAGACGCCAGCCACGAAGCCAGTCGCCACGAAGCCGGCTCCTCCGGCCAACACCAAGGCGGCGCCGCCCGCCGCCAGGAACACCCCAGCGAAGCGCGAACCTGAGCCAAAGGTCGAGGAGACGCCAGTCGCGGATTCCGCGCCGCTGATTGAACTGCTTCCCGAGGGGACACTGCGCGTCGCGCGCACCACCATTGGGCGCAACGCACCCAATGGCCTGGCGGTCGGCCAGATCGGCGCCGGGTCGTACGTCGTTCCCCTCGCGCGCTCGCGCGGCTGGGTGAGAGTGCGCAGCGAGGTGTGGGTGCCGGAGCGCGATGTCGTCCCCGCCGATGCGACGTACGGCGCGGCGCTCTCGGCGGCCGACCTGCGCGCCGACCCGGAGGGGACGCGCGGCAAGACGGTGCGCTGGGAAGTGCAGGTGCTGGCGCTGCAGTATGCCGACCCCCTGCGCCGCGACCTCGCGAACGATGAACCCTACTTCCTCGCCAAGGGCCCGGGCGCCGAGGACCAGCTGCTCTACCTGGCGATTCCCCCATCGCTCCTCGCCGAGGCGCGGTCCACGCAGGCGCTGACGCGACTGCTCGTCACCGCGCGCGTGAGGACGGGGCGCAGCCAGCCGGTCGGAATTCCGATCCTCGATATCCTCTCGTTCGCGAAGCAGTGATCCCGGTCGAGGTCGACTGGCGGGCGTCCTGGCGAGAGCATCCGCGCATCATGCGGCTGCTGCTCTGGACGTTCGTGGGTGCGCTCGCGGCGTCGGCCGCGCTCGCGTGGCGGGCCACCGAGTACCGCCGTGAGGTGCGCGCACTGCGCGCCGGGATGAGCGGCATCGAGAAGGTGAAGGCCGATCTCGCGCTCGCGTCCGATGCCAAGCGGCTGCAGGTGACCATGGCGCTCGCCGTGCGACAGGCGCGCAGCGCCGGCGACCTGCACGTCTCCATCTCGGTGGACAGCGGCGTCCTGCACCTCGAGCAGCGCGGCGCGGTCCTGCGCACGGCGCGGGTGGAAGTCGGCGCCGATGGCTGGCGGGCGGCGGCCGGGGACTCGATTCCCATCGCCTCACCGCGAGGCGTGCGGCGCGTGGAGGAAGTGCGCGGCGATTCCATCGTCGTGCTGACGGGCGGGGCGACGCTGTATCGCAGCGACGCCGCCGAGCCCGTGCGGGCCGGAAGTGTGCGCGTCGCCGCCGCCGACCTGCGATCGATCCTCCCGAACCTGAGGGCCGGGTTGCCGGTCTATTTCTATTGACCGCGACCAACTCCACCCGCGGGTTCTTCGCCAGCGGCGGCCCCGTCGCCTGGCTCTCGATTGCAGCCGTCGTCGTCGCACTCGCCCTGATGCTGGTGCAGCTCCAGGATGCGCTGGCGGCGAGGCGCGAACGCAACCTCACGCAGGCCGTGTACAACGAGAGCGCCGACATCCTCGCCACTGTTCGTGAGCAGGCAGCCACCGCGGGCGATTCGCTCGACCGCGTCCTGGCCGCCTCGCCCGATTCGATAGGCGACCAGCCGTACATCGTCATCAGCATCGCCGAGAACCGCCTCTGGTACAAGCAGGGGTCCTCGGTGCTCTTCCGCACGCGTGTGGCCACGGGTACCGGCAAGTTCCTCGAACGCGCGGGCGGCTCCCGCTGGAAGTTCGAGACGCCGCGCGGGCGGCTCGTGGTGCTTCGCAAGGACGTGGATCCCGCCTGGGTGCCGCCTGACTGGCACTACGTGGAGGCCGCGCGCAAGGCGGGCAAGCGCCTGCGCCGGCTCGAGCGCGGCATGTCCATCCCCGTCGCCGGAGGGGCGGTCATTACTGTCTCGGGCGCAGACGTCGTGACGCGCTACCCCGATGGCCGCGAGGTGCCGTTTGAGGTGCTCGAGGGAAAGGAGATCGTCGTGGGGCGCGATCTCATCATGCCGCCCATCAACACCAACCAGCGGCGCTACCCCGGCGTGCTCGGCGCGAACCGTCTCTACCTGGGTGACGGCTACGGCATCCACGGCACCGACGCGCCGACCAGCATTGGCCGAGGCGCCAGCCACGGCTGCGTGCGCGTGCGGAACGAGGATATCGAGACGCTGTTCCGGATCGTGCCGGTGGGAACGCCGGTTTACATCTACTGAGAGGTGTGGGGGAGGGGTGCAGGGGTTTAGTAGGAGAGAGGAGTGGAGCGGGGAGGGACGGGGCGGAGGCCCCCATCGCTCCTCTCTCCGCGCTCCACTCCTCCCCCTCCTGCGCCGCTGTACCCCTCCTCAATCCGTTCGAATCCAGCCCCGGAACCGGTAGCCGGGACAGGGTGTACCCCTTAGTTTCCGGAGTCCCCCGCCGCCGCGCCAAACGCTGCGGCGCTCTCGTCTCCCAGCCCGAGCGTCCGTGACCAGTACGCGCCGCCTCCTGCCCGCCCTGCTCGCCGTTGCCCTGCTCGTGGCACCGGCTGCCGTGGCATCGGGACAGGGAGTGTCGGCCGACCCGGCAGCCTCGGGACCGACGCCGGCGGACACGATCTTCGGCCGCAGCGGGCGCCTGCTGGCCCGGTTCTTCGCGCCGCCGCGCTCCATGGAGGTCGAGCCGATCGCCCGCCTCTTCGGCAAGCGCGAGCAGAAGAACACGTCGACCGTCGCCGTTACCGATTCGGCCAGTGGACGCCAGCTCTCGCTGATCACGCTGCTGCCGTTCGCCGACAAGGTCAACGGCCGCGTCGGCGACTATCACCTCGGCCGATTCCCCGCCGAGAAGCGCCCGCCACGGTCGGCGGCGTATGAGAATCCCGACGGCTTCATCGAGGTCACGCTCGAGAACAAGGACACGCCGGTCTCGGAGCATTTCCGGCTGAGCGACTTCCTCACGCACGACCAGAAGAACATCTGGCCCAAGTACCTCGTGCTGCGCGAGGCGCTGGTGGACAAGCTGGAGCTTGTGATGGTCGAGCTGCAGCGGCGCGGCATTGACGCCCAGCGCATGCGCGTGATGAGCGGTTTCCGCAGCCCGCAGTACAACCAGCGGGGCGTCGGTCGCGGGCGCGCCAGGGACAGCCGCCACCAGTACGGCGACGCCGCCGACATCATGGTGGACAACAACGGCGACAACCGGCTCGACGACCTCAATCGCGACGGCCGCGTGAATTCGAAGGACATGCGCATCCTCGCCGACGCGGTCGAGTCGGTGGAGCGCCAGTATCCCGAGCTCGTCGGCGGGCTCGGACTCTACCGGGCGAACAGCGCCCGCGGCCCGTTCATCCACGTGGACGTGCGCGGCCAGCGTGCGCGCTGGGGGCGGTACTAGCAGTGACCCTTCCCGGCCAATCCGCCGACGGCGGATGGCGGGCCGGTTGGTGGGCGCTGCTGCTCGGTGCGCTGGCGCTCCTCGGAGCCGTCGTACTCATCCTGCATCCCCCGGACATGTTGCTCGCGTCGCCCTTCGCGCGCGAGGCGCGCGCTCCGTCCGTGTCGGCGTCGCCGGCGGTCTTCGGTCGGAGCGGCCAGGTGCGCGTGCAGATGGTGCTGCCAAATGAGCGCTTCGACTTTCCGCTCGAGGTGCGCGGCGATCCGGGCGGACTGACGTACGCCTGGGTGCGGGCGCAGGACAGCGCTGTCGTCACGCCCTCGCAGCCGCTGATTGGCGCGAGCGTCACCGCGCCCGGCTTCTCGGGCTTCTATCGGCTGGAAGTCGAGGCCGAGTCGGGGCACCGCATCGTCGATTCCATCCTCGTCGCGGTCATGGTCCCGTACGCCAACAAGATCGGGCAGACGCTCAACGGATATCGCATCGGCAACTACCGGTCGGGCATCGATGGTGATGCGCCCCCGCCGCCGAGGGGCTTCGTCGAGGTGACGCGCGAGGCCGCGGAACTCGCGGTGAGCAAGCACATGCGGCTCTCCGATTTCATCTCGCACGACGCGCAGCAGGACCTCTGGCCCAAGTACGTGGCACTCGACGCCCGCGTGCTCGACAAGGTGGAACTGGTGATAGCATACGTTGGCGCCTTCCGCGGCGGGCGTGACCAGCGCGTCAACGTGGATGTCCACTCGGGGTTCCGGTCGCCGGTGCACAACCAGCGCGTGCCGCGCGCGGCGCGCGACAGCCGCCATCAGTACGGCGACGCCGCCGACTTGGCCATCGATGCCGATGGCGATGGCCGCGTCACGTGGCGCGACGGCATGCTCGTATCGCTGCAGGTGGAACAGGTCGAGCGCGACTTCCCGCAGTACACTGGCGGACTGGGGCTGTATGGTAACTCGAACGGCGTTCCGTACGTACACATTGACGTGAGGGGGAAGCGCGCGCGCTGGAAGGGCTGACGGCAGACGGTAGACGGTAGACGGTGGATGGTGGATCATTGCCTGCCGCCGAGATTCCGCCGCCTGGTCCGATTCGCATCAACCGCCGCCGTTCATCCACCATCTACCATCCACCATCTACCATCAGCCTCAGATGAACCAATCTCTCCGCGACAGAATCGCCCGGAAACTCGAGTCGCTCTCCGACGACAGAGGCTACCAGGTCCTCGACTACGTCGAGTTCCTCGAGTCGAAGTACGCTGAGCGGCAGGCGCCGCCGCCGAACGTCTTCCAGCGCTTCGCCGAGGGCGTCGAGGATACGATGCGCGCCGGGCGGATCTCCACGCAGGCCATCGGGCAGACGATGGACCTGATGAACAAGGCCATGGGTGTGCTCAGCGGCGTGACGGCAGCGGGGAAGTCGGTCGCCGACGACCTGCTCACGACGGCCTCGCAGATCACGACGAATCCGCTGCAGAATCCGCCCACTGCGCCGGTTCCGCCCAGTGTCGCCGCGAAGTCGGCCGCGTCGGCGCCGGCCGCCGCCGCCGCGCCAGCCGCACCAACTGCTTCTGCCACCCCGGCCGCCCCAGCCACCCCAGCCGCCGCCGCCGCCCCTCCCGCCGCATCGCCCGCGCCGCGCCCGGAGATCAAGCCGTAACACCCGCCAGCGCCGCACAAAACGAGCGGCTTAAGCTTGACTAACAAAGTTGAGCAAGCTTAACATGATGGTATTCCTGATATCTCTTCTCTCGGAATACCATGACGTCGCTTCTCCGACTGCTCGGCGCAGTCCTTGTCTTCGCTCCAGCCGTGAGCGTGTCGTCGCAGGCTCCGACCCACGGCATGCTGCTGGTCGCCCACGGTGGCGGCCCCGCCTGGAACCAGCAGGTCCTCGACCTCGCCGCCGCCGTGCGATTCACTGGCCCCGCGCGCGTGTCGTTCCTCATGGGACCCGGGGCGAGCGAACGCCCGTTCCAGCGCGAAGTCGCGGCGCTGCGCTCGGCCGGCGTCGTACGCATCGCCGTTGTCCCCCTCTTCGTCTCGAGCCATAGCGAGCACTTCGACCAGCTGCGCTACCTGGTCGGCCAGCGCGACTCGCTGGACGAGATGATGATGCACCACCTCCACATGGGCGGCATCGAGCGCCCCGCCGACCGCACCGGCCTGACGCTGCTCTCCGCGCTCGACTCGGCGCCGGAACTCGCCGACGCACTCGCCGCCCGTGCCACGGCGCTCGTTCCCGACCGTGCGCACCGTGCCGTGCTGGTGCTCGGCCACGGCCCCAATGGCGCTGAGGACTATGCGCGATGGATGGCGGCCCTGCGTCCCGTCGCCGAGCGCGTGCGCCAGCGCGCCGGCTACCGGCTCGCCACCGTTGAGCTCGTCCGCGATGACGCGCCTCCCATGGTGCGCGCCGAGGCCGTGGCCCGGGTGCGGGAAATTGTGCGCTGGCTCAACCAGATCACTGGCGCGCCTGTGGTGGTAGTGCCGGCCCTCGTTGCCACCGGTGCCGTCAGTCAGGTGACCCTGAAGAAGGACCTCGAAGGCCTCCCGGTGGTGTATAGCGGCGATGCCGTTCTCCCCAATCTCGGCATGGCGCGCTGGGTGGAGCGCGTGGCGGCCGCTGCGCTCGCGACTCCCTAGACCTCGGGACACACCCACGCTACATTTGGCTATGGCGACCACATTTGTCCCACCAACGGCCCGCACCGGTGCATTCCGGCTGCGGGCCGTCGCGCATTAGAGGGCCTTTCATGACCCGTACACGCATTCGCGACGACCAGGCGCTCACCTTCGACGACGTCCTGCTCTCGCCCGCCCACTCGCTGACGCATCCGAAAAGCGTTGACACGAGTTCGCGCCTCACGCGCGGCATTTCCCTCAACGTCCCCCTCGTCTCGGCGGCCATGGACACCGTCACCGAGAGCGAGATGGCCATCGCGATGGCTCGTGCGGGGGGAATAGGGGTCCTCCATAAGAACATGTCCATCGACCGGCAGGCCGCCGAAGTGGATCGCGTCAAGCGGTCCGAGAGCGGAATGATCCTGCACCCCATCACGCTGCAGCCCGACGCCAACCTGCGCGAAGCCGTGGCGATGATGGCGAAGTTCCGCATCTCCGGCGTGCCCATCGTGGACGCGGCGGGGAAGCTGGTCGGCATCATCACCAACCGCGACCTGCAGTTCGAGCGCGAGCTCGATCGCCCCATCCGCGAGGCGATGACGAGCAAGCAGCTGATCACCGCACCGAACGGGACCACGCTCGACGAGGCCGAGCGGATCCTCGGCAAGCACCGCATCGAGAAGCTCCCTGTCGTGGACGACGCGGGCAAGCTGATCGGCCTCATCACGGTCAAGGACATCCACAAGCGCCGGCAGTATCCCGGGTCCAACAAGGACCAGCACGGGCGCCTGCGCGTGGCGGCGGCCATCGGCGCCGCCGGCGACTTCATGGACCGCGCGCGCGCCCTCGTGGACGCCGGCGTGGACGTGATCATCATCGACACGGCGCACGGCCACTCCGAGGGCGTGCTGGAGGCCACGGTGCAGGTGCGCCAGGCCCTGCCGAACGTGCAGCTGGTGGCGGGCAATGTTGCCACGCGCGAGGCGACGGCCGCGCTCGTCGAGCGCGGCGTGGACGCGGTGAAGGTGGGCGTCGGGCCGGGATCCATCTGCACCACGCGCGTGGTGGCGGGCGTCGGCGTGCCGCAGCTCACTGCCATCCTCGACGCCGTCGAGGGGGCCGGTGACGTGCCGGTGATCGCCGACGGCGGCATCAAGTACTCGGGCGACATCGTCAAGGCGCTGGCCGCCGGCGCGTCGAGTGTGATGATGGGCTCCATGCTGGCCGGCACCGAGGAGAGCCCGGGCGAGTCATTCCTGCTCGAGGGGCGCCGTTTCAAGATGATCCGCGGCATGGGCTCGCTGTCGGCCATGCAGGACGGCAGCGCCGACCGCTACTTCCAGGACGGTGAACTCGGCGCCAAGAAGCTGGTGCCCGAGGGGATCGAGGGGCGCGTGCCGTACAAGGGACCGGTAGGCGACGTGCTCTTCCAGATGATCGGCGGCCTGCGCAGCGGCATGGGCTATGTGGGGTGCGAGAACATCGAGGCGCTCCGCACCCGTCCGACGTTCGTCCGCATCACCACGGCGGGCCTGCGCGAGTCGCATCCGCACGATGTGACGATTACGAGAGAGGCGCCGAACTATAGCGTCTGACGGGCAGACGGAAGACGGACGACGGAAGACGGAAGACGGCAGACGGCAGAGGAGCTTATCGGACGCGGGGCGACACCCTAGGGTGCCGCCCCGCTTCTCCCATCTCCCATCTCCCATCTGTATCTACCGCTCCGTCTCCCCTGGCTTCGGCGGCACCGCCGGCCCAATGCCGTCAGGGTCGAAGTGCTTCTTGTCCTGCAGCAGCTTGTAGAACGACCAGAACGTGAGGCCAAGGACGAACGTCCAGCTCCCGGCCATGAAGACAATCGCTGACGTGGACATCAGGCACCCTCCCCGCTGCGGTCAACTTCCACGAAGCCCTTGCGGTCGTCGTACTTGTTGCGGACCCAGGCCATCTTGATCAGCACGACCGCCGTGATCGCGAAGAGCACGATCACCGCGCGCGCGAAGGTTATGTACGGCGTGTTGGCCGGGTCGAGTACGCCGCCGCCGGCCGACTTCTCGTTGAGCAGGATCGGGATCGCGTCCACCCAGCCCCACCAGCCCAGAATGAAGAGCAGGTAGAGCGGCGTGACGAAGGTCATCACGAACTTGAAGATCTGCGGAATGCGGATGTCGGCGCCCTGGTGCATGCTCTCCCACGCCTTGCTTGGCTTGAAGATCCACATGAACAGGATCACTTCCATCACCGCGACGACGACGAGCCCAAACGTGCCGGCCCAGTAGTCCCACTCATCGAGCACGCCGTGCTCGAGCCAGTAGACGTGCATCAGTCCGAAGACCAGGCAGAGCGCGCCGAGCGACCAGGCCACCGTCTCGCGCTTGAAGCCGAACTCCTCGCGGAAGAAGGCGGTGATCGGTGTCAGCATCGCCACCGATGACGTGATGCCGGCGAAGAACAGGAGCCCGAACCAGGCGACGCCCAGCAGGTTGCCGAAGGGCAGCTGCTGGAAGACGACCGGCATGGTGGCGAACCCCAGGTCAAACGAGCCGCCCTGCGCGATGGCCATCGCGCCCGACACGCCGAAGAAGGTCACCGCGGCCGGGATGGCGATCGTACCGCCCAGCACCACTTCGGCCGTCTCGTTGGTCGCCGCCGTGGCGATGCCATTGAGCGTGATGTCGTCCTTCTTGGACAGGTACGACGCGTACGCCGTCAGCGTACACATGCCGACCGAGAGCGTGAAGAAGATCTGTCCCGCAGAGGCCAGCCAGACACCCGGCTCACCGAGCCGCGAGTAGTCCGGCTTGTAGATGAACTCGAGCCCCTGCCATGGCGTCGCACCGATGCCCGGCTGCGCCGGCAGGAAGAGCACCACGCCAGCGAGAACGATCGCGAAGAGGAAGAGGATCGGCATGCCGATCTTGGCCAGCTTCTCGATGCCGCCGCTGATGCCCTTGGACAGGACGTAGATGTTGATGAAGAGCGTGCCGATGAAGAACGCGTACGGCGTCCACGGCTTGTGGTACACCGCCGCGCCTTCCGGCGAAATCGCCTGGAAGGACTGCAGGTAGCCGATCATCCCTTCCTGCGTGGTGTGGCCCCAGTAGTCCTTGGTCAGCGAGAACCACGCGAAGGCCGCCGTCCAGCTCTCGATGTAGGTGTAGTAAATCATCACGACCAGCGGGACGACAAGTCCGACGGCGCCAACGTACTTGGCCGCCGGGTGACGCCAGATCGCGGCGAACATCCCCGGAGTGTGTCCCTTGCGGTATCGGCCGCCGTTGCGCCCGATCCCCCACTCGATCCACATGAGCGGGATGCCCAGCAGCAGCAGGGCGATGAAGTACGTGATCATGAAGGAGCCGCCGCCGTTGGCCGCGGCCTGTCGCGGGAAGCGCAGGAAGTTGCCGAGTCCGATCGCGTTTCCCGCCATGGCGAGGATCAGCCCGATGCGGCTTCCCCAGGCTTCATGTGAGTTGCCGCTGCCGCTGGATGCCAAAATCCGAACTCCTGATCGGGGGTGAATCGGTAAAAACTGTGCGCGGGGGGCGGGGGCGTCCAGTCATTCACCGCGCAATTCGACCGGCGCTTCCGGGGCGTCTCCCAGCGCCCAAGCGGGTCGGTGCGTAAGCGCTTCGTTCCCCGCTGTACATTGACGGCAGTCCGCGCGGCACACAGCTTCCCCCCGTTCGCTTGACCGTTCCCCCCGCCACGGAGCCCGTTTCGCTCCGCCCGCCTCACAACACCCGGAGATTCTGCATGGGCCTCTTCGTCAAGAAGCCGATGTCCATCCTGATGCAGGAGGCGAGCAGCGAGGGAGAGCATTCCCTCAAGCGCTCGCTCAGCGCCCTCAACCTGACCGCGCTCGGCATCGGGGCGATCATCGGCGCCGGCATCTTTGTGCTCACGGGGACGGCGGCCGCCACCCACGCGGGTCCGGCCATCGTCCTTTCGTTCGTCTTCGCCGGACTCGGCTGCGCCTTCGCGGGGCTCTGCTACGCCGAGTTCGCGTCGATGATTCCCATCGCCGGCTCCGCGTACACGTATGGCTACGCGACGCTCGGCGAGTTCTTCGCCTGGATCATCGGCTGGGACCTGATTCTCGAGTACCTCTTCGCCGCGTCGACGGTGGCGGTGGGGTGGGCCGGGTACTTCTCGCGCATCATGGCCGACATCGGCTACCCCATTCCCGCGGCGCTGTCCAACGCGCCATTCCGGGTGGAGGGGACGCATACGCTGGTGCCGACAGGAGCGATCATCAACTTGCCGGCCGTGCTCCTGGTGCTCGGGCTGACGGCGCTCCTCGTGGTCGGCATCAAGGAGTCGGCGCGCTTCAACAACTTCATCGTGGCGGTGAAGGTGTCGATCGTGCTCCTCGTCATCGGCTTCGGCATCATGTTCGTGGACCAGGCCAACTGGCATCCGTTCATCCCCGCCAAGGAGATCGTGGACGCCGCCACCGGCACCACGCGGTACGGCTGGACCGGCATCTTCGCCGGTGCGGGCGTGATCTTCTTCGCGTACATCGGGTTTGACGCGGTCTCCACCGCGGCGCAGGAGGCCAAGAATCCGCAGCGCGACCTCCCCATCGGCATTCTCGCCTCGCTCGCCGTCTGCACGGTGCTCTACATCCTGATGGCCGCCGTGATGACCGGCCTGACGCCGTTCCGCAATCTCGCCGTGCCGGATCCCGTCTACGTCGCGCTCGACGCCGCCGGTCCGGGGCTCGCCTGGCTCAAGTACCTCACGACGATCGGCGCCGTCGCCGGCCTCGCCTCGGTGGTGCTCGTGATGCTCATGGGCCAGCCGCGCATCTTCTACGCGATGTCACGCGACGGCCTGCTGCCGCCGCTCTTCGGCCGCGTCCACAAGCGCTTCAAGACGCCGTACCTTGCGACGATCATCACGGGCGTGGTGGCCGCCGGCGTCGCCGGCGCGTTCCCCATTGGCCTGCTGGGCGAGCTCGTTTCCATCGGCACGCTCCTCGCGTTCGTCATCGTGTGCGCCGGCATCCTGGTGCTGCGGTACGTCCAGCCGGAGCTGCACCGCCCCTTCCGCACGCCGCTCGTGCCGTTCGTGCCGCTCGGCGGCATCCTGGTCTGCGGGTGGCTGATGTGGTCGCTGCCGCGCGACACCTGGCTGCGGCTGCTCATCTGGATGGGACTCGGCCTCGCGATCTACTTCCTCTACAGCCGGAGACATTCCAAGCTGCAACAGGCCAACGGCTGAGCGAATCGGTTATCTTTGCGGCGGCGCCCGAGTGACGGGCGCCGCCGCATCGCTTTCCCCCTTTCGCTCGCCCGTGATCACCGACCTCTTCTCCGTTCCCCCCGGCCGGCGCGCCGACATCGAGCGCCTGCTTGCCGAGCTGACGCCCGGCCAGACCGTGGCGCTGAGCACGCACATCAACAGCGACGGCGATGGCTGTGGCTCCGAGGCGGCGATGGCGGGCCTGCTGGCCCAGCGCGACATCACGGCCTTCATCGTGAATCCCACGCCGTGGCCCGCGATGTTCCGCTACCTCCTCACCGAGGGCGGCATCGAGGACCGCAGCGCGCAGGGGGCCAAGGCGCTCGCCAAGGCCGATCGGCTGATCGTCCTCGACATCAGCGACGTGAAGCGGCTGGGCAACCTGGCCGACGCCGTGCGGGCGCTCCCCAAGCCGCCCCTCGTCATCGACCATCACCTCCCGGGCGACGAACCGCCGGGCACGCTGCACGTCACCGACACCTCGGCCTGTGCCACGGGGGAGCTGATCTACGACGTGTCGCAGGTCATGGGCGCCACGCTGACGCCGGCCATCGCCACCGCCATCTACACGGCGATGCTCACCGACACGGGGGGCTTCCGGTTCGCCAACACCTCGCCGCGCTGCCACGCGGTGGCCGCGGCGCTGTTGCAGGCGGGGGTGGACCCGGAGAAGATGTACCAGCGCATCTATGCCTCGGTACCGCGCGGCCGTCTGGCCCTCATCCGTGACGCGCTGGAGACGCTGGGGGTGGATGACGCTTTCGGCGTATCGTGGGTGGACATCCAGTACGGGCTCCTGGAGCGCCACGGCGTCCTGGCGGAAGACCTGGACGGCGTTGCGGAATACCCACGCTCCGTCGAGGGGACACGTCTTGCGCTGCTGTTCCGGGACCTCGGCCACGGCAAGGTGAAGGTGTCATTCCGCAGTATCGGCGACGTGGACAGCAATGCGCTGGCCCGTCAATTCGGCGGGGGCGGGCACGCGCGCGCCTCGGGGGCGCTGATCACCGGCACGATCGACGAAGTGAGGTCGCGCGTGCTCGCGGCGGCGCGGGACTTCGTCGGCCCACTCGTGCGCCCGGCGCCGGGCCCATAACGCACGCGGGGCGCCGGCTCAGCGCGCGGCGCCCCGCTGGTACCACGGCGGCGGTCAGGGAATCAGCTGCGCCCAGTAGCTGGCGATGTCGAAGTTGGTCGGCTCGACTTCGTAGTAGTGCCCCTTCACGAAGCGCCCCGTCGTCGGGAAGTACGGCGGCGGCATGAGTCCGGCGCAGGCGTCATACTGGTAGCGCTTGATGTAGCCGCGACCGTCCGTGATGCCCACTGGGCCACGCGTGTACTGGATGATCCCGCCGGTGAGATAAAGGCAACCGCGGGCATTGTTGGTGCCCTGGCAGTCCTCGACGTCCGTCGGGTTGCGGTCGTAGTTCTGCGCGGTGAAGTTGCTCAGCGCGAGGACCACACCATGGATGTATTCGTCTGACCCACGGCTCGCCCACGTGCGATACGTCCCGGTGCTGATGGGTCTCATGGGCGCGTTGAGCAGGTTGTCCGCCATGATCACGTCGGCCCCACTGAACAACCCGAGCATGTCGCGCACGGGTGAATTGCACGGCACCGTGCCGCCCGGGTTCGTGACATAGGTGAGGTTGTCGGCGAGGATGATGTTCCCCGTCGCCGCCAGCGTGATGGAGCCGCGCAACTTGCCGCTGATCGCGATCTTCCCGGTGACGTGGATGACGCCCTTGAAATTGGGGTTCAACGTACGCGAGATCGGCCACAGGTAGGCGGCGTCGTAGGGGCGTACCGTGTTCACGCGCGAGTCCACGGTGCCCGGGTACGCCTGCCATGACCCGAGCGAGTCGGTGGCGAGGAACGCACCGCGTCCCGGCGTCGTCGTCCAGTCGTTCAGGATGTCCGAGCCGCCCAGATAGCAGTATCGGTTGGTGCCGTTGTTGATGGCCCACGGCGCCTGGTCGGACGTGTTCGTGGTGCCGGTGTGGTGCCGAAAGATCTTGAAGTACGTGTGGCTGCCCGTGCCGCTGGCCAGCACGTGCCCGCAGTTCCAGGACTGTTTGAGACCGTTGGCAGCGAAGCCCGTCGTGTCGGCCACCACCCACCAGGAGTTCGCGGTGTTCGCCACGCGATACACCTTCATGAACCCCTCATCCACGTCGGTCGAGTCGCCGTCGGCGTTCAGGTCGAGCGCCACGAACTCGATGCGCATGGACGCCTGACCCTGGTCGCCGGCCGTGGAGCTCGTGAAGTTGGTGCCGCCGATCGTGGCCTGCGTGAGCAGCTTGTTGAGGTCGGCCACCTGCGGGAACGGGATCGCCGGCACGTTCTCCTGATAGCCGGGCGACGGACTGCCGTAATAATGGCCGCGGCTCCGGTTGGTGATCGTCTGGGCCGTCCTCAGAAGGCCCCAGAACGTGGCGCCGGGCAGGGCATTCTGGATCTGGATGACGTCGTTCGAGTGGACGGGGCCGTAGATCACGTCGTTCGCGCCAAAGACGATCGCGCCTTCGATGTCGGTAAAGTAGGCGTACTTGGCGAAACTCTCCTGCACCACCTCGGCGCGGCGGACAATCCGGTTGTTGTTGGCGTCCGTGACCACGGCCACCACGCTGCCGTACACGCCATACTGGCCCGTGGAAATGCCGGAGGGACCCACGTAGATCCAGCGCTGGACGCCGGGAATGACCGTCCCCGCGGCGTCGGTGACGGTGACGCCGTTTTCCCGCGTCACGTAACCGCTGTCGGGGTAATTGGCGGTGCTCGCGTTAAGCCACGAGCGCGTCTCCTCGAGTCCCGCGTCGGCCACCGACTCGAGCACGCTGAGACGGCTGTGGTACTTGGCGATCAGCGACGTGTTGAGACTCAGGTACGCGGTCCCCGAGGCAATGGCGACGACGGCCATGACCACGAGGATCACCACCACCAGCGCGATACCGCGTCGGGGCTTCAACCGTGGACGAGCCTGCATGGGTGAATCTCCGCTCATGGAATGGTGACCATGTTCGTGGACCGCTGCGCCGAGAGCGACGGTGTGCAGTCCTGCGCCGACACGGCGTAGTAGTACGACAGACCGCTGGCGACGGCGCCGTCCTGGAACGTGTATGTCGCGGTCCCGCCCGGCATGGTGACGTAGGGATCGCCCCAGTCCGTGGTGGTGGACAGGCGTCGCCAGATCACGTATCGCTGCACGTCCTGCTCGCCGGTTGCCTCGTCGACCGACCGGTTCCAGGTGATGTCCACGACCGGCGTGATACCGTCGGCGGCAAAGGCGTTCGTGGCCACCGGCGTGTCGGTGAAAATCGGCAGGTCGCCGCACGTCTTGGTGTTGACCAACCCGACATTAGGCAGCCGGATCAGGCGCGACAGCGAGCGGAACCGCTCTTCGGTCCCCGTCCGTCCGTTGCTCACGGTGAAGCTCACACGCACCGCGCGGATGCTGTCAATGCGCGCCGCGACACCGGTGTCAGTGATGGACAGGTGGATGGCCTGCGTGTGGCGCCACGGCAGGCTGGCCACGGGCACGGTGTCGAGACTCTGCGCGCCACCGGCGATGGTGGTGAGCTTGAAGTACCGGAAGAACGGGGTTCCCGTCGTGCGCAGGATGTTGGTCGCGACCACCTCGGGCGCCAGGTTGTTGACCCGCCGGTACAGCACGTAGTCGCCCGTGCGCGTCGTCGACGAATCCGCCCGGAAGTAGAAGATGATGGTCTCGGCCGCGCTGATGATGCCGCCTGAGCGGTACGTCGAATCCGGGTACTGCAGCGCGGTGTACGGGATCGTGATCTTCGTCGTGTGGCGCAGCGCCTGCACCGCGCTGTCGGGGGCATCGGGATTGTAGTAGACCGCCTCGACGTCGCCCGTCGTGTTCGTCCAGTAGTTCGCATTGACCATCAGGACGCTATCGGAGACATAGACCACCTGCGGCTGCACGTCGGGCGCGCCGGCGCCGGTCGTGCGCAGGTCCTTTTCCATCTCGTTGAGCGCGAACCGGCCGTTCTGGTACATCGCGATCCGCTCGGTGCCGAGCTTGAAGCTGCGGCTTTCCGCGTTGAGCACATTCAGCGTGGCGGCCATGACGATAGCGAAGATCGTCAGCGCCATGAGCATTTCGATCAGCGTCATGCCGAGGCGCGTCCGGGCGCGGGCGGTCGCAACCGGCGCTCGTCGCGCGCCGGCCCAGCCAGCGGAGGCCGTCATGGCGCCGCCACGCTGACGGTGCGGGTGATCGGCGTCAGCAACCCGGTGCCGGTCACCGTCACGGTGAACTTCTTGAAATCCTGCCCCGACGTCGTCGTGCGCGTGACGGTCGTCCGGCGCGTGAATCCGGGATACGAGGGCACATTCGTCTCCGTCTTGGCGAACGCGGTGTCGAGGGCCACGTAATTGGGGCTGCTGCGAATCTCGTCCGTCCGGTCGCTCGCCATCTGAATCGCGGCCTGCTCGCGGTCGCTCGTGGCGGTGACGTGCACCGTCCGCGCGGTCATCGTGATGAGCGAGACGATCACGACGAGCAGGATCGCCATCGAGAGGATGACTTCGGTCAGGGTGAATCCGGCGCGAGGTTTCATAGTTTAGAAGAGCTTGACCCAGCCGTTGGGGCCGTAGCGGGACCACGAGGCGCGCCCCGTCGCCCGCTCGACGCTGATCATGCGCGCATCCGTCGCCCGCACCGAGCCGCGCTGCGCCTGCACGGAGGTGACGTAGAACCCGCCGACCTCGCTGGCGCTGCCGTCGCGGTGAAAGACGAGCGCCGGCACGCCGCTGATGCGCTTGGTGATGGCGATCGTCCGGCTGCCCAACGTCCCGGCCGGGGCCGCGCCGCGGCCGAAGACGATGCCCTCGCCGAGACTCACGAACCGCACGTGCTCGCCGGTTTCGATGTCCGCGTCGTTGTCGCGGTCCTCGTGAATGCGCAGCCGGTTGGAGGCGGAGTCGAGGAGCACGACGATGTCGTGCTGCTGCGTCACCGCCTGCCGCTGGGCGGCCAGAATGGTCGTGCCGAGCCCCTGCACGGCGCTGTTCACCCGGAAGCGCGTGGCGTCAATCTTGGGCGCGGCGAACGCCACCACAAGCCCGAGGATCGACACCACCATCATGAGCTCGATCAGCGTGAACGCGGCGCGCGGTGACCCGGCCGCCTCGCACAGGCGATAAGGTCGCGGCCCGCCGACGACCCAGAGCCGTCGAGCGGGGGACCGACAGGGATTGCGATAGCCTGGCTTCATGGGGGCAGTTTACCGGAACGCGCGCGATGCCGACACGGGCGTGGCTGCCGGTGCCGATTGCATCCTACATACGATTGAGTCGAGTCCTTGGCAATAACAAGTTGTCACAATATGATAGCAAATCGTCACGGGCTACTCCGTAGCGACTTTGGGGCGGAATGCTGAAATATGATAGTTTGACTGCCCGACGGGCGAATTTACCGACGGTCAACGCCCTACACTGGGCCGCGGCGCCCCTCTATTCTTCACGGACGAGTCGCTCCCCTCCTCCCTCCCGCCACCTCATGTCGCAAGCCCTCACCGCGCGTGTCTCCGCCGCGCTGAAGCAGATCGTCAATCCCCGCACCGGCGAAGACCTCGTGTCGAGCGAACAGGTGGCCAACATCGGCGTCACGCTCGAGGGCAAGGTGCGCCTCGAACTGCGCCTCGCATCGGCCGACGACGCGACGCTGGCCCGCACGGTGCGCCAGGCCGTCGAGAAGGTGGACGGCGTCACGGCGGTGCACGTGGACGTGCGCGACGCGGTGCAGGTGACCGTCACGCCCGACGCGGCACACTCGGCCCGCCAGCCGCGCACGCTCCCGGTGATGAGCCAGCCGAGTTCCGCGCAGCAGCCGTCGGCGCCGCAGCCGATCGCGTACCCGCACCTCGGGCGCATCGTCGCCGTCTCGTCCGGCAAGGGCGGCGTCGGCAAGTCCACGGTCACCGTGAACCTCGCCGTCGCGCTTGCCCAGCAGGGGAAGCGCGTTGGCATTCTTGACGCCGACATCTACGGTCCGAACCTGCCGCTGATGCTGGGCGTGAACGCGCCGCCGGCGGTGGAGAACGAGAAGATCATGCCGCTCGAGGCGCATGGCATCAAGGTCATCTCGCTCGGCTTCCTGATCGAGCGTGATCAGCCCGCCATCTGGCGCGGGCCCATCGTCATGAAGATCATCACGCAGTTCCTGCGCGATGTGGACTGGGGCCAGCTCGACTACCTCTTTGTGGACATGCCGCCCGGCACGGGCGACGCCCAGCTCTCGCTGGTGCAGGCGGCGAAGATCGAGGGCGCGGTGATCGTCACCACGCCGCAGGAAGTGGCCGTGGGCGACGCGCTGCGCGGCGCCAAGATGTTCGAGCGCGTTGGCGTGCCCGTGTTGGGCATCGTCGAAAACATGAGCTGGTTCGAGTCGCCGGATACGGGCAAGCCCATGGCGATCTTCGGTTCGGGCGGCGGCCAGCGCCTCGCCGCCGAGATGGGCGTGTAGCTGCTCGGCCAGGTGCCGCTGTACCCTCCGGTCGGAGAGGGAGGCGACACGGGACGTCCCATTGTCGTGGCGGACCCCTCGTGCAGCGCCGCCAAGCAGTTGGTTGCGGTCGCCGGGAAGCTGTCAGCGAAGTAGGCACGGAGCGAGTAGAAGGGAAACCGCGCGCCCTTGTGCGGACCTGTTGACCCTGCAATTTGCGCCCATGCCCCTCGCCACCCTGCTCACCGATTTCGGCACGGCCGACGGCTACGTCGCCGAAATGAAGGGCGTGCTGCTGTCCGGCGCGCCCGCCACCCAGCTGGTGGACATTTCGCACGACGTCCCGGCGCAGGACATCGAGTTCGCCCGGCTGACCTTCGCGCGCTACTGGCGCCGATTTCCAGAGGGCACGGTGCACATCGTCGTGGTCGATCCGGCGGTGGGCACGGCGCGGAAGGCACTCGCCATCGAGAGCGAGGGGCGATTTGCCGTGGGCCCCGACAACGGCGTGCTTTCGCCCGCCATGCTGGTGCCGGGGGCGCGGGCGGTGGCGCTCGACATTCCGCACGGCGCGGCGCCCACGTTCCACGGGCGCGACGTGTTTGCCCCCGCGGCCGTTCGGCTGCTGCGCGGCGAAGAATTCGAGACGCTGGGCACGCCCTACAGCGACGCGGCGCTGCGGCGCACGCCAGAGGCGCAGCGCCGCCCCGATGGCGGTCAGGACGGCGTGGTGCTCGGCGTCGACCGCTTCGGCAACCTGATCACCAACCTGACCGGACGCGGGGAGGGCACGGTGGAGATTGCCGGCAAGCTGTTGCGCATCATGCGCACCTACGGCGACGTCACCGAGGGTGAACTGCTCGCGCTCGTCGGGTCGCACGGCCTCATCGAGGTGGCCGTGCGTGGCGGGCACGCGGCCCGCACGCTCGGCATCGGCCGCGGCACCCCGGTCACGCTGCGCCGCGACGCCTAAGACGCGGCGCCGTTCGGCGACGAGGGTGTCGGCGTCGCGGTCGGCCGCCTCGCCGCCACGATCCCGCCGATAGGCGTTGGCGTCTGCCAGCCCGCTGGTGACGCCGTCGCATGACCGACGTGCAGGTGCACGCGCCGCACACCGCCCCGTGCCATCAGCGCGGCGCCCAACCCGGCGCTCGCGGCCACCCACGTGATCGCCACCGCGACGATCCGCGCGAGCATGCCGCCCCAGGGGCTGTTCACGAGCAGGGCCGAGGCCAGCCAGGGCAGCATGAGCAGGAGGGTGCCGGTCACCATCGAGCGCATGGCGCGCACGCGCACGTTCCGTCCTTCGCGCACCACGGCGTGGCCGGCCACCGACGCCGCTGCGAGCGCGCCGAGGGTGATCAACCCCGCCACGCCGAGGATGTAGGCGACGATGGCGAAGGGAATGAGCAGGATGCCGACGACGGTGATGGCGAGCGTGAGGCAGAGCAGCACGAGGAGCGGCACCGCGCCGATCTGCGCGGCGACGCCAACGAAGAACGCGGTGGAGAAGCGGTTCTCGAGCGCCTGCACGACCGCTTCGAGCTGTGCGCCGGAGAAGACGATCACGCCGAGGCCGACGAGCAGCACGACGACCAGCCAGCCCGCGGAGATCTTGAGCGCGTGCATCACGGCAGCCGATCCGGTGAGCCGGGGCTCCGGCTTCTCGGCGGTGGTTCCGAACGGTGCGGCGGCCCGCATCTCGCCGCCAACACGACCGCCGTTCACGATCACCTTGCCTTGCAGGGCAAGGGCGGAGCCGGTGACCTCACCTCCCGCATGCACGACGACGTCTCCGCCAACAGCGAAGACGTCGCCATTCACCAGCCCGCGGACGTTCACGTTGCCGCGCGCAGCGGCCACCGAGCCTGCCACCGTCTCGCCGGCGGGAATCGAGAGGTCGCCCCAGGTGAAGCGGTCAATCGAGGGAAGTGTGCGACCGGCGGGGGTCGCGCGCACGCTGTCGAGGATCGGCGCCAGGGAGTCACGCGCCGCGGCGGACGGCGGCACGGGGGCCTGCTGGGCATGCACGCGAGAGGGGCCACCGACCGCGACGAGCGCGACGGCCGCCATCAGGAGACGGCGCATGGTCAGCTCCCGCGCTGGCGGGAGGCGGACGCGAGGGCGCGGAATCCCAGCGCAGCAGCGCCGATGGCGGCCAGCAGGGCGACGCCGGCGGCGGCCAGGGCCACTGAACCGTTCGCCTGCAGGGCCTGCGTCGCGCTGGCACCGAGCACCGCCTCAAGCGTCTGCTGGAACCCCGCCACGAGCGCGGTCCGCATGCGGCCGGTCACGACGGTCGCCGAGCCGACGGTAAGGTTGGCGCTCAGGGCGATCCAGACCGCGCTGGCCGAGATGGCCACCGATGTGAGGCCCATGGTCGCCAGGGCGACGGCGCGCAGTGGGCGCGACTCCGGCACGAAGCGACGGGCGGAGTTGAGCGCGGCCACGTGCCAGGGCTCGACGATCTGCACCTGGCTCAGGACGCGATCGGCGAAACCGGTGCGCGGGGCGAGGTGCGGGAGGCGTTCCAACGCGTCGGAGACCAGGCGAGCCTCGTCGAGGCGCGCACGGCAATCGGCACATTCATCGACATGCGCGCGCAGCGGGGCGACGCCGAATCCGGCTTCGCCATCGAGCAGCAGGTCGATTTCGTTGGATAGCAGATGACGGTGTTGCACTGGTCCTCCTGTCGTGCCTTACGTGGTCTACGCAGAACGGGTTTCAGGGGGGAGGGTTCCGGCCGGGCGGTCACTCCCTGAGGTGCTCCAGGGCCTCCCGGAGCTGGTGCCGGGCGCGGTGGATGTAGGTCTTCACGGTCCCGAGGGGCAGGTCGAGGGTGGCCGCGATTTCCTCGTAGGAACGGCCCTCGACGTGGCGCAGCATGATGCAGGCCCGGTACTCGGGCCGGAGCGCGCCGATGGCCCGCTCGATCGCCGAGCCCAGCTCCTTGGCTTCCATGATCTCGAGGGCCGACTCGGACTTGTCGGCGATGTCGAAGGACGTGGCCTCGACGTCAGCCGCGGTGGCGGCGTTTGGCGAGCCGTCCATGGAGATCGTATCCAGCTGCCGGCGCCGGAGGTGATCAATGGCGACGTTGTTGGCGATCTTGAACAGCCAGCTCGAGAACTTGAACTCGGGGCGGTACTTGTCGACGTGGTTCAGGACCTTGATGAACGTGTCTTGGGCCAGGTCCTCGGCCACCGCGCTGTCCCGCACCATGCGGAAGACAAGCGAAAAGACGGGCCGTTCATAGCGGCGCACGAGCTCCCGAAAGGCCGCCTCCCGCCCCTGTTGGGCCAGGCGGGCGACGTCGGCGTCGGGAAGGTTGGGAAGGTCGAGGGCGGGTGCCATGCGCAGCGGCGGAAAGGTAGCCGCGGCGCGTCCGAGCGACCAGCACGTCCGCGGGATTGCGGGAGGCAGGTGGCGCATCCGGCTCCGGATCGCGCGCTGCGCTTGCTCCGGTGCGGCGGCCCGGCGAGCTTTCGAGGGTGATACCGACGACCGACCTCGAGGCGCGGGAGGCGAGCGCCGCGGCGGCCGGCGCCGCGGTGAAGCGGGCCTATGTGCAGCGCATGTTTTCCGACATCGCGCCGCGATACGACCTGCTTAATCGCGTGCTGAGCCTGGGCATTGACCGGTACTGGCGGCGCGTGGCGCTGGCGCGGCTGGGTTGGGAGCGGAACCCCGGCGGAACCTTTCTGGACCTGTGCGCCGGAACCCTGGACGTGGCCGCCGCATTGAGTGCGCGGAGCGGGTTCTCCGGTCATGTGGTGGGCGCCGACTTCGCGGAGCCGATGCTGCGGGCCGGGCGCGCAAAGCTGAAGGGGCGGACCATCGCGCCGGTGGTTGCCGACGCGCTGTCGCTGCCGGTGGCGTCGGGTTCGCTCGCCGGGGCGATCGTGGCCTTCGGCATTCGGAACGTCGCCGATCTGGACGCCTGCCTGCGCGAGGTGCACCGGGCCTTGGAGCCCGGCGCACGGTTCGTGATCCTGGAGTTCTCGACGCCGCGGCTGGCGCTGGTGCGGTCGGTCTATCATGCGTATTTCCACCACGTGCTGCCGCGGATCGGCGGCCTGGTGAGCGGGCACCGCACGGCGTACACGTACCTCCCCGATTCGGTGAGGAACTTCCCCGAAGGATCGGTGCTCGCGGAGCGGATGCGGCGGGCGGGGTACGGCGACGTGCAGTGGAGAGCGCTGACGTTCGGTATTGCAGCGATCCACGTGGGGACGAAGGAGCAGACGGGAGACGGGAGACGGGAGACGGGAGACGGGAGACGGGAGACGGGAGATGGCAGACGGCGGACGGGGAGCAATGGCGATTGATTCAGTAACCGAGTTCATTGAGGCCATCGACGGCATCGGAGAACTGGTGCGCGTCACGGAGCCGGTGTCGGTGCACCTCGAGATGTGCGAGATCGCCGACCGGGCGATGAAGCTCCCCGGAGGCGGGCCGGCGCTGCTCTTTGAGCGGCCGGTCCTGCGCGACGGCACGACGTCGGCGTATCCGGTGGCGATCAACCTGTTCGGCTCGATGAAGCGCATGGCGCTCGCCCTTGGCGTGGAGCGGCTGGACGAGCACGGCGATCGCATCACCCAACTGATGGACCTGAAGGTCCCCGAAGGACTGGTCGGCAAGCTCTCGCTCCTGCCGCGCCTCTTTGAGGTGTCCAAGTTCCCGCCGCGCGTGAAGCACGGCGCGCCGCCGTGCCAGGAAGTGGTCTGGCAGGGCGACGAGATCGACCTCGACAAGATCCCGGTGCTCACCACGTGGCCGGAGGACGGCGGGCCGTTCCTCACGATGACCGCCGTCATCAGCAAGGACCCGGCGCGCGGCATCCGCAACGTGGGGATGTACCGTGTGCAGCAGCTCGGGAAGCGCGAGGTGGCGATGCACTGGCAGCGCCACAAGACGGGGGCGGCGCATTGGCGCGAGATGGCGGCGCGCGGCGAGAAGATGCCGGTCTGCATCGTCATCGGCGCCGATCCGGCCTCGATGTACTCGGCCAGCGCGCCGCTGCCGCCGGGCGTGGATGAGTTCATCTTTGCGGGCTTCCTGCGCCGCGACCCGGTGAAGCTCGTGAAGGCCGTGACGTGCGACATCGAGGTGCCGTGGGACGCCGAACTCGTGATCGAGGGGTACATCGACGCGGCGGAAGACCTCGTGGTCGAAGGGCCGTTCGGCGACCACACGGGCTACTACTCCGAGGCCGACCTGTACCCGAAGGTGCACGTCACCGCGGTCACGATGCGGCGCGACATGACCTACGTCGCGACCATCGTGGGACGGCCGCCGATGGAGGACTTCTACCTTGGCCACGCCACCGAGCGGATCTTCCTGCCGCTGCTCAAGCTGACGACGCCGGAGATCGTGGATTACCACATGCCGGCGGAGGGCGGGTTCCACAACCTCGTCTTCGTCTCGATCAAGAAGAGCTATCCCGGCCAGGCGTACAAGGTGATGAATGCGCTCTGGGGCGCCGGGCTGATGTCGCTGGCCAAGGTGCTCGTGGTCGTGGACGACTGGGTCAACGTGCGCAACACGCAGGAAGCGTGGTGGGTGGCGCTCAACAACATCGACCCGGAGCGTGACGTGCGCTTTACGCTCGGGCCGATGGACGTGCTCGACCACGCGAGCCGCGCCTTCACCTTCGGTTCCAAGATGGGGCTC
>CAYQCP010000024.1:0-41699 GCA_964416005.1 uncultured Gemmatimonas sp.
CGCCCGACGCATCAGCGGTCCGAGGCGGTCGCGATGCGTTCCGCCTCCTCCTCGCGGCGCGCCTTCCGCTGCTTGGCCCGGTAGACGAGCCACGACAGGACGATGCTCGCCTCGTACAGCCCGTACAGCGGCACGAAGATCATCGCCGTCGAGATGAGCATGTCGCCCGGCGTGATGAGCGCCGAGACGACAAGCATCCCGACGAAGGCATGGCGCCGAAAGTTGGCCAACGTGCGCGGCGTCACGAGGCCGAGCCCGGTGAGCGCGACGATCAGGATGGGCAGCTCGAAGACGGCGCCGAACGCAAGCGTCAACGACACGGCAAACGAGAAGTAGTCGGCCGCCGAGATCATCTGCTGCAACGACGCGGACGCGATGTTGCCGAGCATCTCGAGCGTGATGGGGAGCACCCAGAGCACCGAGAGGGTGCAGCCGATCAGGAAGAGCCCCACCGCGCCAATGAGGACGGGGATGATGACCCGCTTCTCGTGCGGATGCAGCGCCGGCGACAGGAAGGCCCAGATCTGGTAGCCGATCACCGGGCTCGCGAGAACGAGCCCGAGCCCGAACGAGACCTGCATCAGGATATTGAAGGGATCGGCGGGGTGCGTGTAGATCAGCTTGCCGTCCTTCAGGAACTCGGCCGCCGGATACTTCAGGATCTCGATGACGTCGAACTGATAGACGACGGTGAACGAGATCGCGAAGGCGACGAGGAGGGCGGCCCCGCTCCAGATGAGCCGCCACCGCAGTTCCTCGAGATGATCGAGGAACGGCATCTCCGCCTGTTCGTCACGCTGATCCGCCGCGGCCACGCCCGCCCCCGCGCTACTTCAGGTCCCGCAGCAAGGCCGCGGCCAGGGTCGCCGCTTCGGACTTGGGATACTTGTCGAGCACCTGCTGCAGCAGGGTGCGCGCCTGGCGCGTCTGTCCGGCCACCTTGAGCGCCACGGCGCGCTTGTAGATGGCCACCGGCGCGCGCTCGGAGTTCGGGTACTTCTCGGCGACGAGCGCGAAGACCGAGTCGGCTTCCACCGCGCTGCCGGCGGAGGCATACGCCTCGGCGATCCAGTACTGCGCCTCAGGCGCGAGATCCGACGTCGGATACTGGGTGAGCAGGTCGCTGAACGCCGCGCGGGCCGCCGACGTCGCACCGCGCGCGAGCTGCTGGCGTCCGAGGTCGAGGAGCTTGTACGGGCCGGGCGGAGGCGCCCCAGGTGCGGCCGCCGGCGGCGCAGCGCCGGGGTCACCCGTTGGCGCCGGCGGCGGGACCGCCTGCGCCTGTTCGGTGGCGCGCGCCTCGAGCTGCGCGCGGAGCGACTCGACCTGCTTGCGGCTCTGGCCGGTCAGTTCCTGCACCGTCAGCAGCTGCTCCTGCACCTGGCGCATGGAGATTGAGACGTCGCCCTGGAAGCGCTGCAGGTTGGTGCTGGCGACGCGGATCGAGTCCGAGATGGCGCTGAGCGAGGAGATGATGCGGCGCAGCTGGACGGCCCGCGCCGTGTCCGCGGAGGCCGCCTGCGCCGCCGCGAGCTGGAGCCGGGCGATGTCGCCCTGCAGGACGCGCACGTCATTGCGCGTGGCGAAGCACGCCCCGGCCGTCAGGATGACGGCCGGAGCGATCAAGACACGAACGAAGCGACTGGTCACCGGGGAAGCTTGAACGGGTTGGCGCCGGCGATGATCTCAAACTCGCCACGGCGGTTCTTGGCCCACGCGTCCTCGTTGTCCTGCCCAACGGCCGGGCGCTCCTCGCCGAAGCTCACGACGTCGATACGATCGGCGGCGATGCCCCGCGCGATGAGGTACTGCTTCACCTCGGCGGCGCGGCGCTGGCCGAGCGCGAGGTTGTATTCGTCGGAGCCGCGGTTGTCCGTGTGGCCGGCAACGCGAATGCGCATGTCCGGATTGGCCGCGAAGATCGGGAGCTTGGCCTCGAGCGTGGCGCGCTGGTCGTCACGGATGTTCGACATGTCGTAGTCGAAATAGACCGGCACGGCGAACTCGGCCTTGGCGGCGGCAACCGCAGCGGCCAGCTTGGCGGCGGCCTCGGCGGCGGCGCGGTCGGCGGCGGCCTTGGCGGCCGCATCTGCCGCGGCCTTTCTGGCGCGCTCGGCGGCGTCAGCCGAATCCTGGTTGAACGGCGGCGCGACGACCGGCGCCGGCGCCGGCGCAACGACCGGCTTCTTCTTGCAGGCGGTCGTCGTCACTGCGGACAGTGCAAGGGCAGCCAGGGCAAGGGTGCGAATGCGAGCGTGCATAACAGGATCTCCAGTGGGGGTCAGACGAGAGCGCTTACGGTTGTTCCAGTCGCGGCGACCATGCAGCCATGCGAGCGACACCGGCACCCCGCGTCAGTTGCCGCGTCCGCCCTGATTCCGTGTCGAGCACCCAGAGCTGCTTGGCGCCAGAACGGGTTGACGTAAACACCACGTGCCGCGAATCGGGTGCCCACGACGGGTCTTCATTGCGCGCGTCGCCGGTCAGCTGCTTGATGCGGCGGTCGCGCATGCTGATCACCATCACCTGGTAGTTCGGTCCTTCCTGCGACGTGAACGCCACGGCGCGGCCATCCGGTGACCAATCCGGGAACGACCTGTACGGTCGGTCGCCACTGGGTGCCTCGGTCAGCAGTTCCGCGTTCGTTCCGTCCGCATCGGTAATATACACTTCAGGATGACCGGGGCGACCCGAGATGTAAGCGATCTTGCGGCCGTCGGGACTGAAGGTCGGAGACGACGTGGGGGTGCCCCGCCCGAAGGTCACGCGCCGGGGCGAATCGCCGCCACCGAACGCGGATACCGCATAGAGGTCGGTGCCGTCGTCACCGGCGGAATAGACCAGCGTGCCGCCATCGGGCGAGAAGGCGGGGGTGATATTCGACCCGCCCAAGCGCGGCATGCGACGCCCCTGTCCTGTTTGCAGGTCGCGTACGACGATATGCGTGCCATCGTCACCCATCGACGCATACGCCAAGTACCGGGCGGTCGGATGCCAGGCCGGCGACAGCGCGATACCGCCAACGCCGACCGGCGTCAGGCTGGCGCCGTCGGAATCCACGAACCAGAGCCGCTGGTCGCGCACGAACGCAATGCGGGTAGCCGCGATGCCCCGGACCGAGGTGATCCAGCGCTCCACCTCATCGCTCGCGCGGTGCACCGCCAGGCGCCACGCCGCCGAGAGCGGCGCCGCGCCGTTGAATGCGAAGTCCGCCACGTTGAGCACGCGCTTGGCGGCGACGTCGTGCACGGCCAGGTGCAGCGACCCCTGCCGCGTCACCGAGGCCTGGACGATGGCCGAGGCGCCGAGTTTCGAGTACAGCTCGTAGTTGAAGCGGCCGCTGGGCGGCGGTCCGGCGTCGGCGCTGATGACCGTCAACCGGTCCCCGAAATCGAGGTCGCGCGCGAGAATCGCCCGCACCGAGTCGCCCTGCTCGCCCGCCACTGCCGTCACGAAGACGCCGGGGCGCGTGCTGGGATCGTAGGTCAGGCCGACGCGCACGCCCGTGGGAATCGTATCCTGGGCGACCGCGAGGGGCGGGCACAGGCACAGGGCGCCTGCCACGAGCAGGAGGCGGGACAACGGGACGTGGTGTGGGCGGCTTGGTCTCAAGGGCGTCAACGAAGGGTCTTCGGGTCGAAGCGAAAGATGACAGGTAGCACGTCGTCCATGAACTGCGCCGGGAGCGGACCCCACGACTTCGTGGCGGCCGCGGCCTCTACGGCCCCTTCGCACTCCAGGTCGAACGAGTACGACCCGCTGCGCTGCAGAAAGCGGAACCCGGCCATGGATCCGTCGCGCCGGATGAAGAAGAAGACCTCCGCCGTCCGCAGCGACTTGTCCGACGGGGCGAAGTTCAGGCGGACCTGACGGACGATGTTCTGCAGGTACCCCGGAAACGGGAAGTCGATCCCCTCCGTGCGGATATTCGCGACGTCCGCCCCTGCCCCTCCGACCGCGCCCCCGCCCGCTCGCGGCGCGTTCGCACCGGCCTTGGTCGCCGGCACCGGCGTCGCCTTGGTCGGCGCCTTTGCGCTCTTTGCGGCCGGCTTCTTGATCGGGACGGCATTCGGCGTCGGCTTCGGCGGCGTGGCGGCCTTGGCGGCGTCCGGCGTCGGCGCATCCGTCACGGTGCCGATGGCGGGCGGTCCCGGCGGCGCCGCGATGAGTTCCACCTTGTACATTGGCGGCAGCGTGACGTTGCCGCCGGTGCGCGACGCGAGCACGACGGCGGCGGCAAGCAACACGTGCAGGATGGCCGAGGCAACCAGCGGCGCGGCGATCCCCGTCTGGCGCGCCTCGGCCCGGATCACGGCTGCACGGTCTCCGGCGCAGTGACGAGGCCGACGTTGACGATGCCGGCCGCCTGGATGGTCGCGAGCACCTGGGCGACGATCCCGTAGGGCGCCCCTTGGTCGGCGCGCACATACACGCCCTCTCGCCCGGCCCGCGACGACAGCATCTTGAACGACGCCTTGAACTCGGCCAGCGACATCGACGTTTCGTCCGCGTACACACGGCCATTGGCCGTGATGCTCACCACGAGACCGCCCTTCGGCGCGAGGGCGCGCGACTCGGTCTTGGGGAGCAAGACGTCCACCCCGCCCTGCATCAGCGGCGCGGTGATCATGAAGATGACGAGGAGCAGCAGGATGACGTCGATCAGCGACACGACATTGATGTCGGCGTTCAGCGGCGTGCGTTCCCCGTGCGTGCGGCGGCGCACCTAGACGCGTCCCTCGCGCGCCATCAGCGCGATGACTTCAGAGCCGAATCCCTCGAGCTCGCCGTCGAAGCGGTTGAGCCGCGCGGCAAAGATGTTGTAGGCAAACGTGGCCGGAATCGCGACGGCCAGCGCCGCCGCCGTGGCGATGAGCGCCTCGGCGACACCGGGTGCCACCGCACCCAGATTGCCCGACCCCTTGATGGCGACGCCGAGGAAGGCGTGGATGATGCCGAGCACCGTGCCGAGCAGGCCGATGAGCGGACTCGCCGACCCGATCACCGCGAGCGACGGAATGAAGCGCCCGAGGGCATCGCGCTCCGCCGTCACCTCGGCGTCGAGCAGGAGGCGCATCGCTTCCACCTGCGACTCGCGGATGGGCCGTGCATTGCCCTCGCCGTCCTTCACGACCGTGTCCTGCAGGAAGTTGATGGCGCGGGCAAAGACGCGGTTGAACGGCGACGGCGGCGCCTTGCGCGCCATTGCCACGGCCTGCTCGAGCCGTGTGGCCCGCGCGAACTCACGCATGAAGGCCAGCGACGCGCGGCTCGTCCGCCGGAACTCGAGCCACTTCGCCAGCATGATGCCCCAGCTGTACAGCGACAGCACGAGCAGGATCGCCAACACGACCTTCGTGGCGAGGACGGAGTTGGTGATGAGCTCGAGCGGGGTGGTGGGGATGGCTTCGTTCATGACGGCTGATTGAGGATTTGGAATTCGGATTGCGATTGGCGATGGTTGGTTCGTCGCTTAGCCCCGCTTGGCGGCGAAATAGTCAAACGTCTCCTTCAACCCCGCTTCCAGCGACCGCTCGGGCTTCCAGCCGAGGAGCTTCTGCACCTTTCCGATACTGACCGCGGAGCGCAGCTGTTCCCCGGGGCGGGCCGGTGCGAACTCGATCTCGGCGTCGCGACCGCTGACGGCGCGCAGTGTCTCGGCGAGCGTCAGCACGTCCGTTTCCACACCGGTGCCGATGTTCATGGCCCGCACGTCGAGCTTGCCGGCCGCGGGAAGCGTCGCCGTCGCGGCGGCCGCGTTGGCGGCGGCCACGTCCTTCACGTGCACGTAGTCGCGGGTCTGCGTGCCGTCACCGAACACCGTCAACGGCTTCCCGTCGAGCAGGCGGTTGCAGAAGATCGCGACGACGCCCGCCTCGCCATGCGGGTCCTGCCGCGGGCCGTAGACGTTGGCGTACCGCAGCACCGCGCCTTCGACACCGTGCACTCGTCCGTAGTACGCCAGGTAATGCTCCACGGCCAACTTGGCGATGCCATAGGGTGAGTCGGGGTCCTTGGCGTAGTCCTCGAAATTCGGCGGCGTGACGAAGTCGCCGTAGATCGCGCCACCAGTCGACGCGAAGATGAATCGCGGCCGCTTGACCGCTGTCCGCACGGCCTCCAGCAGGTTCAGCGCGCCAAGGATGTTGATGGACGCATCGTGCACCGGGTCGGTGACGCTCTTCCGCACGTCGATCTGCGCGGCCTGGTGCAGGACGACGTCAAAGCCGCCCTCTCGCACCACACGCGCGGCGTCCGCGCTCCGCACGTCGCACTGCGAAAACTCGGCGTCGGCCGGCACGTTTTCGCGCCGGCCCGTGGAGAGATCATCGAGGACCACCACCTGAAATCCCCGGTCGAGCAGGGCGTCGGCAACATGCGAGCCGATGAACCCCGCGCCGCCGGTGACGAGCGCGCGTTTTGTCATGCGTGAAAGCTAATCCGCAGAGGGCGGCGATGCCCCGATTCAGGGCATCTTGGCGGTGACGTGTCCGCTCATTCCGGTGGTGATCGCGGCCTGCGAACGGTTCAGCACGATCGCCGAGGCGCCCTGCGGGGTCACGCGGAGGACCTGCACCACGGCCGCAGCTTCCGGCGCGTGCTGCTCACCCCGTTCGCCCGCACCCATCTCGGCCAGGAGCGTCACCTGGTCGCCGGGAACGACCCCGTCGTTGCTCGTGAGCGTGAGGATCACGTACTGGCCGAGCTGAACGAGCACCGGCGTGTCGAGCACCCACGAGAGCTTCGTTGCGGCCCCGAACTCCACCGACGACGGGTGCTGGTCGAGCCGTGGCATCAACGAGTCGATCGCGATGACACCCTGGCCTTCGAAGACCTGCCGGAAGCGTTGATTGATGACGGCGCGCCCATCGCCGGCGGCGGGGTCCGCCTGCAACTCGATTATGCCCGTCGGGATGACCACCTGCCCCTGTCCCTCGAGGACGGGGCCGAGTTCGTAGGTCATGAAGCGTTCGCCGTTCACGCGCGACGCGCCCAGCGGCAGCCGGATGTAGATGGCCTCCTGGGACTGGTAGATGCGCTGTTCAAGCGTTGGCACGACCACCTGCGAGGCCGCGGTCTTGAGCACGCGGCCCGCGCCCACCGGACCGCCGACGTTCCACACGAACGGCGCCGCGAGGTACTCCCCTTGGCGCACCGCGAGGCGCGACTTCAGGAGTTCCGCCGACTGGCGCGTCCGGCGCGGCGGCTGCGACCGCCGGGGGTCGAAGACCGTCGAGGCGCTCGGATCGTACGGCGCGGCCGGCGCCGCGTCGGCGGCCGGCGCCGCGGCGGTCGGCGCTGCGGCGACGCCGCCCGGGAGCTTCAGCACCTCACCCGGATAGATCCAGTGCGGATCCTCGATCACGGCAGTGTTCAGGCGGTAGATCTCGGGCCAGAGGTAGGCATCGCCCAAGTACTGCTTGGCGAGGCTCCAGAGCGTCTCGCCGCGCGCGACCGTGTGCGTGGCCGGCGTGGCCGCCGGTTGGGCGGGCTGCTGGGCGGGCACCTGCGCCTGCAGGGTGAGGGCAGTGCCGAGAAGGGCGGAGGCGAGCAGCGTAGCGCGAATGCGGGCCATGGACGGGTCCGGTCGACGGTGAAGTCGTGGTAAAGCATGGTAGAACCCGCCCCTACCCTCAAGGCGGGGACGGATGCCAACTGATAATTGGACGAGCGACAGCGCCGTGGGTTACTTGCTGTTCACCGTCACGTTGAAGAGCCCCTGCCCTGACTGCGTGTCGGTGCAGCCGTTCACGGTCACCGTGAAGGTGAAGCTCGACTGGCTGACCGCGCCGTACTCCACGTGCTTCGCCCCGGTGGCGCCGGCGGCGATGGTCTCGATGGCGGAGCGATTCGGGAGCGTGATGAGGTCGACCGACCGTCCCGACTGGTTGATGACCTGATAGGCATTGCCTGCGGTCAGGGTCACCGTGCTCGGGCTGGCCACCGGGCAGAAGCCGGTCCACGTCGCCGGGATCCCGCTGGGCCGGTAGGTGTCCGTCGCGACCGCCGGCCCGAGGGTCACGGTCGTCGTGTTCACGGTGGTGGGCGCCGTGCTCGAGTCCTTGGACGAGCAGGCCATGGCCAGCAGCAACGCCGTACAGGCGAGGAACTTCATCAGGGGGCTCCGGAGGTTATCTGATGCTAGGATACAACCGATTGCGTCGCGTGGGTAGAACGGCCGTGGAAGTGCCGTGGAACTGACGTTCTTCTCATCACTGAGACACGGAGGGGCACAGAGGGCCACAGCGGACTGCAGCGGCTTGAGTTAACAACGATGCGCCACGCGGTATCCGCGTGGCGCTCGCAGTCCCTCCAAGCGGTGGCCGTTGTCGCCCTCCGTGGCCCTCCGTGCTCCTCCGTGTCTCTGTGGTGAAGAACACGGACCCACGGCTTAACGAGACTCAGAACGGCAAGTCGTCGTCCGCCTCGAGCCCGCCCGGGAACTCCTCGAAGTCGCCCGACGGGGCCGCCGCCGCACCGCCCTTCGCCGGCGCAGAGCGCGCGCGCGGCGCGGAGCCGCCGTCGAAGTCACCGCCGCCCTTGCCGCCCAGCAGCATGATCTCGCGGACGTTGATCTCGGTCACGTACTTGGTCTGGTTCTCCTTGTCCTGGTACTGCCGGTACTCGATGCGCCCCTCGACGTAGATCTTCTCGCCCTTCTTGCAGTAGCGCTCGATGATGTCGGCCAGCCCCGTGCCGGGCCCCTTCGAGTTCCAGGCCACGCACTTGTGCCATTCGGTCTTCTCCTGCTTCTCGCCCCCGCCCTGCCCGCCCCACGACCGGCTGGTCGCCAGCGAGAACTGCGCCACCTTGCTCCCGTTCGACGTCGTGCGGATCTCCGGGTCGGCCCCGAGGTTCCCGATCAGCATCACCTTGTTCAAGCTGCGGCTCACAACTCCTCCTGTCGTATGAAGTCCGTACGTCGTCGTTGACGGTAAAGATACCTGCCCGGAATGACACAACCAAACGCCCGCGGTCCGGCGCGGCGCATTTCAGTTCGCCCGCAAATCCCGCCGCAGGATAAGCGCATCCTCGGCGGGGTTCTTGTAGTACTGCGGTCGCCGCCCGACCTCGTGGAACCCTCGGCTGGCGTACAGCGTCTGCGCGGCCGTGTTCGACGCACGCACTTCGAGGAAGATCACGAACAGCGCCTCCTCGCGCGCCCGCTCGAGCAACGTGTCGAGGAGAAGCGCGCCGAGGCCGGCGCGGCGGCGCGCCGGGTCCACCGCGAGGTTCGCGAGCTCGCATTCCTCGCCCGACACCCAGACCACGGAGTAGCCGGCGATGCCGGTGTCGTCCTCCACGACGCACATGCGCACGAATCCATGCGCCAGCGAGTCGCGAAAGCTCTTCAGCGACCACGGGTCGCTGAACGAGACACTTTCGATGGCGGCGATCGCCGCGAGGTCGGCCTCGGCGGCCGGACGGACGATGGGCACTAGCCGCTCGCCAGCGGCCGCCCGTGCGCCGCCTCCCATCGCACCTGCGCCTCGGCCAGCCGGCCGTACGACGGCTCCCACGTGTCGAGATCCACGGGGCCCTCGGCGAGGCAGGCGTCGAGCATGGCGGCCACGCCGCGCGCATGCGGTGCATGCGCGCCGGGATCGAGCGGTCCGACGACCCGCGCACCGGCGGCGGCAAGTTGCTCGAGCGTGGCGATCGCCGCCGGGCCGTCGGCGACGATCCGTCCGTCGGGATGCACCACGACGTCCTGCGCGTAACGCTCGCCGCGCATCGCGTCGAGGGCGGCGACGAAGCGGCCCGGCGGGAAGGCGGGCGCGGCAGCGGCGACCACGAGCGCGAGCGACGAGACGGCATGTAG
The DNA here is from genome assembly GCA_964416005.1 of uncultured Gemmatimonas sp. Lineage (GTDB taxonomy): Bacteria > Gemmatimonadota > Gemmatimonadetes > Gemmatimonadales > Gemmatimonadaceae > PNKL01. The sequence continues at coordinate 9,824 of CAYQCP010000024.1, forward strand.
CGGCACGTTGGCGCCGTGGGCGACGCCCTTGGCGATCCCCGCCGCGATGCGCAGCGAGGTGAAGCTCCCCGGCCCCGCCCCGCAGACGACGCGCGCAACGTCGCGCGGCACCGCCCGTGCGTCGGCCAGCGCCGCGAGCACCGCGGGCATCAGCCGCTCCTCGTGCTCGCCGCGCATCAGCGCCTCGCGCGCGGCGACGACGACGCCGTCGCGCAGCACCGCCACCGTCCCCACGTACGTGGAGGCGTCGAGCGCGAGGGTCAGCCCCGGCGCCGTGCTGCGCGTGGAGGGTGGCGCGCTCACCACGTCACCAGCCGCCGCGACTCGTCGCCCTCGACATACGCGAGCGTGATCGCCAGCGCATTGGCAGGGATGAGATCGCCGGCGCAGTCGGGCCACTCGATGATGACGAGCGCCTGCGCCTCGAGCAGCGACTCCCAGCCGATGTTGGCCAGCTCGTGCGTCGCCTTGATGCGGTACAGGTCGAGGTGGAAGAGCCGGCGTCCATGGCGTGCCAGGTACTCGTGCACGAGCGCGAAGGTAGGGCTGGTGACCGGCTCCTCGACGCCGAAGCCGCGCGCGATGGCGCGCGTCAGCGTGGTCTTGCCCGTCCCGAGGTCTCCGCTCATCGTGACGACCTTCGGCACCCACCCGACGAGCGCGCGCCCGAGCGAGACCCCGAATTCGTTGAGCTCGTCGAGCGTCATCACGCACTCGCCGCTGGTGCTCATCGGGTCGACCTTCGACGTCACGCTAGCGCCCTCCACGCCACGGCGCGGCGCGCCGCGTGCTGCTGCGCTCGCCCATCGCCGCCTTGATCTCGAACAGCTCGTCGCGCAGGCGCGCGGCCGTCTCGAAGTCCAGCGCCTTCGCCGCCTCCTTCATCTCCTCCTCGAGCTGGACGACCAGCTTCGGCAGGTCCTCGACGCCGTAGTGCGCGGCCGCCTCGGCCACCTTGCGCTGCTGCCTGGTGCCGGCCCGCTCGCGCTCGCGCCCCTCGCGCTCCTCGCGCGCGTCGGCGACGCGCGTCAGCACGCGGATCTGCTCCGTGCTCTTCGTCACGCCGCGCGGCACGATGCCGTGCTCACGGTTGTGCGCCTCCTGCACCGCGCGGCGGCGGTTCGTCTCGTCGATCGCGCGCTGCATGGAGCCCGTGATGCGGTCCGCGTACAGGATGGCGCGCCCCTCGACGTGGCGCGCCGCGCGTCCTACCGTCTGGATGAGCGACCGGTCCGACCGCAGGAACCCCTCCTGGTCGGCGTCGAGGATGGCGACGAGCGACACTTCCGGCAAGTCGAGCCCCTCGCGCAGGAGGTTGATGCCGATCAGCACGTCGAACTCCCCGAGGCGCAGGCCGCGCACGATCTCCATGCGCTCGATGGCGTCGATGTCGGCGTGCATGTACCGCACGCGCACGCCCATCTGCTGGAAATAATCGGTGAGGTCCTCGGCCATCCGCTTGGTCAGCGTCGTGACGAGCACGCGCTCGCCCTTCCGCTCGCGGATGCGGATCTCGCCGAGGAGGTCGTCCACCTGGCCGCGCACAGGGCGGATCTCGAGGATGGGGTCCACGAGCCCGGTCGGGCGGATGATCTGCTCGACGACGACGCCCTGCGAGAGCTGCAGTTCGAGGTCGGCGGGCGTGGCGGAGACGAAGATGGCGCGCGGCGTCAGGGTCAGGAACTCGTCGAACATCAGCGGGCGATTGTCGAGCGCGCTCGGGAGGCGGAAACCGTACTCGACGAGCGTCGTCTTGCGCGACTTGTCGCCGTTGAACATCCCGCCGATCTGCGGCAGCGTCACGTGCGACTCGTCCACGACGACGAGGAAATCCTCCGGGAAGTAGTCGAAGAGGACGGCGGGGCGCTCGCCGGCGCCGCGCCCCGAGATGTGGCGCGAGTAGTTCTCGATGCCGGCGCAGGTGCCGACCTCAAGGAGCATCTCGATGTCGAAGTTCGTGCGCGACTCGAGACGCTGCGCCTCGAGCAGCTTCCCGGCCTCCTTCAGCGCCGCGAGGCGCTCGCGCAGCTCCTCCTGGATGAGCCGGATGGCGCGCTCAAGCGTGGCGCGCGACGTCACGAAGTGCTTGGCCGGATAGATCGCCGCGCGGGTGAGCGGCGTGACGGTCTCGCCGGTCATCGGGTTGATCTTCGAGATGCGCTCGATCTCGTCGCCCCACATCTCGACGCGCACCGCCTGCTCCTCGTACGCCGGGAAGATCTCCACCGTGTCGCCGCGCACGCGGAAGGTGCCGCGCTCGAAGGCGACGTCGTTGCGGCCGTACTGGATCTTCACGAGGCCGCGGAGGATCTCGTCGCGCGGGATGGTCTGCCCGGTCTTGAGATGCACCATCTGCTCGCGGTACTGCACGGGATCGCCGAGGCCGTAGATCGCCGAGACGGTGGCGACGATGATCACGTCCTCGCGCTCCATCAGGGACGACGTGGCGCGCAGGCGCAGCCGGTCGATGTCCTCGTTGATCGACGCGTCCTTCTCGATGTACGTGTCGCTCGTCGGGACGTACGCCTCGGGCTGGTAATAGTCGTAGTACGAGATGAAGTACTCGACGGCGTTGTTCGGGAAGAACGACTTGATCTCGCCGTAGAGCTGCGCGGCGAGCGTCTTGTTGTGCGAGAGGACGAGGGTCGGCTTGCCGACGTTCCGGATGACGTTGGCGATGGTCATCGTCTTCCCCGACCCCGTGACGCCGAGCAGCGTCTGGAAACGGTCGCCGCGCGCGATGCCGGCGGTCAGCTCGGCGATCGCCTTGGGCTGGTCGCCGGCCGGCTCGAAGGGCGCCTGCAGGTCGAAGGACACGGAGGACATCCCTTAAATATAGCGATTCGGCGTTTGTTCGGTAGGACCGTCCGACGGCCCGTCCGGTGGGCCCAGCGCTGCACCGGGGCGGGCACAGCGCCCCCCACCCGGCACCCGCTCACGCAACCGGGGGGTGCGACCCAGGTCGCACCCCCCGCCGCACTCAGAAATGCGGAATCAGCGGTCGCTGCCAGGGAATGCCGGCGAGCAGCAGGCCGAGCGTGAGCGCGACGCCAATGGCGGCGCGCCGGTGGCGTACGGTGTCGTCGGGACCGCGGCGGGCGATGACGCTCGTGAGCGTGGCCGCGATGACCGCGAGGAGCATCAGCGTCGGATGCTCGACGACGATCGAGCGCAGACCCGCATCCTTCATCGTCGCGCCCATATCGGTCATCGCGCTGCGCGCGAGTGGGCTGACGCCGAACAGCACGATGCCGAGGAGGAGCTGGAGGTGCAGGGACATCATGAAGATCGAGACTGCTCGCCTGGCGCCGGTGGCGTAGTCCACGCCGCCGTTGAGTCCCTTCAGTGCGCGCAGGAGTGCGACGACCGCGAAGAGGAGGATGAGCCAGCGGAGGGTGTTGTGGAGGGCGAGGATCATGGGGGACAGAAGAGGAGATTGAGGATTTGGACCTAGGATTTCGATTGGGATTGCGATTGAGAATAACGATAACGACTGACCGCTGAGGGTGCTGGAGGATTTCGTCTCGCCGGGCCCGGCTCAATCGCAATCGAAAGCACCAATCGTGATCCTCCATCGCAATCCTCGGTCCAACTCCTCAATCGTCAGCCGATCATCCATCAGCCGTCAGCCGCTCCCGCCGCGACACTTCCGTCACTCCCTTCACCCGTCGTGCCGCGCGGATGATCTTGTCGAGGTGCGCGAGGTTTTCCACCTCGACGAGCGCGGCGCCGGTGACGCGGCCGTCGGTGGACTTCAGCTCGAGGGTCTTGATGTCGGTGCCAGTGCCGCTGACGGCGGCGGCGAGGTCGGCGTAAAGGCCGCGGCGATCGTTCCCCTCGATGTGCAGGCGGATGACGAAGCGCTCCCCTTCACTCTCCTTCCAGTCGATCTCCAGCCGCCGTTCCGGCTCGTGCACCAGGAAGAGCAGGTTGGGGCAGTCGGCGCGGTGGATGCTGACGCCGCGCCCGCGCGTCACGTAGCCGACCACCTTGTCGCCGGGCACCGGCTGGCAGCACTGCGCATAGCGCACCATCAGGCCGTCGGCGCCCTGCACGCGAATGCCGCGCGACGTGTCCGACCGCTTCATCCGGTCGAGGAGGCGCTCGAGCGGGCTCGCCTTGAGCTGCTGCGGCTCGGCGTTCTCGTCCACGTCGGGGTAGAGCGCCTTGAGGACGTGGGTGATGGTGATGTCGCCCTGCGCGATGGACGCGAGCACGTGGTCGGCGTCCGCGAGCTTGAGCGCCTCGGCGGCCCGCGCCAGGTCGTCGTCCGTCAACTTCGTCATCTTGCGGCGACGCAGCTCGCGATCGAGGATCTCGCGGCCGATCTGCCGCGACGCCTTGTGCTCCTCGACGCGCAGCCACTGCCGGATCTTGTGGCGCGCGCGGCCGGTGCGGACGTGCGCCAGCCAGTCGCGGCTCGGACGCGCCAGCGGCGAGCGCGAGATCTCCACCGTCTCCGAGTTGCGCAGTTCGCGCGAGAGCGGGACGATGCGCCCGTTGACCTTGGCCCCGTGCACGTGCAGGCCCAGCTCCGTGTGCACCGCGAACGCGAAGTCGATGGGCGTCGCCCCCTTCGGGAGCTGGATCACGTCGCCCTTCGGCGTGAAGACGAAGATCTCGTCCTGGTACAGGTCGAGCTTCAGGAACTCGAGAAACTGGTCGGGCGTCTCGGCGTCGAGCTGGAGCTCGAGGACCTGCCGGAACCAGTGGAGCGCGCGGTCGAGTTCGTCACCGCGCTGGCGGTCGCCCTCCTTGTAGCGCCAGTGCGCCGCGATGCCGTAGTCGGCCGTGCGGTGCATCTCGAGCGTGCGGATCTGGATCTCGAACAGCGTGCCGTTGGGACCGAAGACCGTCGTGTGCAGCGACTGGTAGCCGTTGGACTTCGGCTGGGCGATGTAGTCCTTGATGCGCTCCTGCAGCGGCGACCAGGCGCCGTGGATGACGCCGAGCGCGTGGTAGCACTCCGGCACATTCTCCACGAGGACGCGGATGGCGTACAGGTCATAGACGTCGTCGTACGACTTGTCGCCCTTCATCATCTTCTTGTGGATGGACCACAGGTGCTTCGGGCGCCCGCTCACTTCGTGCACGATCACGCCGCTCTCCTGCAGGCGGCGCGTGAGGGGGCCGACCATCTCCTGGATCAGCGCCTCGCGGTCGGCGCGCTTCTGCTGCACGAGGCGGGCGAGGGTGCGGTACTCCTCGGGCTCGAGGTAGCGGAAGGCGAGGTCCTCGAGCTCGGCCTTCATCGCGGCGAGGCCGAAGCGGTGCGCGAGCGGGGCGTACAGGTCGCGCGTCTCGAGCGCGATGCGGCGGCGCTTGTCCTCGGGGAGGTGCTCGAGCGTCCGCATGTTGTGCAGGCGGTCAGCGAGCTTGATGAGGATGACGCGCGCGTCCTTGGCGATGGAGAGCAGCAGCTTGCGGTAGTTCTCGACCTGCCGCTCCTCACGCGAGCTGGCCGGCAGGTGGCCGATCTTCGTGACGCCGTCGACGATCTGGGCGACCTCGCGGCCAAACTCGCGCTCGACGTCCTCGCGGGTGACGTCGGTGTCCTCGATGACGTCGTGGACGAGCGCGCTCGCCACCGTCACCGTGTCGAGCTGGAGCTCGGCGAGGATCTTGGCGACCTCGACGCAGTGCGTGACGTACGGGTCCCCGTTCCGCCGCGTCTGGCCCGCGTGCGCCTTCTCGCTGAACCGATAGGCGCGCGACACCAGGTCGGCGTCGAGGCGCTCCGGGTGGGCGTCGACGCTGAGCTCCCACTTCGGGATGATGTCGGTGAGGACAGGAGTGATCACGCTACGATTTGTGATATGGATCTAGGATTGCGATTGCGGATTTCGACTTCGGATTGCGATTGGCGATTTGCCGCGTGTGATTCCTGAAGCACGAGACAACAACGGGGTCCACCGCGAGTGCGGCGGGACCCCGTTGGCTTGACTCTCTCCTGAAACTGAAGACCGGCGGCGGAGAGTCAAGGGGCGGAGAATTGACGCCAGTGGCGCGCCCTCCCCCGCACCCCGCACCACACCCTGTTCCCCGCACCCTGCACCTAGAGTATGCCTGTCTCCGCAAACGATACATAGCGACCCCGCCCGATGATCACGTGATCATGCACCGGGATATCAAGCAGGCGCCCCGCCGCCACCAGCTGCTCGGTCACCGCACGGTCATCGGCGCTCGGCGTCGGGTCACCGCTCGGATGGTTGTGCACGAGAATGATGGCCGCGGCGCGCTCGGCAATGGCCTCGCGAAAGACCTCGCGCGGATGGACCAGCGAGGAGTTCAGGATGCCGCGCGTCACGCACACATCGCGCTCCAGCCGGTGCTGCGCGTCGAGAATCGCGACGTGGAACTCCTCCACCGGCAGGTCCTCGAGCGTCGGCGCAAAGGCGCGCCAGACATCGCGCGGCGCGCGCAGCGGCAGCGCTTCACCCGTTGCCTCCCCCGCAAGCCGCCGGCCGAGTTCGAGCGCGGCATGGATGGCCACGGCGCGCGTCGCGCCGAGCCCGGGCACCGCGGCGAGCGCAGCGACTGGCCGATCGCCAAGTCGACGGAGCGATCCGTCGGCGCGACTCAACACGTCGTGCGCGAGGGTGAGCGCCGGTCGGCCGCGCGTCCCGGCGCCGATGACCAGCGCGAGCAGTTCGGGCGCCGAGAGGGCGCGCGCGCCCAGGGCGCGCAGCCGCTCCCGCGGTCGATCGGTGGGCGAGAGCCCCTGCGGGGCCACGGAGACGATGGTCATGCCGCAGGGTAGCGGCCTCGCACGTCGGACCGTCACCAAAAGCAAACGGCCCGGTGCGCGATGTTGCGCTCCGGGCCGCGCTCCGTCACCGCGCTCGTCTACGGATTAGGGTTTGGCTTGCCACCCGCCGCGCGCGTGGCGCTGACCTCAGCACGCGAGGCGGCGCTCCGCTCGGCCTGCGCCTGTGACGCCGTCTGGCTGGGCGCCGAGGATGTGGCGGCCGTGCCCGCGGACGAGCTCGAAGAAGACGATGACGTGGTCGCCGTGGAGCGCGACACGTCGCCAGAGCGATTGGTCGAGCCGCCCGCCGAGCTGCCGTAACCGCCATAGGTGCCCGACGGTGTAAACCGGCCGGCGCCGTAGCCGTACTCGCTCGGCGGCGCCCCTGAGATTGGCGGGACCCACGCCCCCGTGGACGGGATCAGGCGCGCGGACTGCACTCCCTCCGGGATTACCGGCGCGCCGACCGTGAGGACCGCACGCGGCGCCTCGGTGGTACCGACGCCGCGTCCGTACGAGCGGAAGCCCTCCTCGGCTGCGATGCCGCCGCGGCGGTACGGCCGATAGCCTTCGTCCCCTGGCGTCGGCAGCATCAACGGAGACGTGGTGCGAACGCCACCGCGCAACTGGACGGCATCCTCGTCCACGTGATACTTCGGCGGGACCTTCCGGCCCGGGAGCTGCACGCCTTCGCGCGTCACGGTGTCTACGGGGGCCGGCGCCATCGGCGTCCCTCCGGGCGTATCCGCGTACGGCCGGGCCATGGGGCAGTAGAACGTGCCATGCGCGAAGAAGAACTGCGCTGGGATCCTGTAGTAGCCGCCCGGGCACGCAAACGTGATGCTCTGGCCGATCCAGCGGCTCGACCCGTAGTTGAGATCGTCCTGGACCTCGAGCACATCCACGACGATGTCGTCCATGTTGGTGCCCGTCGGAATCACTGCGGCGACGATGTCCGTGAGCATCGACTGGGGCGCGACGATCGTGTTGGTGATGGCGCGGAATCCGACGACGTGCTGCAGCCACTGGCGGGCCGCGTCGGGCGAGCTGACGAGGCGCAGCGGCGCCCGCGACGCCACGAGCAGCAGTGTCCGCGTGGGGCCGACGCCCTCCCCTCCCCATCCCCCCTCATAGCCAGTCCATCCCGTGGTGTAGTAGTACGAGATGATGCGGCCGCGGTTGTCCAGCATGTACATCGGCCGGGCATACTCCCTGGCCGCACTCCATGCGTAGTTGTCGAGCTGCGAACGGAACGGGCGTCCGAGCAGGTACTCACCCGGTTCGACCGGCTCGGACGCCTGATGCGCGGAGCGCGGGAAGATCTGCTGCACGCCCCGCCCGGGGATGACCTCGAACACGGCGACGTAGGCGGGTTGGTCCACGTAGAACAGCGGCTCGAGCGAGCCGCGTCGCAGCGTCGCCTCGAGCGGCGGCTGCCCCTGGGCCGCCGCGCCAGCGGCGCAGACGGACAGGAGCACTACGGTGCTCAGAAATCGCATGAACCCTCCGCCTGCGAATGGGGGTGTACTGCGTCTGCCCGAAGTCTTGGCCCGTCTGCAGCATTACGCAATGGGGCGCGCACCAAGTGGCAGCCGGCGGCCGCTGGTGCGCCCACCCCGCGGCGTGTCACATGGACGCCCCGTGGCACTTCTTGAACTTCTTGCCGGACCCGCAGGGACACGGATCGTTGCGCCCCACGGTGGACCAGTCCTGGAGCCCGGTGCCGCCGGCGGGCGCCGCCAGCGCACCGCTGAGCGACCGCGCGCGCCCCGCACCGACGATCATCGGGTCGGCCTTCACGACCTCCCCTTCCTCCGGATTGTCGCTCGGCCCGATGTCCACCACCCCATCCCCGGGCACATCCTCGGCCACGCCGAGCGCGTTGAAGCGGCGCTTCACCTCGGGCGGAGCGACCGGTGCGGGCTGCTCGTACATCAGCTGCACGCGCAGGAAACGCTCGGTGAAGGTGTGCCGGATGTCGGTCATGAGGTCCACGAACATCGTGTAGGCCTCCTGCTTGTACTCCAGCAGGGGGTCCTTCTGCCCCCAGGCGCGATATCCGATGGAATTGCGGAGCTGGTCGAGGTCGTACAGGTGGTCCTTCCACTTCTCGTCCAGCACGTTGAGCATGACGAGCGCGAGCACCTGCGGTCCGTGGTCGGCGAGCTGCTCGAGCTTGGCGTAGAACGCCTTCGTGCCGGCCGCGCCGCCCTCGGTGCGGGCGTCCTCAATGGTGCGCGGACGGGTGCCATCGGGCTCGAAGCACGGCACGGTGAGCAGGTAGTGCATCAGGAGGTCCTGCCGCACGAGGTCGAGGTCCCACTCGAGCGAGTCGTCGAACGCCGCGAGCGTCGTCTCGATGCGGCGGCCGACCGCCTCCTCCACCATCTTGATGGCCTCGCCCTTCAGCTCCTCGCCGCCCTCGAGGGCGAACGCGCGCAGGTTGTAGATCACCTCGCGCTGCTGGTTCATGACGTCGTCGTAATCCAGCAGGCGCTTGCGGCTCTGGAAGTTCTGCAGCTCGACGCGTTTCTGGGCCTGCTCGATGGAGCGCGTGATGAGCGGATGCGTCAGCATCTCGCCCTCCTGCGCGCCCAGCCGGTCCATCAGGCGCGCGATGCGGTCCGACCCGAACAGGCGCATCAGGTCGTCCTCGAGCGACAGGAAGAACTGCGACGCGCCCGGATCGCCCTGACGGCCGGCGCGGCCGCGCAACTGACGGTCGATGCGGCGTGACTCGTGCCGCTCCGACCCGATGATGTGCAGGCCGCCGCATTCCATCACGTCGATGTCGTTGCCGTCCGGATCCTTGATGCGCGACGGCTTCGACGCGAGCACGCCCTCGCCCAGCTTGATGTCGGTGCCGCGGCCGGCCATGTTGGTCGCGATCGTGACGCCGCCGTACTGGCCCGCCATGGCGACGATCTCGGCCTCGCGCTGGTGGTACTTGGCGTTCAGCACCTGCTGCTTGAGGCCGGCGCGCGTGAAGAGGCGCGACAGCGTCTCCGACGCCTCCACCGACGTCGTGCCGACGAGCACGGGGAAGCCGAGCTCGTGCAGCCGCTTGGTCTCCTCGACGATGGCGTTGTACTTCTCGCGCCGCGTCTTGTAGACGAGGTCGTGCCGGTCGTCGCGGATGACGGGCTGGTTGGTGGGAATGACCGCGACCTCGAGCCGGTAGATCTGGAAGAACTCCGTCTCCTCGGTCTCGGCGGTGCCGGTCATGCCCGCCAGCTTCTCGTACATGCGGAAGTAGTTCTGGATGGTGATCGTGGCGAGCGTCTGCGTCTCGCCCTTCACCTGCACGCCTTCCTTGGCCTCCACCGCCTGGTGCAGCCCCTCGCTCCAGCGGCGCCCGTGCATCGTGCGGCCCGTGAACTCATCGACGATGAGCACCTGGCCGTCCACGACGACGTAGTTGACGTCCTTCTCGTACAGCGAGTGCGCGCGCAGCAGCTGATGGATGATGTTCAGCTTCTCGCTCTTGATGGCGTACTCGCCCTCGATGCCACGGCGCGCCTCCAGCTTCTCGGCGCCGGACATCTCGTGGCTGTGCTCGATGCGGTGGATCTCCGAGGAGATGTCGGGGAGCACGAACTGGTCGTGGTCCGACGGGCTCAGGAAGTCCACGCCGCGATCGGTGAGGTGCACCGTGTGGCCGCGCTCGTCGAGCACGAAGAGCAGGTCGTCCTCGATGTCGCGGAACTGCTGCTTTGCCGACGGGATCTTGCGGTCGGCGATGACCTCGAGCTCCTGCTTCTGCACGAGCATCTTGACGCCCTGCTCCTGCAGGGCCTTGAGCAGGCGCTTGTTCTTCGGGTTGCCTAGCTGCGCCTTGTAGAAGCAGAGGCCGGCCAGCTGCGTGTCGCCGTCCTCCAGCGCCTTCTCGCCGCGGGCGACAAGGTCGTTGGCCAGTTCCGTCTGGCGGCGCACGAGGCGCATCACCGACGCGTTGTACTCGGCGTACTGGCCGTCGCTCTCGTTCCCCACCGGGCCCGAGATGATGAGCGGCGTGCGCGCCTCGTCAATGAGCACCGAGTCCACTTCGTCCACGATGGCGTAGACGTGCGGCCGCTGCACGCGCTGGTCGGTGGCGACCACCATGTTGTCGCGCAGGTAGTCGAAGCCGAACTCGTTGTTGGTGCCGTAGGTGATGTCGGCGGCGTAGGCGGCGCGGCGCTCCTCCGAGCCCGGCTCCGTGTCGTCGAGGCAGGAGACGGTGAGTCCGAGGTACGTGAAGACGTGCCCCATCCACTGCGAGTCGCGGCGGGCGAGGTACGAGTTCACCGTCACCAGGTGCGCCCCGCGCCCCGGCAGCGCGTTCAGGTACAGCGGCAGCGTGGCGACCAGCGTCTTGCCTTCGCCCGTCGCCATCTCGGCGATCTTCCCGAGGTGCAGCTGGATACCGCCCATGAGCTGCACGTCGTAGTGCACCATGTTCCAGTCCATCTCGCGTCCCGTCACCATCACCTTCGTGCCAACCAGGCGGCGCGCCGCCTCGCGCACCGTGGCAAACGCCTCGGGGAGCAGCTCGTCGAGCACATCCCGGATGGCCGCGCGATACGCGCCCTCCAGCCCGCCGCGCCCGTCCGCGCCCATCAGCTGGTTGTCGATGGCCTCGCGCTCGCTGGCCTCGGCCGCCGTGCGCTTGCGCTCCTTCAGCTCTGCGATCTGCGCCGACAGGCCTTGCGTGCGGTCGGCGATGATGCCGCGGAACTTCGGGGTCTGTGCGCGCAACTCATCTTCGCTCACGGACGCCAGACGCTCGCCGTGCACCGCGATCTCCGCGAGGATCGGCTTGATGCGCTTGAGTTCCCGTTCGTGCCGTGAACCAAAGACGGCGCTTAGCACCTTGTTGAACATTCCGTGTCCTCTATTGGTACAGGCCGTGCGCCGCGATGTACGCGGCCACGGCGTCCGGCACGAACCCGCGGATGGAGCGCCCCGCCGCCACCCGCTCTCGAATCTCGGTCGCCGACAGGTCCACGCGACGCGTCGGCACCGCCCGCACGCCGGAGGGGAGCCCTACCGCCTCCCCGCCCCGCGTGAGCACCGCGATTTCCGCCAACGCCCGGATGCCCTCGGGCTCCCGCCACTTCGGCAGGCTTGCCGCCGCGTCACTCCCTAAGAGCAGGAACAGTGCCGCGTCGGGATATCGCTCCCGATAGTCCCGGAGCGTATCCACGGTGAACGACAGTCCGCCCCGCTCCAGTTCCACCGCATCCACCCTGAACCGCTGGTCGCCCTGCACCATGAGCCGGGTCATCGCGAGGCGATGCGCCGCGTCGGCCGACACGACGCCGGCTTTCAGCGGCTGCTGCGCCGCCGGCACCCAGATCACCTCGTCCAGCGCCAGCGCCTCGACGGCATCCACCGCCGCGAGCCAGTGCCCCAGGTGCGGCGGGTCGAATGTCCCGCCGAAAACGCCGATCCGCACGGGCTAGGGTGCCGGCTTGGCCGGCACCACCGTCGTATCGGCCGCCGGCTTCATGCCGTCGCACGCCTTCAGGACCTCTGGATCCGTCGGGTACAGGGTGTACAGCGTCGCGCACACCTCGCGGGCGTCCTCGCGGTAGTTCATGACCGGCGAGCGATACGCCTGCACCATCTTGATCATCGCCTGCCGCGCCCGGTCGGTGTTGGGGTAATTCTTGACCACGTCACGGAAGTAGATGATCGCCGAATCGTACGCCCTGCGGCGATAGTAGCCGTCGCCCGTGTCGTAATCCTTGGTGGCGAACCACTCGTCGAGACGGAGCAGCTCCGCGTCGGCGTTCTTCCGCAGCGGGGAGTCCGGGTACAGCGTCACCATCAGGCGGTACTGGACCTGCGCGAGCTGGCCGTACTGCGGATCGAGCGACGGGCGGCGCCAGAGGCGCGCGTAGCTGCGCCCCGACTGGAAGAGCGCGTCGTCGGCCAGCGTGTCGTCGGCGAAGTTCTCGGCGAGCTTCGTGTACTCCTGCGCGGCCAGCAGGTGCTCGGCGAGCCCGGTGTGCGCCCTGGCGAGGTACCAGTGGGCCGTCGGGAGCAGCGTGTCGCGCGCGGGCAGGTCGAGCGTCAGCTTCTCGAAGCCCGCCACGGCGTCCGACCACTTCCGCTTCTGAAAGCGCTCGAGCGAGGCCTTGTAGAGCGCTTCGTTGGTCGTGTAGTTCCGGAGCTTGAACGCCGGCCGGCACGCCGCGGATGCGACGAGCAGGAGGACGAGGAGGCGGTAGCGATGGGTCACGACAGAGAAATACCCGGCAAGGGGGCGGTGGTTCAGCAGGTCAGCGGCCGCGCGGGGCCATGCGCGGCGACCCCGTGAGCGTACGGAAGTAGTCGATGGTGCGCTGGACCCCGGTGCGGACGTCCACGGTCGGCGTCCAGCCCAGCAGGGCCTTGGCGCGGGTGATGTCGGGCTTGCGCACCTTAGGATCGTCCTCGGGCAGCGGCTCGAAGGTGATGGGCGCCTTCGACCCGGTAAGCTCTACGACGATCTCGGCGAGCTGTTTCACGGTGTACTCGTCGGGGTTGCCGATGTTGCACGGGTTGGCATCGCCGCGGAGGAAGAGCTGGTACAACCCCTCCACCTCATCGTCCACGTAGCAGAAGGACCGCGTCTGCGATCCGTCGCCGTAGATGGTGATGGGCTCGCCGTTGAGCGCCTGCACGATGAAGTTCGACACCACGCGCCCGTCGCGCGGGCGCATGCGCGGGCCGTAGGTGTTGAAGATCCGGACGATGCGCGTGTCCACGCCGTGCGTGCGGTGGTACGCCATCGTGATCGCTTCGGCGAAGCGCTTGGCCTCGTCGTACACGCCGCGCGGGCCGATGGGGTTCACATTGCCCCAGTACGACTCGACCTGCGGGTGCACCAGCGGATCGCCGTACACCTCGCTCGTGGAGGCGAGGAAGAACCGCGCCCCCTTGGCCTTGGCGATCCCCAGCGCGTTGTGCGTGCCGAGCGACCCCACCTTCAGCGTCTGGATGGGCAACTCGAGGTAATCGATGGGGCTCGCCGGCGACGCGAAGTGGAGCACGCCGTCGAGCGGACCGGCCACGTACGTGAACTCGGAGATGTTGTGGCGCACGAACCTGAAGCGATCGCTTCCGGTCAGGTGCGCGATGTTGTCCGGGTGCCCGGTGATGAAGTTGTCGAGCCCCACGACCTCATGCCCGTCGCGCAGGAAGCGGTCGCACAGGTGCGAGCCCAGAAAGCCCGCGGCGCCGGTGATGAGGACCCTCATGCGCGCTCCCGACCGATGGAGCGGTAGGTGAACCCGAACTTCTCCATCTTCGCCGGGTCGTACAGGTTGCGCCCGTCAACGAGCACCGGCGTCGTGAGCGCCGCCCTGATGCGCGCGAAGTCGGGGAAGCGATACTCGTTCCAGTCGGTGACCACGACCAGCGCGTCCGCCCCGTCGAGCGCCGCGTAGTTGCTCTCGGCGTACGCGATGCGGTCGCCGAGGCGGCGCTTCGCTTCGTGCATCGCGGCGGGATCGTGCGCGCAGACCGTGCCGCCGGCGGCGAGCACGTGCTCGATCAGCACGAGTGCCGGCGATTCACGCATGTCGTCGGTGTTGGCCTTGAAGGCCAGTCCCCAGACGGCAATGCGCTTCCCCTTGAGCGAGCCGAGCGCGCCCTCCAGCTTGGCGCCGACGACCGTCTTCTGCCGCGCGTTCGCCTCCTCCACCGCCTCCAGCACCGAGAGCGACGCCCCCACGCCGTGCGCGGTGCGCAGCAGCGCCTGCACGTCCTTGGGGAAGCAGGAACCACCGTACCCCGGTCCGGGGAACAGGAAGGCCGGTCCGATGCGGCTGTCGCTGCCGATGCCCTTGCGCACGAGGTCCACGTTGGCGCCCACCTTCTCGCACAGCCCTGCCATCTCGTTCATGAACGAGATGCGGGTCGCCAGCATCGAGTTGGCGGCGTACTTGGTCATCTCGGCGGACGGGATGTCCATGAAGATGATCGGCTTGCCGGTGCGGACGAACGGCGCATACAACTCGGCCATCACCGAGCGCGCAAAGTCGCTCTCGACCCCCAGCACGACACGGTCGGGCTTGAGGAAGTCGTCAATGGCGGCGCCTTCCTTGAGGAACTCGGGGTTGGAGCAGACGTGGAACGGGAACTTGGCGTGCACGGCCACGGCGGCGCGCACCCTGTCGGCCGTACCAACCGGGACCGTGGACTTGGTGACGACCACCGTTTCGCGCGCCATGTGCTTGCCGATCGTGTCGGCCACGGCGAGCACGTGCTTGAGGTCAGCGGACCCGTCCTCGTCGGGCGGGGTGCCGACGGCAATGAACACCACGTCGGCCGAGGCGACGGCCGCGCCGATGTCGGTGGTGAACTGCAGACGCCCCGCCGCCTGGTTGCGCTCGACGAGGGTGTCGAGCCCGGGCTCGTAGATGGGCAGGACGTTCCGCTTCAACCCGTCAATCTTGCCCTGGTCGATGTCGGCGCACGTGACGCTGGATCCCGTCTCGGCGAAACAGGCGCCTGCGACGAGACCGACATAGCCTGATCCGATCACAGTGATGTTCATAAAGGGCAGACGGGAGACGGGAGACGGGAGACGGGAGACGGGAGACGGGAGACTAGACGGTCGCGTGCTGGCGCGGGGCGTCGGGGGTGAGCGAGACGATGCGCGCCTTGCCGGGCTTCAGGGTGGCCGTGGCGTGCCGCGTGTCCACGACGAGCGACGCGAGGTTCACCACGCGCTGGTAGTCCACGGCCTTGTGGTTCGTGACGATCACGACCACGTCGGCGGCCACCAGCACCTCATCGGTGAGGGGCACGCCGACAACCTCGTGGCCATCTTCCCGGTAGCGCGGCACATGCGGGTCGTGGTACTCGACGTGCGCCCCTTGCGTCTCGAGCAGCTTGATGACGTCGAGGGCGGGGCTCTCGCGCATGTCGTCGATGTCGTTCTTGTACGCCACACCGAGCACCAGCACGCGCGAGCCGTTCACGGACTTCTTCACGTCGTTCAGTGCGCGCGCCACCTTTTCCACCACGTAGGCTGGCATCGCGCTGTTGATCTCGGACGCGAGGTCGATGAAGCGCGTCTTGTAGTTCAGCGTCCGCATCTTCCACGCGAGGTAGTGCGGGTCGAGCGGGATGCAGTGGCCGCCGATGCCGGGGCCCGGCGTGAACTTCATGAAGCCGAACGGCTTGGTGGCCGCGGCCTCGATCACTTCCCACACGTCCACGCCCAGTCGGTCGCAGACGATGGCCATCTCGTTGACGAGGCCGATGTTGACCGAGCGGAACGTGTTCTCGAGCAGCTTCACCAGCTCAGCCGCCTCGGGCGACGACACCGGGACGGTGCGGTCAATGCACGCCGAGTAGAGGCGCGACGCCATGTCGGTGCAGGCGGCGGTGATGCCACCGACCACCTTGGGCGTGTTCTTCGTGTTCCAGACCGGGTTGCCGGGATCGACGCGCTCGGGCGAGAAGGCGAGGAACGCGTCCTCGCCGATGGTCAGCCCGCGCGCCTCGAGGCGGGGCATCATCAGGTCGCGCGTCGTCCCCGGATACGTGGTGCTCTCGAGCACGACGAGCATGCCCGGATGCGACTGGCGTGCAATCGCGTCAGCCGCGGCGAGCACGTACGTCATGTCGGGGTCCCTCGTCTTCGCCAGCGGCGTCGGCACCGCGATCGACACCGTGTCCGCCTCGGCGAGCCGGGCCTCCTCCGTCGTGGCCGTGAACAGCCTGGCCTTCACGTGCTTCGCCACCTGCGCCGCCGGCACATCCTGGATGTGCGACTCGCCGCGCATGAGCAGGTCCACGACGCGCGGCTGCACGTCGTAGCCGATCACGTGAAACCCGGCCTCGCACAGCTCCATCACGAGGGGGAGTCCCACGTAGCCGAGGCCCACCACGGCGCAAACCGCCTGGCGGGACTCGATGCGCTGCTGCAACCGATCGCGAATGCTGGTCATCTGCGGGGGGAGTCCGGGTTACTTGCCAAAGAAGCCGCGCACGGCCGACACGACTTCGTCGAGTTGCGCCGGCGTGAGTTCGGGGTAGATCGGGAGAGACACCACTTCGGCCGAGGCACGCTCGGCCTCGGGGCACTGCCCCTCCTTGTAGCCGAGGTACGCAAAGCAGGGCTGCAGGTGGAGGGGGAGCGGGTAGTAGACCGAGTGGCCGATGCCCTTCGAGGCGAGGTGGGCCTTGAACTCGTCGCGGCGCGGTACGCGGATGGTGTACTGGTTGAAGATCGACTCGTTCACCGGCTCGGTGTACGGTGTAGTGATCTCGGCGATATCGGCGAAGGCCTGGGTGTAGAACGCGGCGTTGGCGCGGCGCTTGGCGCTCCAGGCCGGCAGGTGCGGAAGCTTGGCCAGCAGCGCCGCCGCCTGCAGGGCGTCGAGGCGCGAGTTGTAGCCGACGATCTCGTGGATGTAGGTCTTCGTGCTGCCGTGGGTGCGGAGGCGCATGAGCTCGTTGTAGAGCCCCTCGTCCTGCGTCACCACCGCGCCGCCGTCGCCGTACCCACCGAGGTTCTTGGACGGGAAGAACGAGAAGGTGCCGATGGTCGCCGCTTCGCCCGCCATGCGCCACGTGCCGTCAATCTTGCGACGCGCCCCGATGCTCTGGGCGGCGTCCTCGATGACCGGGATCCCCTTGGCGACCTTGGCGACTTCCTCGACTGCGGCCACTTGCCCGAAGAGATCCACCGGCACGACGGCCTTGGTCTTCGAGGTGATGGCCGCACCTACCGCCGCCGGATTGATGTTGAACGTCTTCGGGTCAATGTCCACGAAGACCGGACGGGCGCCGACGTTGTGGATGGCGCCTGCCGTGGCGAAGAAGGTGAAGGGCGACGTGACGATCTCGCTCCCCGCCCCCGCCCCCACCGCCCGGTAGGCGATCAGCAGGGCGTCGGTGCCGCTGGCGCAGCCGACCGCGAACTTGGAGTTCGACAGCTTGGCGACCTCGGCCTCGAGGTCGGCGACGGGCTTGCCGAGGATGAACGCCTGGTCATCCACCACCTTCATGATCGAGGCGACCATCTCGTCGCGGATGGTGGCGTGCTGGGCGCGGAGGTCGAGAAGAGGGACGGACATGGGCAGGTATTGGAAGGGGGGATCTGGGGATCCCCTTTATAGTTGGGGTAGCCGGGTAAAGTTACGTCGCGAGCCTCACTTTTGGGAGGCATCGAAGGAACGGGGAGGAGGGCGGAGGGCGGCGGTTTGGTGCGGGGGGGACGGGTGGGGGAACGAGAGAGGGGAGACGCGGCAACCTAGCCCGTCCCCCCTCCCTCCACTCGTACCCCCCGCACCAAACCGCCGCCCCCCCCCCCCGCCCCCCCCACACCCCCGCCCTGAGCGCCCGCTGCCTTTCCCTTCCCCGCTGCGCCCGCTCCTGTATTCCCAGGAGCAGCCCCCGCGACTTCCCCCCCGACCGCCCGCCGGTGTCGTGCGCCGCCTCGTAGCGCAGCACCGACAGGACGTTGCGATAGTAGCCGGCGTGGCCGAAGCCGTAGACGTTGGGCGGGTTGGTGGCCGCGGCTTCGATGAGCTTGTCATCATCGTCGTACGACGCGAACTGCCAGTGCTCCACCTTGTTCACCGCCGTGCCGCCGATCTTCACGGTCCCGGCCTCGCCGACGATCGTAATGGAGCCCTCGAGGTTCCGCGGATACGTGAGCATCGTGACTTCGATGACGCCGATGGCGCCGTTGCGGAACTTGAGGATCGCCGCCCCGGAATCCTCGGCCTCAATGCGGCGGGCCAGCGTGGCGGTGCGCGCCATCACGGTCTCTACCGGGCCGACGAGCCACTGAATGAGGTCCACGTAGTGTGACGCCTGGTTCATGAAGGCGCCGCCGTCGAACTCCCACGTGCCGCGCCACGGCGCCTGGTCGTAGTACTCCTGCGGGCGCGCCCAGCGCACGGTGGCGTTGGCCATGTAGATGCGCCCGAACCGGCCGCGATCAATGGCGCGTCGCACGAGCTGGATGGCCGGATTCAGCCGGTTCTGCTTGACGACGAAAAGCCGCACGCCCGCATCGTCGCACGCCTGCACGAGCGCGTCGGCCGATGCGAGGGAAATCGCCATCGGCTTCTCGCAGATCACATGCTTGCCGGCCTGCGCCGCCTTGATGCCGTGCGCGGGATGCATGCCCGAGGGCGTCGCGATGACCACGACGTCACACTCCGACTTCCTGAGCATCTCGTCGTAGGACGTGTACCACGGCACGCCCCACTGCTCGCCGGCTTCGCGCGCCCGTTCCTCCACGATGTCGCAGACGGCACTCAGCGCCATCCCATCGAGTTCGGCAATGGTCTCGAAGTGATTGCGCGCGATGCGGCCGCAGCCGACGAGGGCAATCTTGAACTCGCGTGCGCTCACAGCTCGCCTCCGGCGATCGGTGCGACCTTCTCGCCCTTGTGCGAGTACTGCCTGCCGCAGGCTGGACACTCGAGCTGCATGATCTCCTCACGCAGCTTCACGCCGCACTCGCACATCCAGCCGGTCCGCCGCGCCGGCACGCCCGTGACGAGCGCGTAGTCGGGCACGTCGCGCGCGACCACCGCCCCGGCGCCGACGAAGCAGTACCGTCCGAGCGTCACGCCGCAGAGCACCGTGGCGTTGGCACCGATCGACGCCCCCTGCTTCACGAGCGTCTGCCTGTACTCGTGCTTGCGCGAGACGGCGCTGCGCGGGTTGATGACGTTGGTGAAGACCATGGACGGGCCGCAGAAAACGTCGTCCTCCAGCACCACGCCTTCGTAGATCGAGACGTTGTTCTGGATCTTCACGTTGTTGCCGATCGTCGTGCCGTTCATGACGACGACGTTCTGGCCCAGCGAGCAGCGCTCGCCGATGACGGCGCCCGGCATGACGTGGCAGAAATGCCACACCTTGGTGCCGGCGCCGAGGGTCGCGCCGTCGTCGACGAACGCGGAGGGGTGTACCCAGGCTTCAGTCATGGACCCTAATCTCGCTGGTGCGCGGGGCGAATGCCACAAGGCGGAACCTATCAGACAGCAGGGCGCGTCCGGCCTCGAGCGCCACGAAATCTCCCGCTTCGCCGGGGGCCACGAACAGCTCGTAGCCCGCGGGAATGAGCGCCAGCAGGTCGGCCACGCTGCCAAAGCGCTCGAGTCCGGCACCGACGTGCGCTTCGACGTACAGGTCGGGCTGGTGCGACGTCAGGGTCCCCGCCGCGCCGCGCAGGGCGTGCAACTCGAAACCCTCGACGTCGACGAACAGCACGTCGGGAACGCCGAACCTGGCCGCGAGCGTATCGATGGTCAGCGCCTCCACCCGCACGCCGACGCCTTCCTGCCGACTCACGGCCCCGTTCCAGCGGTCCTCGAACCAGAGCGAACCGTCCGCGTCGCCGATGGCCGCATGCACCACCGCCAGCTGGGAGAACCCGTTGGCTGCGGCGTTCCGGGTCGCGACCCGCGCGTTGTGCGCCACCGCCTCCACCGCCACCACCCTCCCCTCGGGACCGACGATCCCCGCCAGCATGAGCGCCACGACGCCCTGGTGCGCCCCGACGTCGAAGACCCGCGCGCCCGCCCGCAGCCGGCCCCCGCGCTGAAGCAACGCGATTTCCGAGCCGAGGTCCCAGTCGTGGTCATACCAACCGCGAGCCAGCGGGTCGGCAATATGGACCACCAGCGGCCGACCGCCGTACACGTGTCGCGCGTCGTACGCCCGGAACCGGGCAACGGCAAGGCGCCGCAGCAGGCGCCGCAGGGGCTCCGCCACGGCGCCTGGCAGCAGCGCCGACGCCGCGCGGCGCAGCCAGCTCACGCGATGTCCGCCAGCCACTCCTGCACGCTGCGCACCGTCTTCTCGCGCGTCAGCAGTGACTCGATTGCGTCACAGGCCGAGCTCGCCGCCGACAGCGTCGTCGTGTACGGCACGCGGTGCGTGATGGCCGACTGCCGCAGCGAGTAGTCGTCCTTGGCCGAGCGCTTGCCCAGCGGCGTGTTGACCAGCAGCTGGACCTCGCGGTTCACCATGAGGTCCACGCCGTTCGGGCGCCCCTCGGCGACCTTCTTCACCGGCTCGCACGGCACACCGTGCTCCCGCAGGTAGCGCGCCGTGCCGGTCGTGGCCACGAGGCCGAAGCCCATGGCGTGGAACCGGCGCGCGATGACCGTGGCCGCCGGCTTGTCGTAATCGTTGACCGTCAGCATCACCTGCCCCTGCAGCGGCAGGCCGTTGCCCGCGGAGATCTGCGCCTTCGCGAAGGCGGTGCCGAACGCGTCGGCGATGCCCATCACCTCGCCCGTCGAGCGCATCTCGGGACCGAGGATCGGATCGAACTCGCGGAACTTGGTGAACGGGAAGACCGCCTCCTTCACCGCCACGTACGGTGCGATGATCTCCCTGGTGAAGCCGATGTCCGTGAGCTTCTCGCCGAGCATGACGCGCGCGGCAAGCGACGCCAGCGGCACGCCGATGGTCTTGGAGACGAACGGAATGGTGCGCGACGCGCGCGGGTTGACCTCGAGCACGTAAACGACGCCGTCCTTCACCGCGTACTGGACGTTGATCAGCCCCACGACGCCGAGCGCCTTGGCGAACGCGACGGTGTGGACGCGCATCTGGTCGGCGTCCTCCTTCCGCAGCTGGATGGGCGGGAGGGCGCAGGCCGAGTCGCCCGAGTGAATGCCGGCGTTCTCGATGTGCTCCATGACGCCGCCAATCACCACCGTCTCGCCGTCGCTCAAAGCGTCCACGTCCGCCTCGAAGGCATCCTCGAGGAAGCGGTCAATGAGCACCGGCCGGTCTTCGGAGACGCGGACCGCCCGCTGGAAGTAGTCGCGCAGCGAGGCCTCGTCGTAGACGATTTCCATGGCGCGTCCGCCCAGCACGTAGCTGGGGCGGACGAGCGTGGGATAGCCGATGCGGGAGGCGATCTCCACTGCCCCCTCGACGCTCGTCGCCGTTCCGTTGGGCGGCTGCGCCACGTTGAGGCGCCGCGCGATCGCGTCGAAGCGGCGGCGGTCCTCGGCCTCGTCAATCGCGTCGGGCGAGGTGCCGAGGATCCTCACGCCGGCCGCCTCGAGCCCGCGGGTCAGCTTGAGCGGCGTCTGGCCGCCCAGCTGCACGATCACGCCCAGCGGCTGTTCGCGCGCGACAATCTCGAGGACGTGCTCGAGCGTGAGCGGCTCGAAGAACAGCTTGTCGCTGGTGTCGTAGTCGGTGGAGACGGTCTCGGGGTTCGAGTTGATCATGATCGTCTCGTACCCCTGCTCGCGGAGCGCCATCACGGCGCGCACGCAGCAGTAGTCGAACTCCACGCCCTGCCCGATGCGATTGGGGCCCGAGCCGAGGATGACGACCGACTTTCGCCCCGTGCGCGGAGCCTCGTCCTCCTCGTCCCACGTGCTGTAGAGGTACGGCGTGCTCGACGGGAACTCGCCGGCGCAGGTGTCGACCATCTTGTACACCGGGCGGATTCCTGCCTTCCACCGCTGCTCCCTGACCTCCTCCTCCTTGCACCCACGCAGGCGGGCGAGCTGCACGTCGGCGAAGCCCATCTTCTTCATGCGGTGCGTCACCGCCGGGCTCACCGCCGGGAGCGCGGCGTACTCGCGCTCCGCGTCCACCAGCTCCTGCATCTGGGCCAGGAACCAGCGGTCCACGAAAGTGATCTCGTAGATCGCGTCGTGGCTCATCCCCGCCATCAGGGCGCGCTTGATCTGGTAGATGCGCTCGGGCGTCGGCACCGACAGCGCCGCCGTGAGCGCTTCCAGCGAATCGTCGGCCAGGCGGTCGTCGATGAGCCGTTCGCCGACGTCCCACCCCTGCCGCCCCGTCTCGAGTGCGCGCAGCCCCTTCTGGAACGCTTCCTTGAACGTGCGGCCGATCGCCATCGACTCGCCCACCGATTTCATCATCGTGGTCAGCCCCGCGTTGGCCGCCGGGAACTTCTCGAAGGCAAAACGCGGGCACTTCACGACGACGTAGTCGAGCACCGGCTCGAAGCTGGCCGGCGTCGTCTTGGTGATGTCGTTGGCGAGTTCGTCGAGGCGGTAGCCCACGGCCAGCTTGGTGCCGATCTTGGCGATCGCGAAGCCGGTCGCCTTGGAGGCCAGCGCCGAGGAGCGCGAGACGCGCGGGTTCATCTCGATGACGATCATGTCGCCGTTCGCGGGGTTCAGCGCGAACTGGATGTTGCAGCCGCCGGCGTCCACGCCGATCTCGCGGATCACCTTCACCGCCGCGTCGCGCATCTCCTGGTACTCGCGGTCGGTGAGCGTCATGGCCGGCGCCACCGTGATCGAGTCGCCGGTGTGCACGCCCATCGGGTCGAGGTTCTCGATGGAGCAGATGATGACGACGTTGTCATCCTTGTCGCGCATCACCTCGAGCTCGAACTCCTTCCAGCCGATCAGCGACCGCTCGATAAGCACCTGCGAGATGGGCGACTCGGCGAGCCCGCGCGTGACGATGGCGATGAACTCGTCGCGGTTGTACGCGACGCCGCCGCCGGATCCGCCGAGGGTGAAGGCCGGCCGGATGATGGCGGGAAAGCCGGTGAAGTCGACGATCGCGAGCGCCTCGTCCATCGTCGTCGCGATGCGCCCCTGCGGGCACTTGAGCCCGATCTTCTCCATCGCCTCGCCGAACAGCTTGCGGTCCTCGGCCACCGCGATGGCGCGGGCGTTGGCGCCGATGAGCTCGACGCCGTACTTGGCGAGCACGCCGTTCTCGTGCAGGGCCATGGCGACGTTGAGCGCCGTCTGCCCGCCCATCGTCGGCAGCAGCGCGTCGGGACGCTCGCGGGCGATGATGAGCTCCACGTACTCCGGCGTCACCGGCTCGATGTAGGTGCGGTCGGCCAGCTCCGGGTCGGTCATGATCGTCGCCGGATTCGAGTTGACGAGGATGACCTCGTACCCCTCCTCGCGCAGCGCCTTCGCCGCCTGGGTGCCCGAGTAGTCGAACTCGGCGCCCTGCCCGATGACGATGGGGCCGGAGCCGATGAGCAGGATGCGATGGATGTCAGTGCGACGCGGCATTCAACAGGTCGTCTATGATGTCGGAACGCGAGCGGCGGGGAGCCCAGCCGGTCGTGGAGCGAAGCTTCGAGTTGTCACCCACCAGCCACGGCACGTCCACGGCCCGGCGGAGCGCCGGGTCGCTGACGAGTTCGGCGTCCACGCCGGCGCGCGCGCAGACTTCGCGGGCCAGCGCCTCGACGGTCACGCCGTCGCCGGAGCAGACGTTGTAGACCTCGCCGGGGACGCCGCGGGCGGCGAGCGCCACGTACGCCTCGGCGGCGTCCGCGGCGTGGACGAAGTCACGCGTGGTGTCGAGGTTGCCGAGGTGCAGCCTGCGGTCGCCATCCGCACGTCCCTGGAGCGCGCGGATCCGGTCAACGAGTGACGGGAGCAGGAAGCGCGGCGACTGTCCCGGTCCGGCCTGATTGAAGCTCCTCGTTGCGATCACGCGCAGCTTTTCGGCCCGGAAGGCTCCCAGTGCCATTGCCTCCTGCGCGGCCTTCGACGCCGCGTACCAGGTGGACGGCCGGCACTCGGACTGCTCGGTCAGCAGGCCATGTCCGGGCTCATGGCGCCCGTACTGCTCGGCGCTCCCGATCACCAGGACGACGGGATCGAGCGTTGAGGCGCTTCGCAACTGCTTCACCGCGGCGAGGATCGAGACGGTCGTCTCCACGTTGGTGCGGAAACCCGCCAACGGGTCATCACCAAACGCCGGGACGAACGAGATGCCGGCCAGGTGGAAGACGGCGTCGGGGGTGGATTCACCGACGACCTGCGCGATGGTCGAGCCGGCGAGCAGGTCGGCCTGAATCCAGCGTACGGCGGCCCGCTCATGCTCCGTGAGGATGCTCTCGCCCGGGAGGGTCGTGAGCGAGACCCCCGTCACCTCCCATCCGTCCCGCAGCAACGCACGGCACAGCCACGGGCCGACGAACCCCGAAGCTCCCGTGACGAGCGCCCGTTTCACGTCGCCTACGCCCGATGACGCGTCAGATCCGCGTCCACCATCATCTTGACCAGGCCGTGGAAGTCCACCTTCGGCTCCCATCCAAGTTCACGCTTCGCCTTCGACGGGTCTGCCACCAGCAACTCGACCTCAGCCGGACGGAGGAACTGCTTGTCCGTCTTTACGAAGTCCTTCCAGTCCAGCCCGACGTGAGTGAACGCCACCTCGCAGAGCTGCTGGACCGTCCAGGTGTGCCCCGTGCCGATGACGAAGTCGCCGGGCTCATCCTGCTGCAGCATGCGCCACATCGCGTCCACATAGTCGCCGGCATATCCCCAGTCGCGGCGCGCGGAGAGACTGCCGAGCACCACCTCGCTCGCCCGCCCCAGCTTGATGCGCGCCACCGCATCCGTGACCTTGCGCGTGACGAACTCGAGTCCGCGCCGCGGGCTCTCGTGGTTGAACAGGATGCCACTCACCGCGTACAACCCGAAGGACTCGCGGTAGTTCACCGTGATCCAGTGGCCGTAGACCTTGGCGACGCCGTACGGCGAGCGCGGGTACAGCGGCGTGGATTCGCGCTGCGGGGTCTCCTGCACCATGCCGAACATCTCCGACGAGCTTGCCTGATAGAAGCGCGCCTTCGGACAGGCGCGCTTCATGGCCTCGAGCATGCGGGTGACGCCCAGCGCGGTAAACTCGCCCGTGAGCACCGGCTGCGTCCACGACGTGGCGACGAAGCTCTGCGCGGCGAGGTTGTAGATCTCGTCCGGCTGCACCGCCTCCATGACGTCCACGAGCGACGTCTGGTCGAGCAGGTCCGCCGAGTGGATCTCGACGCGGTCAATGAGATGCTCGATCCGCTCGTAGGGCGTGGTGGACGAGCGGCGGACGATGCCGACCACGCGGTAGCCCTTCGCGAGGAGGAACTCTGCGAGGTAGGAGCCGTCTTGGCCGGTTATCCCGGTGATGAGCGCAGTGGGCACGGTCGGTGACGGTAGACGGTGGACGGTAGATGGTAGATCAACGGCCCGCTTGGCGAACGGCGGCCAGCAAAGGAAATCTACCCTCTACCACCCACCATCTACCATCAGCAAAAAGGGAGCCCACGGGGCTCCCCTCTCACAACCCCTCGAAACGCAGGTCCTGCGCTTACGCCACCGCCGCCTTGCCGCGCGGGGCGCGGCGCACCTTGTTGGCGTGCAGGCAGCGCGTGCAGACCTTCACCTTCGTGATCTTCCCTTCGTGGACCACGCGGACGACCTGGAGGTTGGGCTTCCAGGTGCGGCGGGTCTTGTTGTTCGCGTGCGAGACGTTGTTGCCGAAGGCGATTCCCTTCTCGCAGACGTAGCACTTATTGCGGGCGATGGGCATGGCTCAGTTCTCCACGATCTCAATGCGCGCCATGTCCGCACCGTCGCCCTTGCGATGGCCGGTCTTCAGAATGCGCGTGTAGCCGCCCGCGCGCTTGGCCATCTTCGGACCGACTTCCTGGAACAGCTTGTCGGCGGCCGCGCGCTTGTGGACGTGCTTTCCGGCCTCGCGGCGCGCATGGAGCGTGCCGGCCTTGGCCTTGGTGATGAGCTTCTCGACGAAGGGCCGGAGTTCCTTGGCCTTCGCTTCGGTCGTTTCAATCGCGCCGCTCTCGATGAGCGAGGTCGCGAGGTTGCGCAGGAGCGCGAGCTTCTGCTCGCTGGTCCGGCGCAGCTGCCGGCCTGCCTTACGGTGACGCATCGGGTGTTACTCCTCTTCTTCGTCGTCGGGCGCGTTGGCCGCGGCCCGGCTCGGCGGCGTGCCCCAGTCCGTGACCCGGACGCCGTCGCCACTGTCCTCGAACTTCATCCCGAAGTTCAACCCTTCGCGCTCGAGCAGGTCTGCGATCTCCTGGAGCGACTTCTTGCCAAAGTTCTTGACCTGAATGATCTGGCCTTCCGTCTGCCGCACGAGATCGCCGAGCGAACGGATGTTCGAGTTCTTCAGGGAGTTGACCGACCGCACCGAGAGCTCGAGCGCGTCGATGGAGGTCGACAGCAGCTGGGCGAGACGCTGGGCGTCGGACGTGCCGTCGCCGGCAATGGCCGCACTGTGCGACCCGAATCCGGCGAAGTGCTGGAAGTGCGTCTGCGCGAGGGCGGCGGCATAGCTCACCGCTTCCTCGGGCGACACCGTGCCGTTCGTCTCGACCGTGAGGACGAGGCGATCGTAGTCGGTGCGCTGGCCGACGCGGGTCTCGCTGACGTGGAAGTTCACGCGGCGGACCGGCGAATAGATGGAGTCGATGCGGACGAGGTCCACCGGCAGCGACCGGTCGGCCGGGTGCTGGTCAGCCTCGACGTAGCCGCGCCCCTTGTTCACGTACAGCTCGACCGTGATGTCGCGGTCGTCCTGCATGGTGAACAGGTGGTGCCTGGGGTTGATCACCCGCACGCCGCCCTGGTCCTCGATGTCCCCGGCCACCACCGCACCCGCCTTCGTGCAGTTGATGCGGAGCACCGTCTCCTCGACGTCGCCGGCCAGCGAAAGCGTCAGCGACTTGAGGTTGCCGATGATCTGGTGGACATCCTCGACGACACCCTGGATGGTCTGGTGCTCGTGGAGGACGCCGTCGATGCGGAAGCCCCACACGGCGGAGCCGCGCAGCGACGAGAGCAGCATCCGGCGCATCGCGTTGCCGAGCGTGTGGCCGTAGCCCCGTTCGAGCGGCTGCAGGCGGAACTCCGCGATGTTCGGGTTGTCGTCGCGCTTCGTCATCTCGACGAGCTGCGGCCGCACCAACCCGCGCAAATCAATAGTCTGTGCCATTCGTCCGTGAGATCCGTGGTGTGGTCAGGCGGCGCCTGCGGCGCCGTCTACGCCCTGCCTCGCCCCTGACGCGCGGCAGGCCCGTGTGATAGTCAGGGTAAGACCAGACGGGCGACGGGAGACTGAAGACGGGAGATCTCCCGTCGTCCGTCCTCCGTCTTCCGTCTTACTTCGAATACAACTCCACGACCAGCTGCTCCTGCGCGGCGATCGGGATCGAGGCGCGCTGCGGACGCTCCAGCATGCGGCCGCTGAACGAGTCCTTGTCCACGGCCAGCCAGCTCGGGACCTGGCCGCGGGCGGCCTGCTCGAGCGAGGCCAGAACGCCGACGTTCGTGCGCGAGTGCTCCCGGACGCGAATCTCCTGCCCCGGCTGCACCTGGTACGACGGGATGTCCACCGTCTTGCCGTTGATCTCGACGTGACGGTGGCAGATGAGCTGGCGCGCCGCCTTGCGGCTGGCGGCGAAGCCCATGCGGTACACCATGTTGTCCAGACGGCTCTCGAGCGCGGCGAGCAGGTTGTGGCCCGTGATGCCCGGCAGCGACGACACCTTCTCGAAGGTGTTGCGGAACTGCCGCTCGCTCACGCCGTACATGCGCTTGATCTTCTGCTTTTCGCGCAGCTGCTTGGCGTACTCCGACACCTTCCGGCGACGGGACGTGTTCTGTCCGTGCTGGCCCGGCGGGAACGGACGACGCTCAACCGGGCACTTCTCGGTGAAGCACTTGGTGCCCTTGAGGAACAGCTTGGTGCTTTCGCGCCGGCACTGCCGGCAGCTGGGACCTGTATAGCGCATGGCCTAGACCCTCCGGCGCTTCGGCGGACGGCAGCCGTTGTGCGGAATCGGCGTGACGTCCTTGATCGACTTGACGGTGAGTCCGGCGGCAGCGAGCGCCTGGATCGCGGACTCGCGCCCCGACCCCGGTCCCTGCACGCGGACGTGCACCTTGCGCACGCCGGCGGTCAACGCCTCGCGCGCGCACTGTTCGGCGGCGACCGTCGCCGCGAACGGGGTGCTCTTCTTGGAGCCCTTGAACCCGGCCTTGCCCGCCGAGCCCCACGACACCGCGTTCCCGTGGGAATCGGTGATCGTGATCAGGGTGTTGTTGAACGTGGCGCTGATGTGGGCGACGCCCTCCGCCTCCACCACGCGCTTGGTCTTCTTGCCCGTAGCCATTACTTGGTCACCTTCTTCTTGCCGGCGATCGCGCGACGCGGACCCTTCTTGGTGCGCGCATTGGTGTGCGTCCGCTGCCCGCGGACCGGCAGCCCGCGACGGTGGCGGATGCCGCGATAGGACCCGATGTCCATCAATCGCTTGATGTTCATCGCGACCTCGGTGCGCAGGGCACCTTCCACGCGGTACGTCTTTTCAATCTCCTGACGGAGCTTGTTGACGTCGGCGTCGGTGAGGTCCTTCACCCGGATGTCCGGGGAGACGCCCGCCGTTTCGAGGATGCGGCGCGCCACCGCGCGGCCGATGCCGTAGATGTACGTCAGGCCGATGTCCACGCGCTTTTCGCGCGGCAGGTCGACGCCAGAAATTCGAGCCATAGTCGGTTAACCCTGCCGCTGCTTGTGCTTGGGATTGCGCTTGCAGATGATGCGAGTCACGCCGTCGCGCTTCACGACCTTGCAATGCTCACAAATCGGCTTCACGCTGCTTCGTACTTTCACGCGAACTCCCGGTGGTGCGAAGACGGTAGTTTTTTGGGACAGACAAGTATCGTAACCGCTTGAGATGCCGAATACAAGCGGGGGTCTTGACTTTCTTTTGCTACTCACGTGTACAAACGGAGATCGGCCGGTTTCGGTGAATATTCGGGCCATAGACGGACGAGTGACGAACTGGAATCCGGATCGCGAATGCGGAGTCTGACTGAGGATCGGGATTCGCGACTCGGCGCCCGCGCGGTGGGAGGAGGAGTACAGCGGTTCAGATGGTGAGAGGAGTGGAGTGCGAGGACTTGCGGAGGAGGCCTCCTCCCGCATCGCTCCCCACTCCACCCCTCTCTCCTGCCAGACCCCTGCACCCTTCCTCAAACCCGAACCGCTGCCGCCGCTACCCCTCCAGTTCGGCCAAGACCTGTCTCATCGCCCCCGCGGGATCGTCCGCCGCGGTCACCGTGCGGCCGATCACCACATACGACGCCCCCGCGGCGGCCGCCTCGCGCGGGGTCATTACCCGGGCCTGGTCATGCGTGGGCGAGCCGCCCAAGCGAATCCCGGGCACGAGCGTGCGCAGCCGGTCGCCGTGCGCGGCGCGCACCGCCGCCACTTCCGAGCCGGCGCAGACGACGCCGTGCGCTCCGGCGGCGTCGGCGGCACGCGCCAAGCGCAGCACCTCGTCCGATACGCTGGGCACCGCATGCCCACGCGCCGCCTCGAGGTCGCCCTGCGTCATCGACGTGAGCACCGTCACGGCCAGGATCCCCGTGGATCCACCGCCCTCCACCGCCGCGCGCAGCATCGCCTCGCCGCCCACCGCGTGCACCGTCAGGAGCTCCACGCCCAGCGACGCCGCGCTCTGCGCCGCGCCGCGCACCGTGTTGGGAATGTCGTGCAGCTTGAGGTCGAGGAAGACCCGCTTCTCGATGCCACGCAGCCACTCCACCACGCGCGGTCCCTCTGCCGTGTAGAGCTGGAGCCCCACCTTGAAGAAACCGGCGGTGTCCTCGAGCCGGTCCACGAGGGCACGCGCCGAGGTCATCGTTGGCACGTCGAGGGCCACAATGGCAGACGGGAGACGGGAGACGGAAGACGGGAGAGTCATTCCGAGGGCCATTCCAGGGAGCCGCGCAGGTCGGCGAGCCGCGAGACGCCGTGCGCCTCGCACCACCGCGCGAGATCCCGCACGATGCGCTCCGCCGCGCGCGGCGCCGCCATGGACGCGGTGCCGAGCGCCACGAGCGAGGCGCCGGCGAGCACGAGCTGCAGCACATGGTCCGCCGTGCTCACGCCTCCGGTGCCGATGACCGGCACGCCAGGCAGCGCCTGCGTGACGCGCCGCACCGCGAGCGCCGCCACGGGGAGCAGGGCCGGTCCGCTGACGCCGCCGTTGCCGTAGCCGAGCACGGGCCGGCGCGACTCCGTGTCCACGACGAGGCCGGGCAGCGTGTTGAACAGCGTCACGCCGGTGGCGCCGCTCTCGATGGCGATGCGCGCGGTGCCGACGACGTCGGGCAGCGTCGGCGAGAGCTTCACGAAGAGCGGCTTGGCCGTCGCGGCGCGGGCGCGCGACACGAGCGCGCGCAGCGACTCGGGATCGGCGCCGAACTCGAGCCCGCCCTTCTTCGTGTTCGGGCAGCTGACGTTGAGTTCGTAGCCCTGGAATCCTGTCGATGCGTCGAGTCCGGCGACGACCTCCCCATAATCCTCAATCGTGTGGCCCACCACGTTCACGAGCACGCGCGCGCGCTGCACGTGCGCCGCAATCCACGGCAGCGCCTCGGCGCGCACGGCCGCGAGCCCGGGGTTGGCGAGGCCGACGGCGTTGATCATCCCGCCGTCGAAGTCCCAGACGCGCGGCGCAACGTTGCCGTGGCGCGGCTCGGGGCTCACCGCCTTCGTGACGAAGCCGCCAAGGCGATCGAGGTCGACGACACCGGAGAGCTCACGCCCATACCCCGCGGTCCCCGAGGCGAGCACCACGGGATTCTGAAAGTCGAGTCCGGCGACCGTAGTGCGCAGCGCCTCGCTCATGGGATGGCGCCTTGCGCGGGTGACTTTGCCGCCGGTTTTCTCACAGGTCGGACCGTCCGCTTGTTGGCGCCGGGCTGCACCGGAGTGCGCAGGCGCGTGAGTGAATCGGCAAACTGCAGCGCCACGTCCTTCCACGCAACGCGCAGCGTCGCCTCCGACGCCTCCCACGCGGGGTGGTCGCCCGGACTGCCGCCGTCAAGCGCGAGCGCCCAGGGCGACCGCGGGTAGCGCTCGCGCAGCCGCGCGTGGAGCGTGGCCGCGGAGTCGGGCTCGAGGATCGCGGCGGCAAAGAGCCCGCGCGGCGCCATGATGGCGCCCTGCAGCGTCTGGTCGATGCGCCGGAAGAGCTGGTACGCCAGCCGCGGCGCGCGCAGCGAATCGCGGGCGACCTCGGCGGCGAGGTACGCGGATGCGCCCGATGGATCGGCGCGCCCGGCGAGCAGTTCGGCCAGCAGCAGGTTGTCGTCGAGGCGACGCTGGATCAGCGACGGGCGCCCCTGCGCCGAACCGCGGCGCACCGCGGCGGAGACGTCCTCGAGGCGGGAGAGTGGCGCAAGGGAGATCAGCGTGAGGCGCGCCACGGCCTCCGCATCCGCGACGCTGTCCACCGCGAGGCGGCGCGCCGCAAGCAGGTGCCCGCGCGCCAGCGCGTCGAGACCGGCCTCGATCTGCAGGTCGGCGGCGAGCATGTGCAGCGCGAGC
>CAYQCP010000025.1:0-41292 GCA_964416005.1 uncultured Gemmatimonas sp.
CCCGAGGTGCAGGGTCGCCGCGACCCGCGAGGCGGCGTGCCGGAGGTGCAGGGCCGGCGCGATCCGCGCGGCGGGGCGCCCGACGGACGGTATGAACGCCGCGATCCCCGCGTCGCGGTGCCCGATGGACGGTACGATCGCCGCGATCGGCGCGACGAGCCGCGCGTGATCGTGCGCACGCCCGTCGTGATCGATCGCTACGACAACCGCTCGCCGCGCGCGGTGCCGCGACCCTACGAGCGTGGCGGCTACCGCTACGGCGACCGTGATTACCGGCACCGCGAGGTGCTCATGATCACCACGTGGTACCGCGGCCTGCCGCCGTCGCGCCTGGCATTCTACGGCTACTACGATCGCTATGATCGTCCGTGGGGCGGCGTGCGCTACGTGTTTCGGCCCGGGCTGTTCCTGACCATGGACGTCTTCGCCCGGCTGGCCCTGCTGCCGTACGACCTGGAGGTCGAACTCGGCATCCTGCCCTGGTACCTCGAACGGCGCATCTACGGCAACACGGTGCTGGTGATCGACACGAGGACGAGGTACATCGTGGATATCTTCGAGATCGACTACTGATTGAGGATTCGGACTCAGGACTGCGATTGAGGATCACGATTCAGGACCGCGATTGGCGATGAGCCCCGGGGCCAGGTCTGGCACCGGGGCTCATCGTATGTCGGAATCTCCAATCGCGATCCTGAATCGGAATCCTGAGTCCAAATCCTCTATCTTTGGTAGTTGGCCAGCGTCGCTCCCATCGCGTCCATTGCTTCCTTCGCGCGCCAGCGGTCGCGGCCGTTGTAGATGAACGCGAAGGCCATCCGCTCACCGTCGAGGGAAGTGACGTAGCCGCTCAGCGAGGCCACGTCATTCGTGGTGCCGGTCTTGGCGCGGAGGTTGCCCATCGCCGGCGTGTCGCGCATGCGGCGGCGCAGCCCATCGGTGCGGCCGGCGATGGGGAGGGACTGCTCGAGCACGTCGCGCCACGGCGCCCGGTTGGCGTAGCCGAGGAGCTGCACCATGGCGCGCGGGGTCACCCGGTCGGCCGTGGACAGGCCGCTGCCGTCGGCGGCGTAGACCGACGTGGGCGGCACCTGCGCCTTCTCCCACAGGAAGCGGCGCAGGAGGATGTTGGCATTCTCCGCCGAGCCCACCACGCCGACGCTGCGCGCGGCGTTGCGGAACAGGAGTTCGGCGAAGTGATTGTTGGACTCGCCGTTCATGGTGCCGACCAGCTCGCCAATGGACGCGGACGAGAGCGCCGCGACGCGCGGGGCGCCGCTCGCGGCCTTGGCGAGCCGGGCGCTGCCGTCCACGGCGACGCCGCGCTGCTCGAGCGCGGCCCGGAATGCCGCCGTGGTCACCAGCGCGGGATGCTCGGCCACCACCTGCACCCGGCGACCGGCGCTGGCGCGTCCGATGCTGCCGCGCACCTCGATGCCGCCCTCTCGTTGCACGACGCTGATGCGGCTGCCGCGGCCGGCGACGACCTTCACCGAGTTCACGATGTTGATGCCGGAGAGCGCCGGTTCAAAGGTGAGGGCGGCCGACTTGCCCGCCGGCTTCACGGTGATGGCCAGCAGGTTCTCGTTGTAGGACAGCGCCGAGACGCGGGCGGCGTAGGACGAACCCAGGTACCGCGAGCGCCATCCCTCGGGGACCTTGCGCTCCTCGAAGGCCGACGCGTCGCCAATGATGTCGCCCGAGACGCGGCGCACACCGGCTTGCGCGACGAGCCGTGCGATGGCGGCGATGGGCGTCTCGCCGGACGCGCCGTCTGCGTAGCGACGGCTGAACGACGGGTCGCCCGTGCCGCGCAGCACCAGGTTGCCGCGCACCGTGCCGTCGGCGCCGAGCGCGCCCTCGCGCAGGACCTCGGTGACGAGGCGGTACTCGGGACCGAAGCGCTCGAGGGCCACGGCGGCCGTGAAGAGCTTCATCGTGCTGGCCGGCAGCAGCTGCCGGTCGGCGTTGTGCGTGAAGAGCGTGTCGCCGCTGGCGAGGGAGACGACGGCGATGCCCCAGCTTCCGCTGCGCGTCGACCGGTTCAGGATGGAGCCGAGGTCGAGCAGCAGCTGCGATTCACCGCGTGGCGCCGTGTACTTGAGCGGCGCCGGGGCGGGCACGCGCTTCTTGGCCGCCGGCCGGGCCTTCGCCTTCGATGTGCTCGCCGGCCGGCGCTTGGACGCCGCCGAGCGCGCGTCGCGGCTCGCCGGTTTTGGGGCCGCCGCACGCACGGAGGCCACGGCGGGCTTCGCCTGGGCCGGCAGGTGCGCAGCGGCGGCCGCGAGCGCAACGGCTGCGGCGCACCACTGGCGGAGACTACGGTGGCGGAGGCGGAGGGGCATCAGCGAATGGGCTCTCAACGCAGGGAAGGCGGCGCACGAGGCGGCCGCCCCTCGCGTCAGACCTTCAAGATCAGGTTTCGGCGGTAGAGCACCGCCAGGATTGCATACCAGAAGAGGACGAAACAGATCGCGAAGGCCAGCGACGCATTCCGGGGTTCGAGCCACGAAGCGAACACTGTCTTATACACCACCGCCTGCACCGACACCTGCTTGCCGTCGACTTCGACCTTCCAGAGCGAATAGATGATGCGGGCCATCAGTCCCGATCCCACAAATGCGACGATCGGGTTCACGCCATATATGACGAGCGGACGGGTCCACCAAGTAACACCCTGGACGTCGATGATCCACGTGATCGTGGCGATGGAGACGGCCGCCATGCCGGCCGTGAACACCACGTAGGAACTGGTCCACAGTCCCTTGTTGATCGGGAACGACCAGTGCCACATCAGGCCGACCATCATCAGGAGGGCGCCGACGGCGAACATGCCGTTGAGGCGGTCCTGCAGCGGGCGCTCCTTGAGGGCGATCCAGCGGCCGCAAAGCACTCCCATCATCGCCGTGCCGATGGCGGGGAGGGTCGAGAGCGGTCCCTCCGGGTCCCAGGTCCTGGCCGCCTTCCAGAGGTGGCCTTCGAGGAGGGCCCGGTCGACCCAGGCCGCCAGCGTGCGCGACGGCACGTCGAGGCAGAGCGCGCCGATCGAGCAGCCGCCGGGGACCGGCAGCAGCGTCATGGCGAACCAGTAGCCGTAGAGGAGCACCACGAGCATGACGACCACCTGCTTCACCGACGCGTTGAGCGTCAGGAGCCCGGCGACGAGGTAGACCACGCCGATGCGCGGCAGCACGCCCGGAATGCGCAGCTCGGTGATGCGGTCGAGCGGATAAAACGGGAAAGCCGACAGCCCCCACCCGATGAGGACAATGAGTACCCCGCGCCGCAGCACCTGCCGGCGCAGCACGGCGTCGCTGTCGCCGCGGGCGCGGCGTGATGACAGCGAGAGGTGGGTGGTGATGCCGACGATGAAGAGAAAGAACGGGAAGATCAGGTCGGTGGGCGTCCATCCGTGCCACGCGGCGTGTCCGAGGGGCGGGTAAATGGCCCCCCAGGTGCCCGGGTTGTTGACGAGGAGCATGCCGGCGACGGTCAGGCCGCGGAAGACGTCCAGACTGACGAGGCGTTCAGTGGGCTTCATGGGGACGCGGGCCTCCCGACCGGGGACGAATGAATGTGCCGATGGGGCAATTACACAGCAAGGGACGCGCGCCCAGGTGCAGGGGGGCAGGGAACAGGGTGTGGTGCGAGGGAAAGGGACGGGGTGCGTTGGAATGGTGAGGGGCGCGTGGGGCTTCTCGCGTAGCGTGCTCTCCATGGACAGCATCGTTGAGCAGGCACTCGCCCAGTGGGAGCGCTCTGTGGCACCGGAAGAGACGGCCGATCCGCTGTGGCAGTTGCATGCCTACCGCGTGGCCCGCTGTCTGGTAGATCAGAGTCAGGGCGATGGCGTGGTGCTCGCGTTGCACGTGGATCCAAAGACGGTGGCACAACTGTCTCGCGCGGTCGCTTCGATCGGCGCCAACATTGCGGAAGGATACAGCAGGCGTTCCGGAGCCGACCGGGCGCGGTTCTACGGGTACGCTCTTGGTTCAACGCGCGAGGCGATGGTCTGGTATCGAGCGGTCGCCTCGTGCCTCGATGCGGACAGCGTGTCGCTGCGGATGGCGTTTCTTGCGCAGCAACGCCGACTGCTTCTTGGAATCCTGAAGGCGGTTCAACGGCAGGATATGCCGTCGTTTGAACGCGGCCTCTGACGCCCCCCCACCCCTCACCCTGCACCACACCCTGTTCCCTGTTCCCTGCACCAAGAAGCGAAAGCGGGCGGCCGTCTGGCCGCCCGCTTTCACTTCTTGTGCGGTTCTTATCGCTTGAACAAGAACAGGAAGGCCACGAGCGTCGCCCCCGCGATGATCAGCGGCCCCGTGAAGAGCTTGCGGAACAGCGCGTGGTCGTACTTGAGGTGCATGTAGAACATCACGACGATGGTGAACTTCACCGCCGACATCAGCAGCAGGGCCGGCACGAACGCCTTGCTGGCTACGAATGCCGGGATGTAGTAGGCCCAGACCTCGACCACCGTGATGACGAAGAGCCAGAGCGCCACCCACTTGTACTGCTTCCAGGTGGGATGCTCGTGCACGTGATCGGCGTGCGCGCGATCGTTGGACATGGTCGGCGGCCCCTTACTGGATGAGGTAGACGAGAGTGAAGATCACGATCCAGACGACGTCCACGAAGTGCCAGTACAGCGCGCAGATGTCGACGAGAATCGTGTCCTTCGGCCCGAGCCCCCGCTTCATGTCGATGAACAGCAGGGTCATGAGCCAGAGCACGCCCACCGCCACGTGCGTGCCGTGGAAGCCGGTCAGCGTGAAGAACGACGAGCCGAACAGGTTGGTCCTGATGGTCAGCCCTTCGTGCACGAACGACGTGAACTCGTACGCCTGGAAGCCGAGGAAGGTCGCGCCGGCGAGCGCCGTGGCGAACAGCCAGAACTTGGACGAGCCGAGCGTCCCCTCGTAGCCAGGCTTGCCCTTGTTCTCGACAGCGGCGAGGGCCAGCACCATGAAAAGCGACGACATGAGCAGCACGAACGTCGACGCCGAGGTGACGGGAATGTCGAGGATCGGCTTGAAGACCTGGCCGGTCGGCGACGTCCAGGCCTCGTGCGGGAACGGTCCGACGACCGACCGTCCCTTGTACACGAGGTAGGTGGAGATGAGCGAACCGAACAGCATGCACTCCGACCCGATGAACGCCCAGATGGCAATCTTCTTGTTGTCGAGGCCGGTGGACGTGTAGTGCGTGTGCGCGTGCGCCTCGTGGGCGCCTGAGGCAGTGCCTGCGGCAGCGGTGGCAGTGGTCATGGTCGGGTTCCGGTTACTCGAGGGGGCTCGTGAGCCACGCGTACAGCGAGCCCACCATGAACGCGCCGCCGCCCAGCATCGTCGCCATGGCCAGCGGGAAGTTGCCGAAGTGCAGGACGATAAGGCCGCTGAACAGGATGATGATGCCCAGCGCCACCAGGAACGGCTTGATGGTGTTGAACGGCATCGGGATGCCCAGCTCCTTGGCCGTGCGCCGCTCCGTCTCCTCGTGCACCGGCACCGCGTGCGCTTCGGCGATCACTTCGGCGTCGGGATGCGAGTGTTCGATGCCGGCCGTGCGATCGGGGGCCTTGAGGTCCCACATCGGATAGCGCGACGTGACTTCGGGGATCTGCGCAAAGTTGTACTCGGGCGGCGGCGACGGGATCGACCACTCGAGCGTCGGCGCGCCCCACGGGTCGCTGCCGGCAATCTCGCCGTGCTTCTTGGAGCGGAAGAAGTTGTACGCGAAGATGAGGCCGGCGACGAGCAGCATGTAGGTGCCGACCGTCGACATCATGTTGAACAGGTCCCAGCCCTGGCCGGCGTCATACGTATAGATGCGGCGGGGCATGCCGAGCATGCCGCTGAAGTGCATCGGGAAGAACGTGAGGTTCAGGCCGATGAAGTTCAGCCAGAACTGCCACGACCCGAGCGTTTCGCTCATGTAGCGGCCGGTCATCTTGGGGAAGTAGTGATAGATGCCGGCGAAGATGCCCATCATGGCGCCGCCGTACAGCACGTAGTGGAAGTGCGCCACGATGAAGTACGTGTCGGTCTGCTGCAGGTCGGACGGCGGCGACGAGTGCATGACGCCCGAGATGCCGCCGATCGTGAACATCGCGATGAGGCCGACGGCGAACTTCATCGACGTCGGGAAGCGGAGCGAGCCGCCGTACATCGTCGCGATCCAGTTGAAGATCTTCACGCCCGTCGGCAGGCCGATGAGCATCGTGGTGAGCGAGAAGATCGAGTCGGCCACGGGCCCCATGCCGACCGAGAACATGTGGTGCGCCCAGACGCCGAAGCCGAGGAAGCCGATCATCGCGCCCGAGTAGACCATCACGTTGTATCCGAACAGCGGCTTGCGGCTGTGCGTCGGCAGGACCTCGGACACGAGGCCGAACGCCGGCAGGATGAGGATGTACACCTCGGGGTGGCCGAACACCCAGAACAGGTGCTGCCAGAGCAGCGGATCGCCGCCGGCGGCCACTTCATAGAAGTGTGTCCCGAAGAAGCGGTCGAACTGCAGGAAGAACAGCGCCGCCGTGATCACGGGGAAAGCGAGGATCACGAGGAACTGCACCACGAACGACATCCACGTGAACATCGGCATGCGCATGAGCGTCATGCCGGGGGCCCGCATGTTGATGATCGTCGTGATGAAGTTGAAGGCCGCGGCCAGCGACGAGATGCCAAGGATCTGCAGGCCGATGACCCAGAAGTCCATGTTGTAGCCGCCGCTGTACGTCGGGCCGGAGAGCGGCGCGTAGCCGAACCAGCCGCCGTTCGGCGCGAGCCCCCAGAAGATCGGGAGCGTGATGAACAGGCCGCCGAGCGCGTACACCCAGTACGAGAAGGCGTTGAGGCGCGGGAACGCCACGTCGCGCGCGCCGATCTGGAGCGGGATGAGATAGTTGAAGAAGGCGGCCGAGAGTGGCATCACGACGAGGAAGACCATCGTGGTGCCGTGCATGGTGAACAGCTGGTTGTAGAACTCGGCCGACACGACGCTCAGGTTCGGCTTGGCCAGCTGGGTGCGGATCAGCAGCGCCTCGAGCCCGCCCACGAGCAGGTAGAACAGGGCGGTATAGAGGTAGAGGATGCCGATCCGCTTGTGGTCGACGGTGGTCAGCCAGCTCCAGAGGCCGGACTGCTCCGACGAGTGCGACGCGGCGTGCGCGTGCGTCGGACTGGCGGCAGACGTTGCCATGTGTGCGGTTCTCCGGGGCTACTTGAGGGAAAGCAGGTAGGCGACGATGTCGGCGATCTGCCGGTCATCCAGCCCAGCCGATGCGGGAACGATCTGCTTGATGAGGGCGTTGTACTCGCCGGTACCGAAGGTCGGCATGGTGGCGCCCGGCTTCATCGCCGGCGCGTTCTTGATCCAGAGCGCCAGCGTCTTGGCGTCGTTGCGATAGAGTCCGGCGCCGAACGTGTGGCGCGAGCCGAGGTGCGTCAGGTTCGGGCCCTTCGCCTGGTCATCGTTGACGTAATTCGTCTCGCCCTTGATGACGTGGCAGGTGAGGCAGGGGGCCTTGCCGAGATTCGCCGGGTTGGTGAGCAGGGCGCGTCCGGCCTTGGGGTCACCCGCGGCGAGCAGCGCCTCGTCGAACTTGGTGGCCGGCAAGGGCGTCTGCGGCCAGGCGTGGGGCGCGATTTTCTCGGCAGGGAAGACCCAAACACCTGGGGAGGAGTCAGAGGCACGGTGAGGTGCAGGGGCAGGGAACGGAACGAGTGACGCGGTCTTCACGACGGGCGCCTTGGCGGCGGCCTGCGCCGCCGAATCGGCTGCCAGGGCGGCGGCCGAGCCCATCGCCACCGTCTTCTGGTGCGCCGCCCACTGCTCGAACTCGGCGGGCGTGACCGTGAAGGTGCGGAACTTCATGTTCGCGTGGCTCAGGCCGCAGTATTCCACGCAGGCGCCGTTGAGCGCGGTCGGCTCCATGCTCGCCTTGGGCGTGAACCAGATGTGGTTCACCTTGTTGGCGATCAGGTCGCGCTTGCCGCCCAGCTGCGGCACCCAGAACGAGTGCAGGACGTCGCGTGTGCGGAGCGAGAAGTTCACCGTCTTGCCGATCGGCAGGTACAGCTCGTTGGCGGTCACGATGCCGTACTGCGGGTAGCGGAACTCCCACCACCACTGGTGCCCGATGACTTCCACCTGCAGCGCTTCAGCGGGGGCCTTGCGCTGGTTCTCGAAGATGGTCTTCACCGTGGGGACGGCGAGGAAGACCAGGATCAGGGCGGGAATGGCGGTCCACGTGATCTCGAGCGCCGCATTGCCATGGATCTGGCGCGGGGCCGGTCCGCCCTCGCGCCGGCGGAACTTGAAGATCGTGTAGACGAGCAGCACCTCGACGATCACGAAGACGATCGTGCCGAGGAGCATCATGCGGTCCCAGAGGAAGACCGCACCCTGATTGAGCTCGGTGTTGTCGCTGAACGTGGAGTTGGGGTACTCTCCACCGCACGCAGCGAGCGCCAGCAGGGCAACAGCAAGTGCGGCGGCCGGCGCGAACCGGCGCAGATGCAGCTTGGGCATCAGCGGTGATGTTTGGGGGTGAGGGGCCGGTGCCCGGCAGACACGGGCAACGATGTCCGGAAAAACCGACGAAACTTACCTGATCACGTCAGGCGGTTCAAGCACACCTGAGTCAGGCAACTACCTACATTCACAGGGGCCGCCGGGGCGGCGTCCCGGTCACTCAGGGGCGATCGTGATGTCCACCGCGTGCTCGATCTTCACCTTCTTCTGCGCGAAGTCGATGAGCTGGCGGATGTTGGCAACCGCCTCGCGATAGGAGCGCAGCTTCACCTGGTCGCCCCCGCCTCGTCCGCCGATCAGGAGCATCGCGGAGACCTGGTCGGCGATCATGCCGAACTGACCCTTGAGCTGTCCCACGAGGGGCATGGCTGTCCGCTTCAGTTGCATCGGAAAGACGCCCATCGGCTTGCCGTTCTTCATGTCCATGGCGGTCCGTTCCACCATGCTGTGGATCTGGGACATCGCCATCAGCGCCTCTTCCAACGTCTTCATCTTCTGCGCGCCGGCGCCGTCGAGTTTGGTTGAAGCCATGGTAGGGACCGGAAGAGAGAGACAACAGAGAAACAACAGAAAAACAACAGAGAGACAACAGAGAGACAACAGTAGAAGAATCTACCACGAGTACGCGGAACCGTAACGCATGGCGGCCCGGCGAGACCCGCCGCAGCACTCGGTCTTTCTGTTGTCTTTCTGTTGTCTCTCTGTTGTCTCTCTGCTTCTCCTACACCATCTTCGCCGGATCCAGCGCCTCATCCAACTGCGCGCGCGTCATCAGCTTGCGCTCGAGCACGAGTTCCTTCAACCCGCGCCCGGTCTTCAGCGCCTCGGCGGCCACGGCCGTGGCATTCTCGTAGCCGATGATCGGCACGAGGGCGGTGACCACGCCGACCGAACGCTCCATGAAGTAATCGAGCCGCTCCGGGTTCGCCGTTATCCCCTCGATGCACCGGGTGCGCAGCATGTGCACCGCGGCGGTCATCGTCCGGATGTTGTAGAGCAGGCGGAAGGCGATGATAGGCTCGAAGACGTTGAGCTGCAGCTGCCCCCCCTCGGCGGCCATCGTCACCGTCATGTCGCCACCCACGACGTCGAAGCAGACCTGGTTGACGGCCTCGGGGATGACCGGGTTCACCTTGCCGGGCATGATGCTCGAGCCGGGCTGCATGGGCGGGAGATTGATCTCGCCCAGCCCGGTGCGCGGGCCGGAGGAGAGCAGGCGGAGGTCGTTGCACACCTTGCTCAGCTTCACGGCGCAGCGCTTGAGCACGCCGGAGAGCTGCACGAACGCGCCGGTGTCCGACGTCGCTTCCACCAGGTCGGGGGCAGTGATCAGCGTGAGGCCCGTGACAGCGCTCAGGTGCTGGCGCACCGCCTCGGGGTAGCCGGCGGGGGCGTTGATGCGCGTGCCGATGGCCGTGGCCCCCATGTTGATTTCGCGGATGAGCGCCTGCGCCTCGCCCAGCCGGTCGATGTCCTCGGCGATGGTGTGGCCGAACGCGGAGAACTCCTGGCCGAGCGTCATGGGGACGGCGTCCTGCAGCTGCGTGCGCCCCATCTTCACCAATTCCCTGAACTCCTCCCCCTTCCTAAGGAAGGCCTCCACGAGCTCGCCCATCGCCTCCCGGAGTCCGTTGATGCTGGTGTGGAGCGCGAGCTTCACCGCCGTGGGATAGACGTCGTTGGTGCTCTGCGATCGGTTGACGTGGTTGTTGGGATGGCAGTGGTCGTAGTCCCCGCGCGGGTGCCCCAGCAGCTCCAGCGCGCGGTTGGCGATGACCTCGTTGGCGTTCATGTTGGTCGAGGTGCCGGCGCCCCCCTGGATCATGTCCACCAGGAAGTGCTCGTGATGCCGGCCGTGCTGCACCTCGCGCGATGCGCGCACGATGGCGTCGGTGACGGCGGGCTCGAGCAGGCCGAGGTCGCGATTGGCGAGGGCCGCCGCCTCCTTCACCTGGGCGAGCGCCACGACGAGGGCGGAGAACTCCCGCAGCGGGATGCCGGTGAGGGGGAAGTTCTCGAGCGCGCGCAGCGTCTGGACGCCGTAGAGGGCCGCCGCCGGCACGTCGCGATTGCCGAGCAGGTCGTGCTCGGTGCGCGAGGCGCCGCCAAAGAAGCCGGCGGCGCGCCCGTGCCCGACGAGCGTCGCGCTGGCCACGTTGAGCCGGTGGGCGATGGACCGTGCCGCCTGGGAGAGCAGGGCGGCGTGGAGCTGCGGCGCGTCCTTGAGCAGCGGGGCGAGCGCCGGCTGGCGGAAGAGCACCACCTCGGTCTTCTCGAGCGCGAGGCCGGTGGTGCCGTGGTGCGTGTCGTCGAGCAGGATGCCCTCGCCGACCACCTCGCCGGCGCCCAGCGTGGCGAGGCGCGTGACGATTCCACCCTGCGCCTTGTCGATGGCGATGGCGCCGGAGAGGACGACCGCGAAGAAGGAGCGGGGATCGCCCTCGGCGAACAGCGTCGCGCCTTCATCGAACGACGCCTTCGTGCCGGCCCCGGCGAGCTGCCGGAGGAGAGAGTCGCTCAGGTCGGCGAAGAAGGGGATGGACTTCAGGTGATCTTGGATAGACATGGATCCGGGACTGATTGAGGATTTGGAATCCGGATCGCGATCGAGGATTGTGATTCAGGAGTACGATCTGCGATGCTCAATTCTGGGTCGCGGGAGGGCGGGCGGACAGGTGGCCGCGGGCGCAGTCGTCGCCAGTCCGTGTCCTCGACCGCAATCATCAATCCCTATCCGGATTCCAGATCCTCAATCAAATTCTCCGCACCCTCCACGCCGCCGAGCCGCCCGATGCTTGATCGCCGTTCCTTCCTCGAGAAATCCGCCCTCCTTTCCGCCATGGGCTTCATGCCGCGCGCCCTGTCGGCGGAGGACCTTGAATGCGAACTAGCGGGGGCGACGCTCGGTGCCTCGCCGGGATTCCGCGGCCGGCCCTGCGTGGTGTCGAGCGCCAACGGCATCAAGGGCGTGAAGGTGGCGTACGACCAGATCGCGGGCGGCACCGACACGCTGGACGCGATCATCGCCGGGGTGAACCTCGTGGAACTCGACCCGAACGACCAGTCGGTCGGGCTCGGCGGGCTCCCCAATGAGGAGGGGGTGGTGCAGCTCGACGCGAGCTGCATGCACGGGCCGACGCGTCGCGCCGGAGCGGTGGGGTGCCTCGAGGAGATCGCCACGCCATCGCTCGTGGCCAAGGCAGTCATGGACTACACGACGCACGTGCTGCTCGTCGGGGCGGGCGCCAAGAAGTTCGCGACGGCGATGGGCTTCAAGACACAGAACCTGCTGACCGAGAAGAGCCGCCAGGACTGGCTGCGCTGGAAATCGCGCCTGAACAGGAACGACAACTGGCTGGACCATGACGACGACGTGAAGATCAACTGGACGCACGGCACCATCAACATGAACGCGGTGAACGCGGCGGGTGACGTGAGCTCCGTGACGACCACGAGCGGCCTCGCCTGGAAACTCGATGGGCGGCTGGGCGACTCACCCATTCACGGCGCGGGGCAGTACACCGACAACGCCGTGGGCGCGGCCGGGAGCACGGGGCTCGGCGAGATCAACATCAAGACTTGCGGCGGCTTCCTGACGGTGGAGTTCATGCGCAACGGCGCCACGCCCGAGCAGGCGGCGCTGAAAACGCTGGAGCGCATGGTGCACATGACCGAGCCGCGCCTGCTCGACGACAGGGGGCGGCCGCGCTACGATATTCAGGTGTATGCGGTGGCAAAGGACGGGCGCTACGGCGGCGCCGGCATGTATGAAGGCGCCTCCTTCGCGGTCTGCGACGAGAAGGGCCCCCGTCTCGAGAGGTGCGCCTACCTCTTCAAGGCCGCGGACCGGGCGCGCTGACATGCGTCACCTGCGCGACGAACTCAGCACGATTGGCCGGCGCGTCCTGACGCCGGTCGCGGTGCTCTTCGTCACGTACCTGGTGGGCATCGCGGGCTACAAGCTGATTGGCGGCAACGACGCGTCGTGGATGGACGCGCTGTACATGACCACGATCACCCTGACGACGACGGGGTATCGGGAGGTCATCGACATCACGACGCACCCGGGGGCGATGGGCTTCACGATCGTGCTGCTCCTGTTCGGCGCGACGGCGGTGGTGGTGACGGGGTCCATGATCACGGCCTACGTGGTGGAAGGCGACCTGACGGCGGGATTCCGGAGGCGGCGGATGCAGCGAATGATTGACGCGTTGCGCGCGCACACGATCGTGTGCGGCGCCGGGCAGACGGGGACGGCGGTCGTGAGCGAGCTGGTGGCGACCGAACGCCCCGTGATCGCCATCGAGAGCAGCGCCGAACGCGCGGCGGTGTTCGAGCGCCAGTTCCCCGGCGTGCCGGTGCTCGTGGGCGACTGCACGGACGACGAGGTGCTAACCCAGGCGGGAATTGCCCGGGCGTCGGGCGTCGTGGTCTGCACCGACGACGACAAGGTGGCGTTGGTGACGACGGTGCTGGCGCGGCAAATGGCCCCGAAGGCGCGCCTGGTGGCGCGCGCGGCCGACGAGCGCGCCGCGGCCCGCCTGCGCCAGAGCGGCGCCGACGCG
Organism: uncultured Gemmatimonas sp.; assembly: GCA_964416005.1. Classification (GTDB taxonomy): domain Bacteria; phylum Gemmatimonadota; class Gemmatimonadetes; order Gemmatimonadales; family Gemmatimonadaceae; genus PNKL01. The sequence continues at coordinate 13,104 of CAYQCP010000025.1, forward strand.
GCGGTCTCGCCCGGCCGGATCGGCGGCATGCGCATGGCGAGCGAGCTGCTGCGTCCCAGCGTGGTGACCTTCCTCGACCAGATGCTGCGCGACGAGAACCGCAACCTGCGCATCGAGGAGGTGCGCGTGGAGCAGGGCAGCGCGCTCGACGGGCACAAGGTGGACTCGCTGCGCCTGCACGAGTACGGCACCGGCCTGCTCCTGCTGGCGCTGCGCTCGCGCGACGGCGGCTACGTGTTCAATCCTCCGGCCGCGACGGCGGTGAACGGTGGCTGCCATTTGATCGTCATGGGCGATCCGGCGTCAGTGGGTCACTTGCAGGACGCGGGCCGAGCATAGCCCGTGGCAGCTCCCCGCCGCGCGGCGGGCAACGCACTCAGGGTCCGGGAGCGAGAGATGCCGACGCCATCAATCAACCTTCAGTTTCGTCGCCGTGTCGCGTCGCTGTGCGCGTGGCTCACCCTGGGACTCGCTGGAGCAGTGCTCGCCGCCTGGCTCACCAATGCGTCGCACCTCGTCAAGCCGGGACATGACCTGATCCCGATGGCGCCGTCGTCGGCGCTGCTATTCCTGGGGACGAGCTTTGCGCTGCTGGGCCGGACCCAGTGGCGCGAGCACCGGGTCCTCCCATGGATGGCCACGCTCTTGCTCGGACTGGTAGCCACCGCGGCGGTCGCCGCACTGGTGGGTTGGCTGGTGGGCGATGGGCTGCTCGACCTGACCGGGCTGGCCGGGCTGGCTGCGCCTGTGCCGGACGACGTAATCGTCCGCATGTCGCCGCTGACACGCGTCGGGTTCGTCCTGCTGGCTGCCGCCATGCTGATGGGTGAGCGGGCGGAGCGTCGGCATCGCTACGTGCGGGCGGCCGCGGCCATCCTTCTGGTGTTGCTGCTCGCCATCGCGGCGCTGGTGCTGCTCAGCTACCTGGCCGGCGCCTCGCTGCGGATCGGGGGCGGGACGATGGCGATGTCGATGCCCAGTGCGGTCGCCTTCGTACTGCTCGGCGGCGCGGAAGCCCTGTTGGGCGCGCCGGCACCGCTAGAGAATGAGTCGGCCAGCGGCGCGCGCCTGCGGCTGACGGCCATCATTTCGTATGCCGTGCTGGTGGCCTCGATCGCGACGGCCGCCGCAGTCCTCCTGCGCGTCCAGCTCTCGGACGCGCGCACCGACATCGCCTCGGAGCTGTCGTTGATAGCCGACCAGAAGGTCGCGCAGATCGCCGAGTGGCGCGCCGAGCGCATCTCGGATGGGGCCTTTCTTGCCAATGCGCCGTTTGTCGCGGCCGACATCCGCGCGCATCTGCGCGGTGTCCAGGGGGCGAACCGCGCCAGCAGTCCCCTGAAGTGGATCCGCCTCCTCGGCAACGGACGTCAATACGACCGGGTGCGCCTGTTCGACGGCAGCGGCCGGTTGCGCGCGGTGCTGCCTGACGACAGAGAGCCCGCCGCCGCCGAATTACTGGCCGAAGTGGCCGCAGCGTCGCGTGACGGCCGCGTGCGCCTCTCCGACCTGTATCTCGACGCCAACGGCCGCCCGCATCTCAGCGTGCTCGCGCCGGTGCGTAACCCCGCTGCGCGCGTGGGCGAAGCGACACCCGTCGCCGTCCTCGCCCTCGAGGCTGACGCGCAGCGGCAGCTGTATCCACTCATTCAACACTGGCCCACGCCGAGCCCGACGGCCGAGAACCTGCTGGTTAGGGCGGCGGGTTCTGACGTGGTGTTCCTCAACGCTTTGCGGCATGCCGCGGATTCGGCGCTGTTGCGCCGACGGCCGCTGCGCGACGCCGACCTCCCCGCCGCGTGGGCGGCCCGCGGGGAGGTGGTCACGCGCCCGGGCGTGGATTACCGCGGCGTACCGGTGCTGGCCGCGACGCGCTCCATTCCGGACTCCCCGTGGCGCCTGGTGACGAAGGTGGATCAGGTCGAACTCTACGCGCCGCTTCGTCGGCGCGTGCTCTGGACGGGTCTCGGGACGATCGTCATCGCGCTGAGCGGCGGGCTCGTGCTCGCCGGCTTGTGGCGCGCGCGAGACCTGGCGATGCAGCGCGACGCCGAGGCCCGGTTGCGGGAGAGCGAAGCGCGGTTCCGCGATGTCTTCGAGTCGGCGAATGTCGGCAAGTCCATCACCCTGCCGGATGGCCGCGTCAACGCGAACCCCGCGCTGGCGGAGATGCTTGGGTACGACCGCGCAGCGCTCACCGGCCTGACGTGGCAGCAGTTGACCCCGCCCGAGGACGTGGCCGCGGTGCAGGCCGAACTCGCGCCGCTGCTGCGCGGGGAGCGAGACCGGGCCCGATTCACCAAGCGCTATGTCTGCCGCGACGGGTCGCTGCTCTGGGGGGATGTCAGCACTACTCTGCGACGCGACGCGGACGGCACACCGGCGTATTTCATCACGACGGTGGTGGACATTTCCGCGCGTGTGCGATCGGAGGAGGCCCTGCGCCGCTCCGAGGATCGGTTCGCGGCGGCATTCCACGTGGGGCCGGCATGCATGACCATCACGCGCATCGCGGACGGGCTAATCGTCGAGGCCAACGAGACGTTCCTGCGCACGTTCGAGTGTACGCGCGATGAGGTCATCGGGAGCACCTCCGTGGCATTGAACATGCTCTCGCCGGACGAGCGGGCGGCGCTCATCGAAACGCAGTTGGCCACCGGCGGTATTCGCAACCACGAGGTACGCGCGCGCACGAAGTCGGGGCGGCTGGTCACCCTGCTGACGTCCTCGCAAGCCATTACGCTCGACGGCGAGCCGCACCACGTGACGACGATGGTGGACCTCTCCGACCAAAAGGCTGCCGAGGCGTCGCTGCGCGAGAGCGAGAGTCGTTTTTCGCGCGCCTTCCGCGACAGCCCGATCGGCACGTTCATCTCGTCCATGGATGGACGGTATGTCGACGTGAATCAGGCGTTCTGTCGACTTACGGGATACCCCCGCGAGGCTCTGCTTGGGCAGCGGCCGGTGGACCTGGGCATCGTCACCGCCGCGGATCGCCAGCGGGCGATGGAGCGCATCGATGAAGCGGGCGGCTCGATGCAGGACATCGAGATGACGCTGCACTGCCGCGACGGCAGTGTCCGGGAAGTGCAGTTCGCGACCACGATTATCGACCTGCACGGGGTGACGCATCGGCTCTCGGTATGCGAGGACCTGACTCGGCGCAAGCGCGCCGAGGCGAGGTATATCGCGCTGAACGCCGCATTGGAGCGGCGCATCGAGGAACGAACCGCCGACCTGCGCGCCGCCAACGAGGAACTGGAGACGTTCGCATATTCCGTCTCGCACGACCTGCGGGCGCCGCTCCGCGCGGTGGACGGCTACATCAGCCTGCTGGCCGAGCAGTTCGGCGACCAGCTGGGCACGGACGGACGGCAGATTTGCGCGACGATCAGCGCCAGCGCCCGCAACCTCGGGCGACTGATCGACGAGCTGCTCGAGTACTCGCGAACCGGCCGCGTGGAGCTGCAGCGCGCGCCGGTGGACATGGCCGCCCTGGCGCGCGCGGCGTTCGAACAGGTTGCCGCACCCGGGGACCGCGGGCGCATCGACTTTCACCTGGCCGATCTGCCGATGGTCATCGGCGACGGCACCCTGCTGCACAAACTCTGGGTCAACCTCATCGACAACGCCGTCAAGTTCTCCGGCCGGCAACCCCGCGCGCGCATCGAAGTGGGCGCCCGTCCGGCGCAGGCCGGCGAACCGGCGGCCGCCGGGTCCGTGTTCTACGTCAAGGACAACGGCGCGGGGTTCGACATGCAGTACGCGGGCAAGCTGTTCGGCATCTTCGAACGGTTGCATGCGCCACGGGAGTTCCCGGGCACCGGCGTGGGCTTGGCGATCGTGCAGCGGGTCGTGCTCCGCCACGGCGGGCGGGTCTGGGCGACGGCAGCCCCGGGGGCGGGCGCGACGGTCTACTTCCAGCTCGGCACGCCGGAGGGGGAATCGGCCGCCTGATCCGTCGGGGATCCCGATCTGCCACGCGGCCGGGGGGGAGCTCATCCCCCGCGCCCGCCGATCGCCTGCCCAGCGTCCTCGCGGGCGGTGGACGCGCCGACCATGTTTCCCATATCTTTAATAAGCCGGGCTGAGCGCACAGCGACGTGTGGCCCCCCTTGACGCCGGCACGCGGCTCACATCCCTGCAGGTTCCGTCGTGTTCGCCGCGGCGCAACGCGCGTGCGGCCAATTTGGAGAATCCATATGGGCAGCGACCGGCCGAGCCGAATCGGCTCCATCATCACCACCGGCAGGACGACCCTTCTCGAACCCTGGCTGAAGGAGCAGTTCGCCGTCACGGATGTGCGCGACCGGCTTACCGAGGCCGAGGTGCGTCGCCAGTCCGCCGAGTTTCTCGACTTGGTGGCCGCAGCGGCAGAGAGCGGCGAACTCGTCGACACGCGCCGGCCGTCGTGGGCGCCGGTCCGCGAGTACTTGGGGCGCATCTCGCGCAGCCGTGCCATCGACGGCTTTTCGCCAAGCGAGACGGCCACGTTCATCTTCTCCCTCAAGCAGCCGCTGTTCGCGATGCTGCGCGCGGCGTGGAAAGGGGACGCCGAGGGGCTCGCCGACGACGTCTGGCGAGCGACCCTGCTGATTGACGGTCTGGGCATGCACACGGCAGAGGCGTTTCAGGCCGGGCGGGAGGAGGTCATTCGCCGCCAGCAGGCCGAGATGCTGGAGCTCTCCACGCCGGTGGTCAAGCTGTGGGACGGCATCCTCGCCGTGCCGCTCATCGGCACGCTGGACAGCACGCGCACGCAGGTGGTGATGGAGAGCCTGCTGGAAGCCATCGTCGACACCGGGAGCAGCATCGCCATCGTGGACATCACCGGCGTGCCGGTCGTGGACACCCTCGTGGCCCAGCACCTGCTCAAGACGGCGGCCGCGGCGCGGTTGATGGGCGCGCAGTGCATCATCAGCGGGGTGAGGCCGCAGACGGCGCAGACCATCGTGCATCTCGGCGTCTCCTTCGGCGACCTGGCCACGCGGGCGACGCTCGCCGACGCGCTGGCGTATGCCTTGCGCCAGCTCGGCTTCGGCGTGAGCCGATAAGCCGGCCTCCCCAACCTCAGGCGGACCCGTGGACAGGATTCCGATACTCAAGATGGGGGAGTTCCTGCTGGTCAGCATCCAGGTGGACATGCACGACCGCCTGGCCACGACGTTGCAGGACGACCTGACCGAACAGGTGGTGCGCACGCGGGCGCGCGGGGTGCTCATCGACATCTCGGCGCTCGAAGTGGTAGACTCGTTCATCGGCCGTATCCTCGGCAACATGGCTGCGATGACGCGCGTCCTCGGCGCGGAAGCGGTGATCGTCGGCATGCAGCCGGCGGTGGCGATCACCATCATCGAACTGGGCCTCTCGCTGACGAACGTGCGGACCGCGCTCAACGTCGATGGCGGGATGGCGCTGTTGCGCGCGCTCCTGCAGAACGATGACCAGCGGAATGTCCGAACAGCCGGCTGACGCCATCCGCCTCGTGGTCCCGGAAGACGTGGCCCGGGTGCGCCAGGCGGTGCGGACGCTGATGCAGGACGCGCGATTCTCGACCGTGCAGCAGACCCGTATGGTGACCGCCGCGAGCGAACTCGCACGCAACGCCGTGGTGCACGGCGGCGGAGGGCGCGCCCGACTGCAGCTGCTCACGGATGGAGCGCGCACGGGCGTGCGGGTGGTGGTGGAGGATGACGGCCCGGGCATCGGCGACGTCTCCCTGGCCCTACGCGACGGCTACTCCACGGCGGGAGGGCTGGGGCTTGGACTTGGCGGCGCGCGCCGGCTGGTGCCCGATTTCGCACTCGAGTCGGCGGTCGGCCAAGGTACGCGCGCCACGATCACGGTGTGGCGATGAGCGTGGCGTCGGCGCTGCGCGTGGACGACCCGAGCGGCGTGGGTGCCGCCCGGCGCCTCGCGTTGGCTTGGTGCCGGACGCTTGACATGAACGTGGAACGGAGCGGCGTGGCCGCACTCGCGGCGTCCGAACTCGCCAGCAACTTGGTGAAGCACACCGGGGGCGCCGGCGGGGAGATCTTGTTCCGGGCGCTCGGCGACGGAACCAACGCCGGGCTCGAGCTGCTGGCGCTCGATCGCGGTCCCGGGATCTACTCCATCGCCGAGGCCCTCGAGGATGGCCGTTCCACCACGGGCACCGCCGGCACAGGGCTGGGCGCCGTTCGACGGACGTCGAGCGAGTTCGATATCTACGCCGCCCCCGGCCTCGGCACGGCGGTGCTCAGCCGCATCTGGCAGCGGCCACCGGCAGCGGGTGTGCTCGACGCCGGCGTGGGCGCCGTCAGTATCCCGGTGGCTGGAGAGGAGGTGTGCGGCGATGCCTGGACGGCGCTCGTCACGCCGGGGCGGGTGCGCGTGCTGGTCGCGGACGGCCTCGGGCACGGCCCCGATGCATCGGTGGCGGCCGAGCGCGCCGTTGCGGCGTTTCGCGAGCATCCCGCGCTGAGCCCCGCGTGCGTGCTCGAGCAGATCCACCAAGCGCTCGCAGGCTCGCGCGGCGCCGCGGTTGCGATCACCGACGCGGACATCCGCGCCGGGCGCGTTCGCTTCGCCGGCGCCGGGAACATCTCGGCCGCGCTGGTCCACGGTGACGCGGTCAAGAACCTCGTCTCGCACAACGGTACGGCAGGGGTGGAGCTTCCGCGCGTCGAGGAGTATGCGTACGACTGTCACGCGAACGCCATTCTGATCATGCACTCCGACGGGGTGTCGAGCCGCTGGCGGCTGGAGGACTATCCTGGGCTCGTGCGCCGGGCGCCTTCGCTCACCGCTGGCGTCCTGTTCCGAGACCATCGACGACAGCGCGACGATGCCACCGTGTTCGTGGCGCAGTTTGGGAGGGAACGATGACGGTCGACATTGCCCGCATGGAGATCCGGTACGAACAGGATGTCGTGCGCGTCCGCCAGCGGGCGCGGCTGATTGCGCAGTCGCTCGGCTTCGGCCAGCAGGATCAGACTCGCATCTCCACGGCGGTGTCGGAGATCGCCCGGAATGCGTTCCAGTACGCGCGCGGCGGCGAGGCGCACTTTGCCCTGGTGGCCGACGGAGGCCAGCGTCAATTCGTCGTGACCGTGCAGGATCACGGTCCTGGCATCGGGAAGCGGGACGAGATACTGGCTGGCCGACGCCGATCCACGTCCGGGATGGGCGTCGGATTGCCCGGCGCGCGGCGGCTCGTGGACGACTTCACGGTGGAATCGACGCCGGGCGCTGGCACAACTGTTCAATTGGCGATCGCTTTGCCGCAGGACCTGCCGCCCGTCACGCCGGAGGTGCTGGGCCGGATCGCCGAAGTCCTGGCGGCCACGGTGGCGGATTCGCCGATGGAGGAGATTCGCCTGCAGAACACGGAACTCGTGGCGGCGCTCGAGCAGCTGCGGGAGCGCGATGAGACGCTGGGTCGGTTAAACAGTGAACTGACGGCGACGAACGCCGGCATCGTGGCGCTGAACGCGCGTCTGGAAGAGAAGGCGAGGCGCCTCGAGACGGCCCAACGCGACCTGCAGGCGCGCAACGACGACCTGAAGACGTTCGCCTATACCGTGTCCCACGACCTCAAGGCGCCGTTGCGCGGGATCGCGGGGTATGCGAACGAACTGGAGCGGAAACACCGGGCAGGCCTGACGGAGCGCGGCCAGTTCTGCATCACCCAGATTCTCGCGGCCGCCGCCAACCTGGATCGGCTCATCGAGGACCTGCTGATGTACTCGCGGCTCGACGCCGAGCACCCGACGCCGACGGTGGTCAGCCTGCCGGAGGCGGTGCAGACGATTCTCAAGGACCGCGCGCTCACCATTGCCGAGCGCGGAGCGGAGGTGACGCTGGACCTTCAGGTGGCCTCGCTGACCGTCTGGCAGCGCGGCCTGCTGCAGGCGCTGACGAACCTGATTGACAATGCGCTGAAGTACAGCCACGGCGCGGCGCCGCCGCGGATCACCATCCGATCGGCTTCCGGCGCCGCCTCGGTGACGCTCTCCGTGACCGACAACGGCATCGGGTTTGACATGAAGTACCACGACCGCATCTTTGGCTTGTTCAACCGCCTGGTGCGCGGCGAGGAATTCGAGGGGACCGGCGCCGGGCTGGCAATCGTTAAGAAGCTGGTGGAACGCCAGGGCGGGAAAGTGTGGGCCGAGTCGCAGGCCGGCGCGGGTGCGACCTTTTACCTGCAGTATCCCACGCAGCCACCGGGAACATGATGATGACGCGCATCTTCGAGACCCATCCGGGGACGGCCAGCCGGCGCGTGCGCCCGCTGCTGCTGGTGGAAGACAACCCCATGGACGTGGACTTCGCCCTGCAGGCGATGTCCGACCACAATGTGGCGAACCCGGTGGTGGTGTGCCGCGACGGCGAGGAGGCGATCGAGTACATGGCCGCCCACACCGACGCCTCCGACCCCGGACTGCCGGTGCTGGTGCTTCTGGATCTGCGGCTGCCGAAAGTCGATGGCATTGACGTCTTGCGGTCGGCGCGCGCCCTGCCGGTCTGGCGACAGGTGCCGTTCGTGGTGATGACCACGTCGCGCGAGAACTGCGACGTCGCCAGCGCGTACGAGTGCGGCGTGAGCTCATACATTGTGAAGCCGATGGGTTTTGCCGCCTTTGCCGACGTCGTGAAGAGCATCAACGTGTACTGGCTCCTGACCAATGTGCCGCCATTCGTCGACCTTGCGGACTGAACCGGACGCCCTGCGCCCGCACCGATCACCGCCATGACCGCCCCGGAGCCGATTCGCCTGCTCTACGCCGAGGACAACCCGCGCGACGCTGACCAGGCGCGCGAGGCCTTGGCTGCCGAGGAAGGCGCGTTCGTCGTCGAAGTGGTGGGCACCGGGCAGGCGTGCCTGGACCGCCTGCGTGCCGAGGAGTTCGACGTGTTGCTGCTGGACAACCGCCTCCCGGACATGGACGGCCTGGACGTGCTGCGAGCGCTCATTCATCAGGAGTCGCGCCTGCCGGTCGTGCTGGTCACCGGGGTAGGCGACGAAGAGCTGGTGGTGCGCGCCCTGCGTCTCGGGGTGGCGGATTACGTTCAGAAGCGAGCCGGCCACCTGGATTTACTGCCGGGCGCCTTGCGCGGCGCGGTGACCGCGCATCGCCGGCGAAGCCGCACCGGCCGGCTTCCCGCCGAGGTGTTGCGCCGCGTCCTGTACGTGGAGCACTTCGCAGATGATGCGGAGCTTGCCCTGAGGCATTTCCACGAGGAAGCGCCGCAGCTCCTCGTGGATGTGGTGAACAGTTGCGCGGAGGCGCTGAAGCGCCTCGCCGGCGAGCATGCGTACGATCTCGTGCTCCTCGACCTGCGCATGCCTGAGATGAGCGGGCTCGACTTCGTGGTCGAGGCGCGACGGTTGGCGGTCCCCCTGCCCGCGTTCGTGATGGTCACGGGGATGGGGGATGAGCCGGCGGCGATCGCGGCGCTCAAGCTGGGCGCGGCCGATTACGTCGTGAAGCGCGAGGGATACCTGGGTCGCCTGGTGCACATCATCGAGCACACCATCGAGCGCGAGCGGCTGGTCGCCTCAAACGTGCAATTGCGCGCCGAGATCGCCGCCCGCACGCAGGTCGAGGCCGACTTGCGGGCGAGCGAGCAGCGATTCAACCTCGCGTTTCACCTGAGTCCCGTCGCGACGATGATCACGACGATGGAAGGGCGCTATGTGGACGTGAACGCCGCCTTCTGCGACCTGGTGGGGTGCCAGCGCGACGCGCTCATCGGCGAGCAGGTTGGGGTCCTCGGCAATGCCAACGCCCGTCTGCGCGAGGAGACGATCGTGGCGGCCGACCAGCGCGCCGGCACGCTGCACGGGATCGAGCACACGATACACCGCACGGATGGCACGCCGCGGCACGTGCTGTTCTCCACGACCGTCATCGAGCTGCGCGGCGAGCCGCACCGGCTGTCGACGCTGCAGGATGTGACGGACCGGTGGCGCGCCGAGGAGGAGGTGCGTGCGCTCAATCAGGCGCTCGAGCAGCGCATCGCCGAGCGCACCGTCGAGCTGCGCGCCTCGAACCAGGAACTGGAGGCGTTTGCGTACACGGTGTCGCACGATCTGCGAGCGCCGCTGCGCACGGTGGACGGCTACGTCAACATCCTGCGGGAGCAGTATGGATCGCAATTGGACGATGAGGGCCAGCGCATCTGCGGCGTCATCAGCGAAGGCGCGAAGCAGCTCGGACGGCTGATTGACGACCTGCTCGAGTACTCGCGCATGGGGCGCACGGCGTTGCAGCGGATGCCGCTCGACCTGTCGGCGCTCGTCCAGGCCGCCTTCGCGGATGTGGCCGACCCGGCGACGCGGGAGCGCATCACGTTCCAGGTGGCCGATCTCCCCACGGTCGATGCCGACGCGATCATGCTGCGCAAGGTGCTCCTCAACCTGCTTGGCAACGCCGTGAAATTTACGGCCAAGCGGCCGGAGGCGGTCATCGAGGTCGGGTGGCGTCCCGCGCAGGCCGATGAACCCTCGCCCGGGCAGGCCGTTTTCTACGTGCGGGACAACGGGGCGGGGTTCGATATGCGTTACGTGGCCAAGCTGTTTGGCCTGTTCCAGCGCCTCCATCCGTCGAGCGAGTTCGAGGGGACGGGGGTGGGACTTGCCATCGTGCACCGGGCCATCCAGCGGCACGGTGGCCGTGTGTGGGCGGAGGGCGCCCCCGGCCAGGGTGCCACGGTGTACTTTACCCTTGGCCCAGGAGCCTGAGAATGGAGAAGCCCACTCGCGTCGACATCCTGCTCGTCGAGGACAATCCGCAGGATGCGGACCTGGCCATCCGCGCGCTCAAGCGGCGCAACGTGGTCAATCCACTGTACTTGGTGGAGGACGGAGCCGAAGCGCTGGACTTCCTGTATGCCCGAGGGGCGTATGTCGATCGCGCCGGGCAGAAGCTGCCTCGGGTCGTGCTCCTCGACCTGAAGTTGCCCAAGGTGAGCGGCCTCGAGGTGCTCAAGGTTGTCAAGGCCGACGAGCGCCTGAAGTCGATTCCCGTGGTGGTGGTGACTTCGTCGCGCGAGGATCCGGACATTGAGCGGGCGTACGCTTTCGGTGCGAACAGCTATGTGGTGAAGCCGGTCGGCTTCGAGGCGTTTTCGGAAGCGATCAGCAACCTTGGCTTGTACTGGCTGCTCGTCAACGAGCCGCCGACGGGCTGACGCCGGATGGCCGCCGCGGGCTACTCGTCAAGGGCGGCGCGCACGGCCATGGCGAGCGTGTTTCGGCTGAACGGCTTCTGCAGATAGTGCCTGCGCTCCGTCGTCACGCCTTGCCGTTCAAGTACATCCGCCGGATAGCCGGACATGAACAGCGTCTTCAGGTGCGGTGACCGCTTGGTCACCTCATCCCGGACACGCATGCCGTTCATGCCGGGCATGATCACGTCCGTCAGCAACAGGTCGATCGCGCCATCGTGCGCCAGCGCCATGGCGATCGCTTCCGCGCCGTCCGCGGCGGCCAGGACGCGGTAGCCGAGTTGGGTGAGGAGTTCGCGCGTCACCGCACGCACGCCACGCTCGTCTTCGACAAGCAGAATGGTCTCGGTGCCTCCTGGTGCCGCGGGGATCAGCGGCATCGCGTCGTGTGCCGGGGTGTCCGTGACATGGCGCGGGAAATAGACGTGGAAGGCCGTGCCGATTCCCGGGGTGCTCTCCACGTCACAGAACCCACCATGCTGCCTGACGATGCCGTAGACCGTGGACAGGCCCAGCCCCGTGCCTGACCCGACGGGTTTGGTGGTGAAGAACGGCTCGAAGATGTGCGCGAGCGTTGCCGCATCCATGCCGCAGCCGGTGTCGCGCACGGAGAGGCGGACGTAGTCGCCGGGCGATGCGGTAGCCGCTCGGCCGGCGAGTGCGGCATCGACCACAACGTCAGCGGTGGAGATCGTGAGCGAGCCATGCGAGCCGGACATCGCGTCGCGCGCGTTGACGGCCAGATTGGTGACGACTTGATCGATCTGCGAGGGGTCGGCGCAGATGGGCCACGAGGCCTCCCCAGCCTCCACGACCACCCGTACATTCTCGCCGAGGACGTTGGTGAGGACCTTGATCATCTCGCCCACGGCGCGCGTCAAGTCGAGCACGGTTGGAGTGAACGGCTGCTGTCGCGCGAAGGCGAGCAGGTGGCGCGTCAGCCCCGCAGAGCGGAGGGCGGCGGCCTGAACGGCCTCGAGGTGTGCGGCGACGGGGTGCTCCGCGCCGATGCCCCGCAGGGCGAGTTCCGCGTAGCCGGTGATGGCGGCCAGCATGTTGTTGAAATCGTGCGCGACGCCGCCGGCCAACTGCCCAATGCTCTCCATCTTCTGCGCCTGCAGGAGCTGCGCCTGCAGGGCCTCGCGCGCGGCCTCCGCGCGCTTGCGCTCGCTGATATCGTGTTTGATCGCGATGAAATGCGAGATCTGTCCGTCCGTGTCGCGCACCGGCGTGATCGAGATCTCCTCGGCGTACTGCGACCCGTCCTTGCGGCGATTGATCATCTCGCCCTGCCAGGCTTGACCGCCGAGGATGGTCTCCCACAGCGTGCGATAGAACGTGCCGGAATGCGCGCCGGAGCGGAGAATCTCGCGCGGATTCCGACCGACCGCTTCGTGCGACGCGTACCCTGTCAGCAGCTCAAAAGCGGTGTTCACCCACTGAATCACGCCGTCGCGGTCCGTGATGAGGATGCCATTCACGGCCGCCTCCAGCGCCGCGACCTGGAGGCGCATCGCGGACTCCATGCGCCGCTTTTCGCGGAGGGTGCGCTGTTCGGCGAGTGCCCGGTGCACCGCCGGCCCAAGGCGCAGCAGGGCGTCCTTCATCACGTAGTCGGTGCACCCGCGGCGCAGTAAGTCGACGGCGGCTTCCTCGCCGATACTGCCGGAGACCACGATAAATGGACAGTCGATCCCGTGTTCCTGGTGCAGCTCGAGCGCCCGCAGTCCGGAGAAGCCCGGCAGGACCCAGTCTGAGAGCACCAGCTCCGGCCCGTCGCGGAGCGCCTCAAGGTACGCGGCTTCTGTATCCACCCGCCGCCCGAGCACGTGGAAGCCATCGGCGGTCAGACGGCGCTGGATGAGGTCGGCGTCGGCAGGCTGGTCCTCGACGAAAAGCACACGGAGGTATGTGGACACGCTGTGCTCGCTGGAAGCCATTGGAACCTCTGCGACGAGGGCCGCGTAGAGCGCTGGCGGTGCACGCCGCGGCCGCGAAGGAGCGTCCGTGCTTTGAAGATCCACTGGCGTTGCGCGGTGTCAATACAGCGGCCATCATGCGTATTCTCCCGCTCGCTGGATCCGGCTAACTTCCGTGCGGCAATCGGCGACACCGGGCGCCAGCTTCCCTCTCCGGCGGACTTCGTCTTCCACACGCATGAGTGCTTGATGACCCAGCCCCAGACCCCGCCTCGCCCTGCCGAGGTCGCCTACGATCCGACTTCCGTTGAAGCCAAGTGGCGCGCCCGCTGGGCGGAACGCGGCACGAACGCCACCGACCTCAACGGTGCGCGTCCGTTCTATCAGCTGATGATGTTCCCCTATCCGTCGGCGGAAGGGCTGCACATCGGCAACCTCTACGCGTTCACGGGGAACGACATCCACGGACGGTACCAGCGGCTGCAGGGTCACACGGTGCTCGAGCCGCTGGGGTACGACGCGTTCGGCATCCACTCGGAGAATTTCGCGCTCAAGATGGGCGTGCACCCGATGGAGCTGATCCCGCGCAACGTCGCGAACTTCCGCCGGCAGCTCGACCGCGCCGGGCTCATGGTCGACTGGCGTCGCGCGGTGGACACCACCGACCCGGCGTACTACAAGTGGACGCAGTGGGTCTTCCTGAAGCTCTACGAGCGTGGACTGGCCTACAAGAAGAACGCGGCGGTCAACTGGTGTCCGTCGTGCAAGACCGTGCTTGCCAACGAGCAGGTGGTCGCCGGCGCGTGTGAGCGCTGCGGCACGGTGGTGGAGCAGCGCGCGCTGGAACAGTGGTTCTTCCGCATCACCGACTACGCCGAGCGCCTGCTCAGGAACCTCGACTGGATCGACTGGTCCGACAGCACGCGCATGGCGCAGCGCAATTGGCTGGGCCGCAGCGAAGGGGCCGAGCTGCGCTTCCGCGTGCTCGATCCGCTGACCGATGCCGGAAGTGCCGGCGTCATGGTGTCGCAGGAGATCACGAGCGGCTCGACCGTGATCCCGGTCTTCACTACGCGGCCGGACACGATCTTCGGCGCGACGTACCTGGTGCTGGCGCCGGAGCATCCGGCGGTGGAGCAGGTGACGACGCCCGACCAGCGGGCCGCCGTGGAGGCGTATCGCGAGGCGGCGCGCATGCAGGACCTCGTGAGCCGGCAGGTCAGCAAGGAGAAGACGGGCGTCTTCACGGGCGCGTACGCGGTGAACCCGGCCAACGGCGACATGATCCCGGTCTGGATCGCGGATTACGTGCTGATGGGCTACGGCACTGGCGCCATCATGGCCGTGCCCGGCCACGACGAGCGCGACTTCGAATTCGCGCAGAAGTTCACGCTGCCGATCGTCCGCGTCGTCGCCGCGCCGGACGACCATGCGCACACGCCGCTGACCGCCGCGTACACGGATGATGCCGACGGCCGCCTGGTGAACAGCGACCGGTTCGACGGCCTGCCGGTGGCCGACGCCAAGCAGCACGTGACGGCGTGGCTCACGGAACGCGGTGCGGCCAAGCCGGTGACGACGTTCCGCCTGCGCGACTGGTGCGTGTCACGCCAGCGCTACTGGGGGCCGCCGATCCCGATCATCTATTGCGATGCCTGCGGCACCGTGCCGGTGCCGGAGAAGGACCTGCCGGTGGTGCTGCCCAATGTGCCCGACTACAAGCCCGACGATTCGGGCGTGTCGCCGCTCGCGCGCCACGAGGCGTTCTATCACGTGCCGTGCCCGCGGTGCGGCAAGCGCGCCCGCCGCGAGACCGACGTCAGCGACACCTTCCTCGACAGCGCGTGGTACTTCCTGCGCTATCCGAGCGTGCCGAACGACGAGGTGCCATTCGACGCGGCAACCACCAAGCGGTGGCTCCCCGTCTCGACGTACATCGGCGGCAACGAGCACGCGGTGCTGCACCTGCTGTATGCCCGCTTCATCAACATGGTGATGTTCGACGCCGGGCTGGTGCCGACCGAGGAACCGTTCGTGAAGTTTCGGGCGCACGGCATGATCATCCGCGACGGCGCCAAGATGTCGAAGTCGCGCGGCAACGTGGTGAACCCCGACGCCTACATGGACCAGTGGGGCGCCGACACCGTGCGCACCTACCTGATGTTCATCGGGCCGTACGAGGAGGGCGGCGACTTCCGCGACCAGTCGATCAGCGGCGTGCGGCGCTTCCTCGACCGGCTGTGGGCCAGCGTGCGCGACGCCAAGGGCGACGGAGCGCCCGACGGCGAGGTCATGCGCAAGCTGCACCAGACCATCAAGAAGGTGGGGAGCGACATCCCGGCGCTGAGCTACAACACGGCCATCGCGGCGATGATGGAATACATGAACGTGCTGCGCCGCGGTGAGCGCGTGCCGCATGTGGCGGAGGTCACGCCGCTCGTCCCGCTGGTGGCCCCGTTTGCGCCGCACATCGCCGAGGAGCTGTGGGAGATGCTGGGCGGCGCCGGGAGCGTGTTCGACGCCGGGTGGCCGGCCGCGGACGAGGCGCTGGCGCGCGAGGATGCGCTGGAGCTGGTGGTCCAGGTGAATGGCAAGACGCGCGGCAAGGTGAGCGTGGCGCGCGACGTCTCGCAGGACGCGGCATTTGCCGCGGTGCAGGGCGATGCCGCGCTGGCGAAGTTCCTGACCGGGGCGCCGAAGAAGGTGATCTTCGTGCCGGGGAGGCTGATCAATATCGTAGGGTAGACGGGAGACGGGAGACGGGAGACGGGAGACGGGAGACGAGTGACGAGTGACGTTACAAACGGCCGACGAAGAGCTCAGGGCTCGACGTCGGCCGCGTTGTCTTCCGTCTTCCGTCTTCCGTCTTCCGTCTCCCGTCTCCCGTCTGCCATCACTCACGCGCCACCTCGAACTATCCCCGCGCCAGATGCACCGGCGCGCCGTCGGGGTCGCTGGGATCAAAGCACGCGTCGCACATGCGGTTGAGCGCGCGGAAGCGCAGGAGCTTCACCTCGCTTGACAGGAACCCGTCCTTCACCGGCTCTGCGTTCATCAGGTCGGTGGTCAGGTACTTCTTGTTGTCGTCGCACAGCACGGTCACCACTGTGGCGTCACCCCCCATCTCTTCCTGCACCTGCAGCGCGGCGAGCAGGTTGCAGCCGCTCGAGACGCCGACGCCGATGCCGAGCTCCGAGGCGAGGCGCTGCGCCATGATGATCGAGTCGCCGTCGTCGATGGCGACCACGGCGTCGAGCTGGTCGAGCTTCACGATGGCCGGGATGAACTCGTCGCTGATCCCCTGGATGCGGTGCTTGCCGACCTTGTAGCCGGTGCTCATCGTCGGCGAGTTGGCGGGCTCCACCGGCACGAGCTTGATGGCGGGGTTGCGGTCGCGCAGGAAACGACCGGTGCCCATGATGGTGCCGCCGGTTCCCACGCCGGCCACGAACGCGTCCGGCAGCAGCCCGCGCGCACGCACCTGCGCCCAAATCTCCGGACCCGTGGTGGACTCGTGGGCGGCCGAGTTCTCCTCGTTGGCGAACTGGCGCGGCAGGAAGGCGCCGGGTGTCGCCGCGGCGAGCTCCTCGGACAGGCGGATCGAGCCGAGAAACCCACCCTGCTCGTGCGATACGAGCCGCACCTCGGCGCCGAACGACCGGATCAGCCGCTTGCGCTCCTCGCTCATCCAATCGGGCATGAAGATGGTCACCGGGTGGCCCAGCGCTCGGCCGATGGCGGCAAAGGCGATGCCGGTGTTGCCACTGGTGGCCTCGATGATCATGCCGCCGGGATGCAGGGTGCCTGTCTCGTAGCCGCGCCGCAGGATGTGGAAGGCCATCCGGTCCTTGATGGACCCCGTGAAGTTCAGGTGCTCCGCCTTGGCATAGACACGCCGCCTCCGGCCGCGGAACTCGCAGTCGATGGCGTAGAGCGGCGTGTTGCCCACGAGGTTGCGCAGCCCTCTGACGCGGTCAATGGCGGGTTGAATAGGATGAACCTGAACGGGCACGAGCGGCTCCAGGAAATCGGATGTGGCTGCGAACGGCGGCTCAAGGAAACTCAGGGTCCCTGCCTGTCGGCGCAGTCAGTAAAAGTCGCCGCCACTGTAGGATAATCCTCGGCAGGGCGCGCTTGGGCGGTCCGGCACCCTCCGAGGCGGGGGCCCGGCGGCGGGCGCCCGCAGCCCGGAGACCCCGGCCCAGGGACCGGGGGAGAGGGCTCCGGACCTGGACAGAAACCGACGGCAACCCTCGGCCCTTGTACGGTGACAATTGGAGTGAACCCCAGTGAGACCCTGATCCAACTCGAGGCCCCAATGCGTCGTTCTCTACTTGCTCTTGGCACCATCATGCTTGCCGCGCCGATTGCCGCGCAGCAGACACGCGTCTACACCAGCGACGCGCCCCAGATTGCCATCGCCAGCGGCAGCCGGGCGATGATCGGCATCTCCACGTCCTCTGGCAGCAAGCGCGATACGCTGGGCGTGCTCATCGCGTCGATCACCGAAGGCGGGCCGGCCGAGAAGGCCGGGCTGGCCGAAGGGGATCGCATCCAGTCGATCAACGGTGTCTCGCTCCGCGTCAGCCGCGAGGATGCGGGCGACGACGAGATGGGCGGCATCATGCAGCGCCGCCTGACGCGCGAACTCGGCAAGATAAAGGCAGGCGATGAGGTGACGCTGCAGGTCTGGCACGACGGCGCCAGCCGGTCGTACAAGCTCAAGACCGTGGCCGCCGATGACCTGAATCCGCGCGTGCAGGCCAGGATCCGCGCCGACGAGCGCGCCGTGATCGGCATCGGCTTCGGCCTGACCGGGAGCAAGCGCGACACCGCCGGCGTGTTCGTGAACTCGGTGACCGAGGATGGCCCGGCGGAGAAGGCCGGCATCGTGGAAGGCGACCGCATCGCCGCGATCAACGGTGTCTCGCTGAAGCTGTCGAAGGACGACCTGGAGGACGGGTGGGTGGCGAACTCGCGGCTGAACCGCCTGAGCCGCGAAGTGGCGAAGGCGAAGGCGGGAGACGCGGTGGAACTGACGGTCGTTTCGGGCGGGCGCTCGCGCACCGTGAAGGTGACGACGGTCAAGGCGTCGTCGCTGAAGGGTTCCAATGATCGCGGCTTCACGATCTTCCGTACGCCCGATGCCCCAATGGCGCCCATGGCCCCGATGCCGCCGATGAGCTGGTCCACACCCGCGCCGCCGAAGGCCCCGGCGGCGCCGCGGGCGCCGATCATCCGGTTCTACAATGACGGCGACGATGCCGAGGTGACCCTGCACCTCGACCAGGCGCACAAGGAGATCGAGCGCGTGATGAAGATCGAGATGCCGAAGATCCGCCTGGAGACGCAGAAGGCGCTTGAACAGGTGCGGAAGGAGCTGCAGGAGGTGAAGATCAAGCAGGCGCGCGTCGTGAGGATGTAAGAGAGAGAAACAACAGAGAAACAACAGAGAAACAACAGAGAAACAACAGAGAAACAACAGAAAGACAACAGAGGGTGGCCTGCGCATCGGGCCACCCTTCTGTGTGGAATTGTCACACGCCAGCGCGCGCCGGAGTATTCTAGATCACCATGCGCACCGCCCCCCGCTGCTTCATGTTCGCCGGCCTCGCGCTTCCCGCGCTGCTCGGCTGCCTGTCACTCGAGACACCGGCGGTTGGACCGCTGCCGCCCGGCGGCACGCACGTGCTGTTCATCGGCAACAGTCTCACGTACGTGCACGATCTCCCTGACATCGTGGAACGGCTGGGCGCACTGACGGGCGACACCATCCGGACGGCGACGCTGGCCAAGCCCAATTACGCGCTGCTTGACCACCTCGCCGACGGCGGGGCGAAGCCCATCATCCAGCGAGAACGGTGGGACGTGGTGGTGATGCAGCAGGGATCGTCGGCGCTGACGGAAGGACGCACCTGGCTCTACGCCGGGGTGGACAGTCTGGCGCCGTACATCCGCGCCTCGGGCGGCACGCCGGCGCTCTACGAAGTCTGGCCGACGGCGGATCGGGCCTTCGACGTGCCCAAGGTGCGCGAGTCGTACCTGACGGCGGCGCAGCGCGTGAACGGTCGGTTCTTCCCGGCAGGGACGGCGTGGCAGGAGGCGTGGAAGCGCGATTCCACGCTGGCGCTCTACGAGCCGGACGGACTGCATCCCAGCCGGACGGGGAGCTTCCTTGCCGCGCTCGTGATGTACGAGCAGCTCACCGGCAAGGACGCCCGCGCGCTGCCCGCCGTGGCGTATGCAGACGGCGGATCGCTGGCGCTGTCAACGCCAACGATCCGCCTGCTGCAGGACGCCGCACATGCCGCGAACGTGCGAGGAATGGCTAAGTAGCCAGAGAAACAACAGAGAGACAACAGACAAACAACAGAGAGACAACAGAGGCTAGCTCTCACATCGAGCCCCTCTGTTGTTTTTCTGTTGTCTCTCTGTTGTCTTTCTGTTGTTTCTCTTAAAACGCTGGTCCCAGCAGCACCGCATTCATCACGACTCTATCCAACGCCCGCCACCACCCTCTGAACAGCGGATCATTGGCAAACATCACGAGGTGCCCGCCGCCGACGCGCTCCTGCACCACGAGCGCCGTCCCCTTGAGCAGGCGCTCGGTGTTGTCGGGGAAGGTGAATCCCGCCCGCTTGAGCGGTCCCGTCACCGGGAAGACGGCGACG
Organism: uncultured Gemmatimonas sp.; assembly: GCA_964416005.1. GTDB lineage: Bacteria > Gemmatimonadota > Gemmatimonadetes > Gemmatimonadales > Gemmatimonadaceae > PNKL01. The sequence goes on from CAYQCP010000025.1 coordinate 32,908, forward strand.
TTGGAGCCTTCCTTGGACAGCTTGATGAAGGCGTCGCCGTCCACGAGCACCGTCATGCGCTGCTTCTCGACACCCAGCGTGAGCCAGTGCGTCATGTCGAAGACGGCGTCGAAGTGTGAACCGGGCACTGGCGCCGGCACGTTGGGGTTGGCCGACGGACTCTTGATGGCGAGCAGCGAGTCTGTGGCCGCGACCGGAGGTTCATCTGGCTTCTTGGACTTGCCGGTGTCGTCAGCCGCCAGGATGCGCGCCGTCGTCAGGCCGACATCCTCGCGCGCCGCCCACGACGATGCGCGCCCCATCGTGATGAGCGTGCCGCCCCGCTCCATCCACGTCTTGAGTCCGGCGCCGCGGCCCAGCGAGCCGACGCCGCCGTCGGGGATGATGATCACGTTGTACGCCGACATGTCGCCGTTGAGCGATGCCAGCGACACGGGCGTGAACTTGATGCCGTAGCGCTGCTCGAGGCTCCACCATGTGGCCCCGTACGCGCCGAGTCCGATACCCTGGTCGGCGGCGACGGCAATGCGCGGTTCCTGCACGGCGACGGTGCTCCCCGAGCCGATGCCGTATTGCGCGGTTTCGGGGAAGGCCGTGTTCACGCCGGTCACCTCGACGCCCGCCGACGTGGCGATGGCGGCGATGCGCGCTTCGAGCGTCGCGTCATTGCGCGAGACGCGCGCCACCCACGTGCCGCGCGGCCAGTCCACCTTGCCCGTCTGGATGGGCTCGGTGGCGATGGCGAGCCGGTATCCCTCCTGCAGGAGCTGGCCGGCGAGGCGCGAGGCGCCGGCGCGGTCGTTGCGCCACAGGAACGCGCTCTTGGCGCCGGCCCCTTCCACGATGCCGCCGCGCACGGTGAACGGGATCTGCTCGCCGTTGATGCGCGGCGAATCCTTGGTGAGCGCGAGCTTCTCGCCCGTCATCGGCGCCGCGTCTTCGGTCCACCACGACTCCACGCCAAATGCGACAGGGAGCGCCCAGGCCGTGATGTCATAGAACTCGTACCCCTCGCCGCCGGCGTTCTTGCCGCGGTTGAGGTTGCGGCGGAAGTAGTCGAGCTGCGTCTTGGCGAAGACCGGATCGAGTGACGGGTCGGGCTCGAGCACCGCCTTGGCGAGGCGGCCCTGCGGCTGCGCCATGTCCACGACGAACGAGCCGGCGGGGAAGGTGCGCGTGGCGACGGCGTCGTCGCTGTAGGCATGCGCCTTGGCGCTGGTCATCGGCTGCGTGAGGCGCTGCACCTCCACGCCGGCACGGAGCAGTGCGGCGGCGAGCTCACCGGCCCGCCCCGGATCGTTGCCCGGCGCGAAGACGACGCGCTTGATCGGCTGCGCCTTGCCGTCGGCCACCGCGCCCTGCCGGAACGCCAGGTAGTCCTTCACGCGCTCCTTGGCGCGCGCCGCCGTGGTCTCGAACGTGGCGATGGAGGCCGTGTAGTGCTTGGCGATGCCGTCGCGCAGCGAGAGCAGTGTGCCGTCCTCGCGCCGCTTGAGCAGGGCGGGGCCGCCGTCGGTCTCGTACGTAGCGCCGGTGGCGCCGGTGAGCGACGGCCACGTGTCGTAGTAACCCGGATAGTACAGGTCGAACTGGTCGCGCACGTAGTAGAGCCAGCCGAACGCGTCGAAGGCGCGCGCGTTGCCGGCGCCCACGGCCTCGTTCCACTTGTTGGGCCAGCCGCTGATGTTGCTGTTGATGGGGCGCGACGCCGGCGCCATGTAGTACTGCGCCGTGTAGCCGTGGAGGTCGGCCGTGACCATCGGATGCCAGCGCAGCATCCCGCCCACGATGTTGCGCACTTCCTGCTGCGTCGTGGCAATCAGGTCGCGGTTCATGTCGAACCGGTAGTGGTTGTAGCGGCCGCTGATGGTCCACGGCTGGCCGCGCTGCTGCTCGAGCGCCGTGCGCTCGGGGCTGCCGACGGCGATCGAGTTGGACCAGACGGAAAAGCGCTCGTGCCCGTCGGGGTTCGAGGACGGGTTGATGATGACGAGCGCGTCCTTCATCAGCGCGAGGGTCCTGGCGTCCTCGGTGGCCGCGAAGTGGTAGAGCAGGGCCATGGACGCCTCGAAGCCCGGCACTTCGTCGCCGTGCACCGAGCCGCTGAACCAGACCACTGCCGGCGTGCGCGCCGCCACGGCGTCGAGCTCGGCGGCGCTGGCGCCGCGCGGGTCGGAAATCCGGTCGAGGTCGGCGCGGATCTGGTCGAGGCGCGCGATGTTCTCGGGCGACGACACGATGTAGATGCGCATCGTGCGCTTCTCGCTGGTGCGGCCGATCTCCTCGACGCGCACGCGGTCCTTGGCGGCGTCGGCGATGGCGAGGAGCACCCGCTCCTGCGACGCGTACTGCGTGTGCCACGTGCCGATGCCGTAACCGAGCATGTCGTCGGGCTTGGGGACGGCGGCGCGGTACGGCCCCTTGGCGTAGAACGAGAACCGGGCGTCGTCGCGCAGGGAGTCGGCGCTCGTGCGCTGGGCGGCGAGCGGCGCAGCGAGCAGCACGAGGGCGAGTACAAGGAATCGGCGCATGGCGGGGCAGGCTGGAGTTGAAGGTCCCGGAAATTGCACCAGGAAGAGTCAGAAAGACAACAGAGAGACAACAGAGAGAAAACAGAAAGACAACAGAGGGGCCGATGCGGAGGCGGGTCCCGTCTGTTGTCTCTCTGTTTTCTCTCTGTTGTTTCTCTGTTGTCTTTCTGTTGTTTCTCTCTAAAACTCGATCTGCGTCCCCAGCTCCACCACCCGGTTGGGCGGCAGCTGGAAGAACGCGGCGGCCGACAGCGCGTTGCGCGCCATGAACGCGAACAGGTTCTTGCGCCAGACGCTCATGGTCATTCCGCCCTCCTTCCACGCGCGCGAGCGCGGAATGAGCTGCTCGCGACCGAGATAGTAGCTGGTCTCCATGGGCTTCGCCTTCAGCCCGTGCTGCCGCAGCAGGCCCAGCACCTCCGCGATACTCGGCGACTCCATGAAGCCATACACCGCCGTGGCCCGCACGAAGCCATGCTCGAGTCGCTCCAGCGACACGCGATCATCGTCGCGGACTTCGGGGACTTCCGCGGTGGTGATGGACAGCAGGATGACCTGCTCGTGCAAGACCTTGTTGTGCTTCAAGTGGTGCAGCAGCACCACGGGTGCGCCGGCCGCCTCGGAGGTCATGAAGACCGCGGTCCCCGGTACGCGCAGGATCTTGCCCGACGACAGGCTCTTGAGGAACGCGTCGAGCGGCATCGTGATCTCCTGCAGCCGCTCGCGCAGGATCGCCCGTCCGCGCTTCCATGTGGTCATCAACGTGAAGATCACGATCGCCAGCAGGACGGGCACCCAACCCTTATGCGCAATCTTGATGACGTTCGCGCCGAGGAAGCTCAGGTCGACAACCAGGAAGAGCAGGGTCAGCGTCGCGACGCGCCAGATGGGCCAGTGCCACCGCCGGGAGGCAATGACGAAGAACAGGATCGTGGTAACCGTCATCGTCCCCGTCACGGCAATGCCATACGCCGCGCCGAGCTCGCTGGACGAGCCGAAGAAGAGCACCACGAGCACCGTGCCGATGCCCAGCGCCGTATTCACTTCGGGGACGAAAATCTGGCCAAACTCCTTCGCGGACGTGTGTACGATGGACATGCGCGGGCTGTAGCCCAGCTGGATGCACTGTTGCGTCAGCGAGAATGCCCCCGAGATGAGCGCCTGCGATGCGATGATCGCCGCCAGCGTGGCGAGGCCGATCATCGGAAGCAACAGGTAGGGCGGTGCGAGATTGTAGAACGGGTTCTCCACGGCGGCCGGGTTGGCGAGGACCAGCGAGCCCTGGCCGAAGTAGTTGAGCAAGAGGGCTGGGAACACCATCCAAAACCAGGCCGTGCGAATCGGCTTCTTGCCGAAGTGGCCCATATCGGCATACAGCGCTTCGGCGCCGGTGACGGCCAGCACCACAGCGCCGAGTACAATCATCGCATGCAGGTCGTGATACGCGAAGAACCGCACGGCCCAGAGCGGATTGATCGCCGCGAGGATGTTGGCATCTCGGACGACCTGCGCAAACCCGAGGCCCCCGATAGCCAGAAACCACAGTGCCATGATCGGCCCGAACGCCGAGCCCACGCGCGTGGTGCCATGGCGCTGGACCGCGAACAGCCCAACGATGATCACGACGGAAATCGGAACGACCAGCGACGTGAGATCCTGATTCTGAACCGTCAGTCCCTCGATGGCCGAGAGGACCGAAATGGCCGGCGTAATCACGCCGTCGCCGTAAAGCAGCGCGGCGCCGAACAGGCCAAGACTGATGAGCACGAGGCGACCGCGCCGATGCTCGGAGTCCTTCTTCAGGATGAGCGCGAGCATGGCGACGATGCCGCCTTCGCCTCGATTGTCGGCGCGCATGATGAAGACGATGTACTTGAAGCTGACCACGAGGATCAGGGACCAGATGATCAGCGACAGGACGCCGTATACGTTCTCCGGCGTCGGCGTCAGCCCATACTCCGGCTTGAAGCACTCCTTGAATGCGTACAGCGGACTGGTGCCGATGTCGCCGAAGACGACGCCGAGCGCCGTCAGCGTGAGAAGGCCCAGGCGCCTGCCGGTCGGGTGCTCCTCGACGTGATGCCGCTCGTGGTGGGGAACCGCAGCCGGCGGCGTCACGTCGCCCGATGGAGCGCCGGGCGGGTCCGCTGATGGGGTGGGGCTGGGAGGTTCAGCCGGCATATTGATTCGGGGCGCCGCCCCTGGAAGTACGCGAGGTCAGGGGCGCACTGCCGTCGCCCCATGCAAAACGGGCCGCGCACGATGCGCGACCCGTTGTAACATATGGCGCTCTCCCGTGGCGTCCAGCCACCAGCCCCCTACTTGCGGGTGGCCAGGGTGTTGATCGCCGCCGCCGCGTCATCGAGCGCCTTTGCCACGCCACGCAGGAACTCATGGTCGTCCAGCCGATGCGAGGCCTGCGAGTAGGTGGCGCGGGCGAGCCGCCCGAATGCCCTGTTCATCTCCTGCATCGCGTCGCTGGTCAGCCCCGCCCCCGTGCGGGCAATGCGGGAGAAGATGTCATCCACCGCGCTCCGGTGCTCGGCCAGGTGCTGCCGCCCCGCAGCAGTGATCTCGTACACCCGCTTGCCGCCCTCATCGGGCGTGGCGCGGGCGAATCCCATCTCCTCGAGCAGCGTGAGCGTGGGATAGACCGTACCAGCGCTCGGCTGGTACATGCCGCCCGACTTCTCCTCGATGGCCTTGATGATGTCGTAGCCGTGACGGGGGCGCTCTTCCAGCAGCGAGAGGATGACGAGCCGCAGGTCGCCATGGCCGAAGAATCGGCCGCCGCGGAATGGGCCGCCGCGCAGGTGACCCGCCATCTTCGACATGAATCCCGAGAGGTCAGGATCAAAGCCCGCCCATCCGCGACCAGCCCCCCGCCAACCACATCCATGCTTGTCGAATCGCATTGCGCCTCCCTGCCGCCAGCCCGCGCGGCGCCGAACGGTGATTACCATTCCGATACTACTAAGATATAACTAAGATATATCGAAACGCAAGGCCCACTCGACAGACTCGGTGGGCGGCGCGTCGGAATCCGGGCGACGCTGGCTGCGTAGGGCGGTGCAGGAACTGCCCGCGCGATCTCAGCGGGCCCCAGCGGCTTCCGCCGGTGACCCGCCGCGAACGATTCGCCCCCGCGGTGTTGTCTGACTACAAAGCGTGCGCCAATTATCAGGTAAGCGACCTCGGAGTCTCGGTGTTCGACCTGTTGCAGCATCCTCCACGCAGTCCGGAGCTCCTCCCGCTGGGGGCAGGCGTGAGCATCGCCGTGCACGCGGCGCTGGTGCTCTCGCTCACGGTCGGCGCGGGTAAGGCCCTGATGCAGCCGTCGGAGACCACGAGCGAGTCCATCATCACGTCGGCGCTCAAGTACCTGCTGCCGCCGGACCGTCCGGGAGGTCCCTCGGCGGAAGCGCAGGCGACCTGGTCCTCGGCGAGCATGAAGGCGCTGCCGCCGGGGAATCCCGAGACCTATTCGCCGCCGGCGACACCGGTGGGGACGCCGACGCCGGATCTCGAGGACAGTGCCGCCCCTGAGCCGCTCGCCGAAGCCGCCGCGGCGCAGAATGCCTTCACGCTGCTGGACGTGGACACGGGCGCCGTGCGGGATCCGACGAGCGCCGTGCCCGCCTACCCCAGCCTGCTCGAGAAGCAGGGGATCGAAGGGACCGCGGTCGTGCGTTTTGTCGTGGACACGACCGGACGTGCAGACCTCGAGACCTTTCGAGTGATCGAGACCAACCATCCGCTCTTCGGTACCGCGGTGCGCGACGCCCTGCCGGGCATGAAGTTCCACCCGGCCACGGTCGGGCCGAAGAAGGTGCGACAGATGGTGGAGATTCCGTTCGGATTCCAGATCATCCGGCGGAGCGGCGCGGCGACACGGAAGCCTGAGATCTGACGACGACCGCGAAGTGAGAAGGGCGCGAAGGGGCGCGAAGGGTGCAGCGAAACGAGAGCGCGCCGCGAGTCACTCTCGCGGCGCGCTCTCGATGTCGGCACGGCTTCTTGTGGATCGCTGCGCCCTAGGTTCTTCCTCTACTCGTACCGGAGCGCGACAATCGGATCCATCGCCGCGGCGCGACGCGCGGGATAGACGCCGAAGACCACGCCCACCGCCGCCGAGAAGCAGAAGGCCAGCACCACCGCGGTGGAGTCCACCGAGGTGGTCCAGCCCATCACCTTGGTGAAGATGGCGGCTCCGCCGGTGCCGACGAGGATGCCGAGGGTGCCGCCGACGAGGCAAAGCACCACCGCCTCCACGAGGAACTGGAACATGATGTTCATGCGCGTCGCGCCCAGCGCCTTGCGTACGCCGATCTCGCGCGTGCGCTCGGTGACCGAGACGAGCATGATGTTCATGATGCCGATGCCGCCGACGATCAGCGACACGGTGGCGATGCCGGCGAGGAGCAGCGAGAAGACCGCGGTCGTCTCACCAAGCGTCTCGAGGAAGTCCGCCTGCGAGCGGATGTTGAAGTCGTCTTCCTTGCCGGCGCGCAGGCGATGCTCGCGACGCAGGATCTTCTGGATCTCCGCCATCGTCTCCGGAATGTCGTCTTCCGACGGCGACAGCACGGAGATGGACCGGATGCGGTTCTGCCCGAGCACGCGGTAACGCGCCGTCGTGACGGGAATCAGCACCTGGTCATCGGGGTTGTTGAAGGGAGAGGCCTGCCCCTTCGACTTGAAGACGCCGATGACGGTGAACTGGATACCGCGGATGCGCACCGTCTCGCCGATGATTCCCTCGGGCGACTGCACGCCGAGGTTCTCCATGACGGTTGGTCCGATCACGCCCACGCGCTGGCGTCCGTTGTCCTCGGCGGTGGTGAAGAACCGACCAGCCGCCATCTCGTACTTGCGAACCTGCGGGAAGTTGGACGTCACGCCGACGATCTGCGTGTTGGTATTCTTGTTCAGGTACTGCACCTGCAGGTTGCCCGACATCTCGGGCTGCACGGCGGCGATCTTGGTGGCGTTCTCCTCGAGGGCCTTGGCGTCTTCGAGCGTCAGGCGGGCGCTGCCGAACCCAGTGCGCACGCCCCCCTGTCCGAACGCCTGCCCGGGGCTGACGGTGAGCAAGGTCGTGCCGAGCGCCGAGATGCGGTCATTCACTGCCTTCTGCGCGCCGTGACCGAGGGCGACGACGGCAATCACGGCCGCCACGCCGATCACGATGCCGAGCATGGTGAGCAGGGAGCGCAGCTTGTTGGCCCGCAGCGCCCCCAGCGCGACCATGATGGTTTCGCCGAAGAGCATGACCTAGTTCCTCGGGCGTGACGGCGTTGTGGCGGGCGACGGGCCACCACCGCCCGGTCCACCACCCGGTCCACCACGGCCGCCGGCCGTGGCGCCGCCGAGCGGACTGCCACCGCCCATCATCTGGCGGGCGCGGTCCTGCGCCTGCTGGCGCTGGGCCTGCATCGCGGCCGCGGAGAGGAGCGCGACGTTCTCGCCCTCCTTGAGGCCGTCGAGCACTTCCGTGTAATCGAAGTTCGCCACGCCGAGACGAACCATGCGCGGCTCCCAGGTGGAATCGGCCTTCTGGACGAAGACGAGTCCGGTGCGGGAGCGCGCACGCATGCCGGGCGCCTGTGGCACTTCAACCGCGCGCGCGGCCTGATCGCCGCGGCCGCCCTGCGCGCCGCCAGCCTGCGCTGCGCCGGCCGGGGCGCCGCCGGCGCGACCACCACCTGCACCGCCACCCATCGGGCCACCGCCGTTGCCGCCATCGCGGCGACGGCAGGCGCCGGCGATGCGGGCGTCCACGCCGAGCTTGGTGTACAGCTCCTGCGTCTGCGTGAACCTCGCGCGGCGGTCGGCGTCGGGGTTGCGCATCTGC
>CAYQCP010000026.1:0-40852 GCA_964416005.1 uncultured Gemmatimonas sp.
TGCTGCTCGCGGGGCACGCCGCCTACGCCGCGCGCGGCCTCGCCGGCGGATGGGCGGGGTCGCCGCAGCGCGCGATGACCGAGCGGCTCTGGCCGTTGGTGGAGTGGACCGTCACGCACGCGGGGGAGAAGGATGTGGTGGCCAGCGACGCCCACGTCATGATCGCGCTCTACACCGGACGCACCACGATGCCGGTGTCCATGCTCACGCCCGCAGAGCACGTCCGTGACAAGCCGCTGCCGCAGTACGCCAGCGAACTTGGCAAGCTCGCAGCTCGCTACCGCCCGCAGCTCCTCGTGCTCTCGCGCCAGACGCCGGAGCTCGACGCCGTTCCCCTCTGGGCGCAGACGCCCGGCGCGCCGGCGGTCACCCCGTTGCCGCCCATCCCCGGCGGCGGCGCGGCGTTCGCGCTGCGGGAGCGGCCTTGACCGGCGCCGCACCGCATCAGGCGCCGTCGCCCAACGACGCGCTGAATCGCCGCACCGCGCTCGCCACCGCGGCGATCGCCGTCCTGCTGGGCTTCTTCGCGATGAACGACGTGCCCATCGGCATCTTCCAGGACGACGGCCACTACGCCATCCTCGCGCGCGCCATCGCCAACGGCGACGGATACCGCTACACCAACCTCCCCGGGGCCCCGGCGGCGACGCATTTCCCGCCCGGCTATCCGCTGCTGCTCGCGCTCCTCTGGCGCGTGGCGCCGCAGTTCCCGGCCAACGTCGCGCTCCTCAAGCTGATCAACGTCGTGCTGCTGCCGATCGCGGCCCTCGCCATACGCGAGCTCGCGCGGCGCGTCGGCGGGCTCTCCGTGAGCGCGTCGTCGGTGGTCGCGGTGATCAGCGTCGCCACGGTGCCGGTGCTGTTCCTCAACGGACTGCTCTTCTCGGAAACGGCGTTCGTCATCGCGCTGTGCGGCGTGCTCATCATGGCCGATCGCTTCGTGGCACCGCCATCCGCCGCGCCCGATCCCGCCTCGGGCGCTGCGCCGCCAGCGTGGCGCGCGGCCGTCCTGCTTGGGCTCGCCATCGGCGCGCTGTCGCTGCTGCGCACCGTCGGCGTCACGCTGCTCCCGGCCGCGGTGGCAATCCTCCTCTGGCGCCGACGCTGGCGCGACGCTGCACTCGTCGTCGCCGGCGCGCTGGTCTTCCTGCTCCCGTGGCAACTCTGGACGTCGGCGCACGCGCGCGACGTGCCGACGGCGGTCGCCGGCGCGTACGGGGCGTACGGTCCGTGGATTGCCGACGCGTGGCGCGCGGGCGGGTTCGACTTCGCCCTCGCTGTGGCCGCGGAGAATCTGCGCGGCATGCGCCTCGTGCTCATGCTGTTCGGGCTGTATGAAGTCCCGGCGCTGCTGCAAGGCGTGGCGGGCATCGCGCTGCTCGTGCTCGCGGGCGTGGGAGCCGTGCGCTGCTGGCCGCGCGCGACCGTCTCCGTGCTCGTCTTCGTGCCGTACGGTTTGCTGCTGCTCCTGTGGCCGTTCCCGCCCGATCGTTTCCTCTGGCCGCTCTGGCCGCTCGCGCTGGTCTTCCTGTGTGTGGGCGTGTCGCGTCTCGGAGCTCCCGCCGCTCGTCCCGCGGTGCGGCTCGCCGTGCGCGTGGCGGCGGTGCTGCTCGCCGCCGCCTTCGCCTCGTGGCACGCGCGCAGCTGGCGGGACCGCAGTTGGGAATCGGGCGAACGAGCGAACGCCCGCATGGGCATTGCCGCGGCGGGCGTAGCGGCGGCGCTCCCCGCGGACGGACTCGTGGCGTCGGACCAGGACGCGATGGTCCACCTCTACGCGGGCCGGCCCGCCGTGCCGCTGCTCGCACTCACGGCGGAGCAGCACGTGCGCCGCCGCACCGACGCGGAGGTCGCCGCGCAGCTCGCGGGCGTGCTCGACGCCTATCACCCGCGCTGGGTGGTGGTCGGCGAGCGCGAGTCGCTGCGCGCCGCGCTGCATCTCGCGCGGAGCGGCCGCCTCAAGCTCAAGGGGGCAGACCCGTCGAACGTGCTAGTGTATGATGTAGTGCGGTAGCGCTCCGGCCCCAGTCCTCCGTCCTTCTCGTCCGCACCCATGCATCCCACCCCCACGCAATTCACCGCCATCCCGCGCATGCGGGGCCGCACGCCCATCAACGAGGGCGACCTCGTGCTGTCGGTGCTGGTGCCCGTGTACAACGAGCTGGCGACCATCGAGCTCATCCTCGACCAGGTCCACGCGGTGAAGGTGCGCAAGCAGGTGATCTGCGTGGATGACCAGTCCACGGACGGCACGTGGCAGAAGCTCGAGGCGCTGAAGGCATCGGGGCGCATTGACGTCCTCCTGCGGCACGAGGTGAATCGCGGCAAGGGCGCGGCTATCCGCACGGCGCTGGCGGCGAGCACGGGCAATGTCGTCATCGTGCAGGATGCCGACCTCGAGTACGATCCGGCCGACTGGCCGGCGCTCCTCGAGCCGATCGTGGACGGCCGCGCCGATGCCGTCTTTGGGTCGCGCTTCCTCAGCGGGCCGCACCGCGTGCTCTACTACTGGCACTCGGTGGGCAATTGGCTGCTCACGCTGCTGAGCAACATGGCCACGAACCTCAACCTCACCGACATGGAGACGTGCTACAAGGCGATCCGCGGTGACCTGGCGCGCTCGCTCCACCTGACGAGCGACCGGTTCGGCTTCGAGCCGGAGGTGACGGCGCGCCTCGCGCGCGCCAATGTCCGCATCTTCGAGGTGCCGATCAGCTACTCGGGCCGCACCTACGCCGAGGGCAAGAAGATCGGATGGCGCGACGGCGTGGCGGCCTTCTGGCACATCGTGCGCTTCAACTTTCTCTCGTGACGGCACCCGCCGCCGGCGCCGCGCCGGCTGATCGCTCCCTCGCGGCCGCCCCGGCACCGCGCGCCGCGCCGCTGGCCGACCCGCGCTGGGGTGTGCTGGCAGTGGCGGTGGCGCTGCTCGCGCTCGCCGCGTCGGCAACCAGCCTGCGCAACGGCTTCACCTACGACGACCGGTGGATCATCGTCGAGAACGGCCGCGTGCACGAGCTGCGCGCGCTGTGGCGCTATTTCGAGGAGTCGTACTGGCCGATGAAGAACGGCGCGGGGCTGTATCGCCCGCTCGTGATCTTCGCCTACACGCTGCAGTGGCTGATCGGCGCCGGTTCGCCGCTCGTCTTCCACCTCGTCAACGTCACGCTCGCCGCGGCCTGCGCGGTGGCGGTGTTCTGGACGCTCGGATTCCTCGTGCCGACGCGCGTCGCCTGGATCGCCGCCGCGCTGTTTGCCGTGCATCCCGTGCACGTGGAGGCGGTGGCCAACGTCGTCGGGCAGGCGGAGCTGTGGGCGGCGCTCGTCCTGCTTTCGGCGGTCGGGCTGTACCTGCGCGACCGGCGTGAAGGGCCGATGCGGCGGCAGACCGGCGTCGCCATCGTCGCGCTCTTCCTGGCCGGCATCTTCACCAAGGAACACGTCATCGTGCTGCCGGCGCTGCTGCTCGCGGCCGAGCTGCTGCTGTATCGCGACGCGCCGGTCCTGCAGCGCGTGCGCCGCCTGCGGCTGCTGCTGTGGCCGCTGGTTGCCATCGCCGCGGCCTTCGTGGCACTGCGCGTGCAGGTGCTGGGTGCCATTGGCGGCGACGTGCCCCATCCGTCGCTGCTGCACAAGGACATGATCGAGCGCGCGCTCATCATGCTGAATGTGGTGCCCGAGTATGGGCGCCTGATGCTCGCGCCGGTTCGCCTCTACGCCGACTACTCGCCGCGCCAGCTGGACGTCTTCGCGACGCCGCACCCGTCGCACGTGGCGGGCGTCCTGCTGCTCCTGAGCACGGCGGCGCTGTTCGTGCTCTCGGTGCGGCGTGCCCCCGTGGTGGCGTTCGGCATCGCCTGGTTCGCGCTCGCCGTTGCCCCCGTCAGCAACGTGCTGCTCGCCACGGGCATCCTGCTGGCGGAGCGCACGCTCTACCTGCCGAGCGTGGGCGCCATGCTCGTCGCGGCAGTCGGGCTCGACGTGCTGCGCGCGCGGCTGCGTGCCGCGCGGTCGCCGCTGCGGCCGCTCGTGCCCGTCGCCGTCGTGGGCGCGCTCGCGTTTGGCGTGGTGCGCAGCTCCGACCGCAACGCCTTCTGGCACGACACCGACTCGGCGTTCGAGCTGATGGTCGAGGAGTCTCCGCTCAACTTCAAGGCGCACTACGCGCTCGGCGGGCAGTACTTCCAGCGCAACCGCTTTCGCGAGGGCGAGGCGCAGTGGCGCATGGCCATCGCCCTGATGCCCAATTACCACGCGGTCTACATGGATCTCGCGCACCGCTATCGGCAGGCGCATTTGTGCGGCGCGGCGCTTCCGTTGTACCAGAAGGCGCTGTCGCTGGAGCCCGAGCTGGCGGTGGCGACCGTGTCGATTGCGGCGTGCCAGCTTGAGCTGGCGCAGTGGCGATGGGCGCGCACGACGGCGAGGGTGGCCATCGCCGACGGCATGTACAAGCGGGCGTTCCGCTACATCATCGAGCGGGCCGACAGCGCGCTGGTGGCGAACGACAGCCTCGATCCGACCATCGCGCCGAAGTGGTTGGAGCGGCGTAGGACGCCTCACTAGCCCGGCACGCCTTCTACTTGGAGGTGCTGTATCGAATTGGAACACATGTAACTGAATGGTACGGTCACGTGAATTCGAAAAGCGGCGATCTGCCTAGAATTGCGGCAATCCGCACCGACGCGAGAGCGAAGCGTCCCCGTGTGTAAGTCGTAAAATATTGTACGTCAATGTGTTAGACCTGTTCTCGCGCTGTGGCAAGGCAATTGCAGTCGTTACACCCTGCGAAACTGTCAGTCTCTCACCTGCGCCGACCAGGGCGCCGATTTCCCACCTCCTCGCGCTGGAGAAACACGAATGATTTCCAACAAGAAGGGCTTCACGCTTATCGAGCTCCTGATCGTCGTCGTGATCATCGGCATCCTGGCCGCCATCGCGATCCCGAAGTTCGCCAACACGAAGGAAAAGGCCTATGTGGCCTCGATGAAGTCGGACCTTCGCAACCTCGTGACGGCGCAGGAAGCGTACTTCTCGGACAACAACAGCACGTACGCCAGCTCGATCACGGACATGGGCACGAGCTACAAGGCCTCGAGCGGCGTGACGGTCACCATGGGCACGGTGACGAACACGGGCTGGGGCGCCACGGCTGGTCACGCCTCGACGGCGAAGACCTGTGAGATCTCGGTGGGCGGCACGGCCACCAACGAAGGCGAGCCGGTCTGCAACTGACCTGACTGCTTGCTGAAACGCGATGGGCCGGGAGCGATCCCGGCCCATCGTGCGTTCGGGGGACCGTTCGGTGCCGTGCGTGATGAAACGGTGATGCGCTGCCGCCGCGGCGTGCTACCGTCGCCGCATGCGTGACCGCCGGGCCTTTTCCCTCATCGAACTGCTGACCGCGCTCGTCTTGCTCGCCGTCGGGCTCGCCGCGTACGCGCGTGCCGCCGGCGCGGTGGCACGGCTCGAGAACGATGCGCTGGTGCGGCGGCTCGTGGCCGCCGCGCTGCAGGCGCGCCTCGACACGCTGCGCGCCCAGGCGTGCGGCACCGCGCGCGCCGGGGAGTCGCACCAGGCGGGCGTGCACGAACGCTGGAGCGTCGCGCCGCAGGGACGGCACCTCGTGCTCGACGTGCGCGTGGAGGTCCCCGCCCGTCCGCCGCTGTCGCGCGGTCTGTCCGCGGCGATTCCCTGCCGGCCATGAGACGGCGCGACGGGACGGGGCTGGCGGAACTGCTCGTCACGCTAGCGCTGGCCGGGGTTATCCTGGCGGCGGCCACGCGCGGCCTCGTCCAGCACCTCGCCCTGCACCGAGCCCGCGACGCGCGCGTGCGCGCGGCCGAGATCGTGCGCGAGGTGCACGACGTGCTGCGCGCCGAGCTCGCGCACGCCGTTGGCGATATCCGCGTCCTTGGCGACACGGCGGTCGAGGTGGCGTCGCTGCGGGCCCTGGTGCGGGCGTGCCATCACGACCGCACGCGAATCGTGCTGCCTGCAACAGAGCCCCTGTGGAGCACGCCCCGCGCCGGTGACTCGCTGGGCGTGATCGACACCCTCGCCCGCGACGAGTGGCGCACGGTCATCGTCGCCGCGGGGACGCAGCGCGCCTCGGCCGAGTGTCCTGGCGGCGGCCTGCGGCTGACGCTGGGCACCGCACTCCCGCCAACGGTGCCGGCGCGCGCCGTGCCGACCCGCGTCTGGCGCACCGTGCGCTTCGTGGCGTATCGCGCCGGCGACGGCTCATGGTGGCTGGGCGAGCGACAGTGCGCCACCGGCTGCGGGGCGGCGCAGCCCGTCGCCGGGCCCCTGCTCCCGCCGTCGCGAGGCGGACTTCGCATGAACGCCGTTCCTGGCGCCGACGGCCGGATGCTGTTCCTGGACGTCTCAGCGCGCGCTGTGGTCGCGACGCACGCCGCGCGCCAGTCGTCGCGCCTTCCACTGCCGGCGGCGCCGTGAGGGCGCGCTGCGGCTTCGCGCTGGCCGCGGTGCTCGCCGCGTTGGTGATCATGGCGATGGTCGTGGCCGTAGGTGCCCAGCGCGCCCTCGTGGCAGCGCGCCAGGCCGGGCTCGACGTGGCGCGCGCTGAGCTGGACGCCGCGGTCATGAGCGCTCAGGCCGCGGCTCTCGAGGATCCGGTGGACAGCACCCGATTCGAGGGGATGCTCCCGGGTGCCCCGATCGCGGAGGGCGCGGCGGGCGCGGGGCGGGCCCGGGCGCGCTGGCGACTCGTGGGCGCCGCCGCCCCGTTCGCGACCATCGAGGTCGAGGCGGAATTGCCCGTTTACGGCGGGACCGCGCGCACCCGGCAGCACGTGCTCGTGGCACCGACCGTGGACTCCGCCGGAGGCCTCCGCTGGGCCCTGACGGCGGGGCTGGGATGGACGCGCGTGCCATCTCGCTGACACCCCGTCTGTTACCTCTATCCCCCTCCGCTCGTGATAATGGGGCGGAACCCTCCTCGCGCCGGACCCTCGTGTCGGGGTGTGGGGGTGAAGCTTTCGGTTGCTGACGTGGCGTAACCGTATGCCAAGCCAGCAATTTGCGCCTGTTACAACTATTGACCGCGTGCCGTCGCCGTCTGCAACTTTGCGGTTCCAGTACGCGAACACGTCGTCCATCGTCGGGAGGCCGCGCAGTGCGCGGCTGCCCGATCGCACTCCTCGCCTGAGGGCCGGTTCGCAGATGGCGCTCTTCGGTCGCAAGAAGACTTCAGTAGGACTCGATGTCGGGTCCGGCCTCGTCAAAGTGGCCGTGATTGACCATTCCCGCCCCGAGCCCGAGCTGATGAAGGTGGCCATCACCCCGCTCCTCGCCGACGCAATCGTCGAGGGTGAGGTGATGGATCCCCAGATCGTCGCGGACGCGATCCAGGCCACGATGCAGGCGGCTGGCGTGTCCTCCCGCGACGTCGTGACCGCCGTCGGCGGCCGCGACGTCATCATCAAGAAGATCCAGATCGAGCGCGTCAAGGAGCAGCAGGCACGCGAGCTCATGCGGTGGGAGGCGGAACAGCACGTGCCGTTCGACATGGAGTCCGTCGAACTCGACTTCCAGATCCTGGATCCCGACGCCGACGGTCCCGAGATGAGCGTGCTGCTCGTCGCCGCCAAGCGGGAGCTGGTCGAGGCCAAGCTGCGCCTGCTCGCCGATGCCGGCCTCAACCCGGCCGTCGTGGACGTGGACGCCTTCGCGTTGCACAACGCGTTCGAGCTCAGCTACCCCGACGCGATGCAGGGCGTCGTCGGCCTGGTGAACATCGGCCACGAAGTGACCAACATCAACATCCTCGACGAGGGGGTGCCGATCCTCACCCGCGACATCACGGTGGGGACGCGCCGGTTCCGCGAGGATCTGCAGCGTGAACGCGGCTTGGGAGCGGAGGAGGCGTCGCAGCTGCTCGAAGGCTATGACCGGTCGCCGCATCTTGACGCCGTGCTCGAGGGACGCGGAGAGGAGATCGCCGTCGGCATCGAGCGTGCCGCCGCCTTCCTCGCCTCGTCGTCGCGCAATGCCGCGCCGATGCGCGCGGTCTACATGTGCGGCGGCGGCTCCCGCATCCCCGGGCTTTCCGACGTGCTCGCCGCGCGCCTGCGCGTGCAGGTCGAGCTCGCCAATCCTCTGGCCAACCTGCGGGTTCGTGACGGCGCCTTCGAGCCGCTCGTCACGGACGAAGTGGCGCCCTTGCTGATGCTCCCCATCGGCCTGGCGCTGCGCCAGCCCGCCTGACCCGGGCCCAGAGCGCATCATGATTGAAATCAATCTCCTACCCGGCGCGCGAAGGAAGACGCGGAGTCGTGGGCCGTCGTTCAACATCGGCGACGTGCTCAAGGACCTCCAGTCACGGGTGCGCGATCCGTGGATGATCTCCGCCGTGGCCGGCGTGGTCGTCGGCCTCGTGGCCATCGGCGCCATGTGGAGCCTCCAGTCGCGACGCGAGTCGTCGCTTACCGAGCGCGAGCAGAAAGCGGTGCAGGACTCCACGCGCTACGCGTCGGTGATCGCCGAACGGGCGAAGGCCGAGGCGCAGCGCGACTCGGTCCAGCGCCAGATCGCCGTGATCTCGACCATCGACGGCACGCGCCTGATCTGGCCGCACGTTCTCGACGAGATCAGCCGTGCCATGCCGCCGTACGTCTGGCTGCGCTCCGTCGCGCAGACCAGCGCCGTCTCCAACGAGTCGCCCGAAGTGCAGGCCGGCGTCAGCAAGTCGGCGGCCAAGAAGGGCCCCGCCCGTCCGGCGGCGCAGCCGTCCGACGAGAACGTGCTCGCGCTGCAGATCGTCGGCAACACGGTGGACATCCAGGCGCTGACGCGATTCATGAAGGCGCTCGAGACGTCGCCATTCCTGCAGAACGTGACGCTCGTCCGCAGCGACGTGGTGATGCAGCAGGGCAAGGAAACCACGGAGTTCCGACTCGACATGCAGTATGAGAAGCCCGACCCTTCGGTACTGCGCACCGTGCCGTTCACCGTCTCGGTGAGGTAACCCATGGCCGGTCTTCCCACCAACCAGCGCGACCAGCTCCTCTTCTTCGTGGCCTTCCTCGGCGTCGTCGGGGCGGGCGCGTACTGGTATTTCGTGTACTCGCCGAAGCAGGAGTCGCTCGCCGTGATCGCCACCCACGTGGACTCGCTCGATGCCGGCAACCAGCGCGCCAAGGCGCAGCTGGCGCGCGGATCAGTGGCGACCATTCGCGAGGAGTCCGAGCGGCTGCGCGCCAACCTCGAGCTGATGCGCTCGCTGGTTCCCGCCGGCAACGAGGTGCCTGCGCTTCTTGAGCAGGTCTCGACCGCCGCCCGCCGTGTGGGGCTCGACATCAACTACATCGAGCCCGAGCCCGTGATTCCGGGCGAGCAATTCGACACCTATCGCTACAAGCTGCGCGCCAACGGCAGCTATCACGAGATCGGCCAGCTGCTCACCGGCATCGCGTCGATGACCCGCATCGTGGCGCCCCTCGGGCTCCAGCTTGCGCCGTCCGGCAGTCCCAGCACCGCCGGGAAGACGGGCGAGACCGGCACGGTCATGCTGCAGGCGAGCTTCCAGATCCAGACCTATGCGGTGAAGACCTCGCAGGGAGACCAGGGCGGCAACGGGTCGGCTCCTTCCAAGCCGGGGAGGAAGTGATGATCCGTCGTCTCGTCGGACTGCTCGCGGTGTTCGCCGGCGCGTCGGTCGCGCTGGCGCAGATGCCGCCGTCCATCAAGAAGCCCATCGAGCAGGCGCGCAAGAACGTCAACGCAACCAACGCACAGACGGCCGCGGTGAACGCGGGCGCCGCGTCGGCGCCGGTTGCGGCGCAGAAGGCGGCGCCCGCAACGGCCAAGGCACCGGCCAGGCCGCAGGCGGCCACCAAGGCGCCCGCCAAGCCGCCGGCGTCCGCCGCCAGGGGCGCGGCACCAGCCACCCCGCCGGCGCCGGACTCCAGCAAGATCACCTTCGAGCGCGAGGTCTTCACCTACGCGTCGCGGGACATCGATCCGTTCGCGTCGCCGATAGAGACCGGCGCCATCCGGCCGCTCGTCGCCGACCTCAAGGTCGTTGGCATCATCTTCGACCCGGCGGGCCGCAATTCCGTCGCCGTCATGCGCGACATCAGCACGATGCAGCAGTATCGCGCCAAGCCCGGCCAGATGCTCGGCCGCGCCCGCGTGTCGCAGATCAGGGCGCAGGAAGTTGTACTGACCATCGAAGAGTATGGGTTCAGCCGTCAGGAGACCCTGAAGCTGAACGCGCAGCAGACCCAGCAGACCAAGGGGAAGCCATGAGGCGAGTCTACCAGCTGGCCGTAATTGCGGCCGCGCTGTCCGTCGGCGCACGAAGCGCCACCGCCGCGTCGGAGACGCCGCGCGCACCATCGTCGGTGACGGCGCTCAGCGTCGTGCCCGCCGCCGGGCGTGCCGAAGTGGTGGTGGCCATCGACGGAACGGTCGACGTCGTCGACTTCACGCTCAACAATCCGCGCCGCATCGTCGTGGACTTCCGCGGGGCGACCCTGACCGCGCCAGCACGCTTCTACGACAAGGTCCCGCGCGGCGGCATCACCAACGTCCGCGTGGCCCAGTACAAGCCGGATGTCGTCCGGCTCGTGCTCGACCTCGACGGCGCGCGCGAGTACTCGGTGGTCCGCGGTGAGCGCGACGTGCGCATCGCCGTGAGCGGACCCGACCAATTCGCCGCCTGGCACCTCGGCGGCGGCGGCAAGAACGCACCGGCCGCCGCGCCCGCGGCCGAACCGGTCGCGGCGGAGCAGAAGGTCGAGCCCCCGCTGGGCATCCTGCGCGAAGTCGCGCCGGCCGCCCCGCTGCCGTTCGAGCAGCCGCGCATCACCGTGACCTACGACCGCGACACCGAGATCCGCGATGTCATCGGGTCGTTTGCCACGTTCGCGAACAAGACGATCGTCGCTGGCGCTGGTGTGGCCAACGCGAAGATCGGCTTCATGGAAATCAAGAACCAGCCGTGGGACGTGGCGCTCGCCGCCATCCTCCGCTCCGTGGGCCTCACCGCCATTGAGGACAGCACGGGCATCATCACGGTGGACAGCTACACCAACATTGCGAATCGCACGGCGCAGGAACCGCTCGTCAGCCAGATCGTGCCGGTCTACTACGCGAAGGCGGCCACGCTGGCCACGACCATCACCAGCCTCCTCAGCGCCGGATGCGCCAAGGGTGGGGCAGCGCAGGCGCCGGCGGCGGGCGGCGGGGCGGCAGGTGCCGAGGCAGGCGCCGCCGGCGCCGCCGACGCGGGTGCCGCCGGTGGCACGGTCATCTCGACCGCCGGGTGCGGCCGCGGTTCTGTGGCCACTGACGACAAGACCAACGTCCTAATCATCACCGAGACGCAGGCGCGCCTTACCGACGTCATGGGCTTCATCAAGGATCTCGACGTCCGCACGCCGCTCGTCGCGATCAAGGCCAAGATCATCGCCGTGGACCGCACGGGGACCGAGAAGCTGGGCATCAGCTACGACCTCGGCACCGCGAACGCGTTCCAGAACGCCCTCATGCCGCGCATCATCAACAATGCGGCGGTGCCGGGTGACTTCCGCGTGGACCTCACGGGTGACGCCTTCACCGGCATCGCCAATGCGGGCCGCCAGTACTCCAACGAGGCGTCGGTCAGCCTCATCTACAACATGGCGATCGGCGGCTTCAACCTGACGTCGTTCCTCGACGCGCTGTCGCAGGAGCAGCTCACCGACGTCCAGGCCGAGCCGAGCACCACCACGCTCGACAACAGCGAGGCGACGCTCTTCTCGGGCTCCACCATCTCGTACCTGCTCACGCCGCCGGTGCCGGCCGGACAGATCACCTCGGTGGCGCCGCAGATCCAGACCAAGGAAATCGGCATCACGCTCAAGGTGACCCCGCGCGTGACGGCCAACCGCCAGCTCAACCTCACCGTCGAGGCGACGCAGGAGCAGCTGGTGCGCGTCACCACGGCCGGCCCCGAGACGAACCGCCGCAACTCCAAGAACGAGGTGCTCGTCGCGGACGGCGAGACGGCGGTGATTGGCGGCCTCACCCAGACGCAGATCTCCAAGAACCGCACCGGCATCCCGATCCTGAGCTCGCTGCCGCTCATCGGCCGCCTGTTCAGCGAGACCGATACGATCGAGCGGAAGCAGGACCTGCTGATCCTGATCACGCCGCACATCCTCGATGACGGCGAGACGCTCAAGAACCGGCCGGTGGTCGAGAAGAAGCCGTAACCGCAGCGACTTTGTTATGTTGAGCGGGGGCGGCCAGTGGCCGCCCCCGCTCTGCCGTCTCCCGTCTGCCGTCTCCCGTCTCCCGTCTCCCGTCTCCCGTCACTATAGTGCCAATCCGCTTCACCACCGCCGGCGAGTCCCACGGCCCCGCCCTCGTCTCGATCCTCGAGGGAGTCCCCGCCGGGCTGCCGCTGCTCGCGGCCGACGTCAATGTCGACCTGGCGCGACGCCAGCAGGGCTATGGCCGCGGCCGCCGCATGCAGATCGAGCGCGACGAGGTGGAGTTCCTCTCGGGCGTCCGCGCCGGCGAGACTCTCGGCTCTCCCGTGGCGATGCTCATCCGCAATCGCGACTGGAAGAACTGGCAGGAGATCATGGACCCCGCGCCGCGCGACGCGGATGCCGACGGCGCGCGCAAGCGTGCCGTGCACCGCCCGCGCCCCGGACACGCTGACCTCTCGGGCCTGCTCAAGTACGACCGCGACGATGCGCGCGACATCCTCGAGCGCGCCTCGGCCCGCGAAACCACGGCGCGCGTCGCCGCCGGCGCCATCGCGCGCCGGCTGCTCGCCGCCTGTGACGTCACCGTCGCGTCGCACCTCGTGCACCTGGGCGGCATCGACGCCCAGCGTCCCGCCACGATGCCCGCCGACATCAACGCCGCCGCCGACGCGTCGCCGCTGCGCACGCTCGACGCCGAGGCCGAGCAGCGGATGATCGCGTGCATCGACGCGGCCAAGGCGGAGGGCAACACGCTCGGCGGCATCTGCGAGGTGGTCGTGGATGGCCTTCCCGTGGGGCTGGGATCGCACGTGAGCTGGGATCGCCGCCTGGATGGCCGACTGGGGCAGGCCATGCTCTCCATCCCCGCGGTGAAGGGCGTGGAGGTCGGCATCGGCTTCGAGGCCGCCCGCCGCACGGGGGCGGAGGTGCACGACGAGATCACGATGGCGCCGGGGCGCACGCGCAGCGGCAACGTGCGCCGCGTGACCAACCGGGCGGGCGGCCTCGAAGGCGGCATGACCACCGGTGAGCCACTGGTCCTGCGCGTCGCCATGAAGCCCATCAGCACGCTCATGCGCCCGCTCGGCACTATTGACACGCAGACGGGGGCAGCCGCTGCGGCCGTCGCCGAACGCAGCGACGTCACCGCCGTGCCGGCGATGGGCGTGATCGCCGAAGCGATGGCCGCGCTGGTGCTGGCCGACGCGATGGTCGAGAAGTTCGGCGGCGATTCCATGACCGAACTCCGCCGGAACCTCGACACGTATCTCGCGCACGTCGCCGGCCGGCTGGGCTGACGTGGGGCAGGCCGCGCACATCGTCCTTGTCGGAATCCCGGGCGCGGGAAAATCGACGGTCGGGCGCGAACTCGCGGCGCGACTGCAGTGGCCGTTCGTGGACCTCGACGAGGAGATCGAAGCGCGCGAGGGGATGAGCGTGCGCGAGATCTTCGCTGCGCGCGGCGAGGCGCACTTTCGCGCGCTGGAGCGCGGAATGACGGAACGACTGGCGCGCGCCGAAACGCCGATGGTGGTGGCTCCCGGGGGCGGCTGGATCGCGATTCCGGGGCTCGTGGCGCTGCTCCGTCCGCCTTCCCGCCTTATATGGTTGCAGCTGTCACCCGCACGCGCACTGGAGCGCCTTGGTGCGGGCGTGGAAGGGCGACCGTTGCTCTCAGGGCCCGATCCGCTCGCGGCGCTGACAGCCATTCTCAGCGTGCGGGAGGCCTTCTATCTGCAAGCGGATCATACAGTTAGCGTGGAAACGATGACGCCGTCGGCCACCGTCGAGCATATAGTGGCGCTTGCCCGCCCTTGACCAAGGGACTAGGATTGTGGCCCTGAACGCCATTGCCGGGTAAGCCACAGTATTATAGTTGTCTCTAACATGACATTTCGCGTCCTCGGCCCGCATGAACGCGGGCGTTTTGCACCAGAAGCGTGGGGGCATCTCCTCGCCCTCAACGGCGCTGGCATCCTCAACGCGGCGGAGCTCGAGCAGGTGATCGAGCGCGCCATGCTCCAGTTGGAAGGACGTATCGCCCTCGACGACCTGCGCGCCCTCATGGAGAGTGTCGGGCTCGCTGATTCAGGTACACTCCCGGAACCCGGGACATTGCACTAGACCGATGGCCGCCAAGAAGAAGACTTCCGCAAAGAAGAAGACGGCAGCGCGCAAGCCTGCGGCAAAGAAGCGCGCCGCGGCGGTGGAGCTGCCCGAGGTCGAGGGCGAGTCGCACGCTGCCGGCAAGGCGCTCGTCATCGTCGAGTCGCCGGCCAAGGCAAAGACGATCGGCCGCTACCTCGGCGCCTCCTATGCCGTGAAGGCCACGGTCGGCCATGTGCGCGACCTTCCCGAGCGCACGCTGGGCATCGACGTGGAGCACAACTTCGAGCCGGAGTACGTGACGATCCCGGGGAAGGAGAAGACGCTGGCCGAGCTCAAGAGCGCCGCGAAGAACGCGCGCTCCATCTTCATCGCGACCGACCCTGACCGTGAAGGCGAGGCGATCGCCTGGCATGTGCGCGGCCAGGTGGTGCGCAAGAACGGCCCGCCCATCCGGCGCGTGCTCTTCCACGAGATCACCAAGGAAGCGGTGACCAAGGCCATCGAGGCGGCCGGCGAGATCGACCAGCGCAAGGTGGACGCGCAGCAGGCGCGCCGCGTGCTGGACCGTCTCGTCGGGTACAAGGCGAGTCCGCTGCTGTGGAAGACCGTGAAGAAGGGGCTGTCGGCCGGGCGTGTGCAGACGGTGGCGCTGCGCATGCTGGTGGAGCGCGAGCGCGAGATTCGCGCGTTCAGGCCCACCGAGTACTGGACGATCGCCGCATCGCTGGAGCACGACGGGCAGGCCTTCACGGCCAAGCTGCATCACATCGACGGCCACAAGCCGGAGATCCCCAACGAGGCGGCGGCGCAGGCCATCCTCCGCGACCTCGCCGGGCGGAAGACGTTCGACGTCACCGACATCAAGCGCCGCGAGCGGCGCAAGAATCCGGCGGCTCCGTTCACCACCTCGACGTTGCAGCAGGAGGCGGCCAAGAAGCTGGGCTTCGGTTCCAAGCGCACCATGCGCCTCGCGCAGAACCTCTACGAGGGCATCGAGCTCGGCAAGACGGAAGGCGCGGTGGGCATGATCACCTACATGCGCACCGACTCGAGCCGCGTGGCCGAGAGCGCCGCGCAGGCGGCGCGCGACTTCCTGCGGCAGAGCTTTGCCGAGGAGTTCCTCTCCAAGGCGCCGCAGCTCTACGGGGCGGGGAAGGACAGCAACGCCCAGGACGCGCACGAGGGCATCCGTCCCACCGATCCGTCGCGCACGCCGGAACTCGTCGCCAAGTATCTCTCGCCCGACCAGCTCAAGCTGTACACGCTCGTCTGGCAGCGCTTCATGGCGTCGCAGATGGCGCCCGCCGTCTTCGACACGACCACGGTGGACTTCGATCTCGGGCGGTACCTGTTCCGCGCCACCGGGTCGGTCATCAAGTTCATGGGCTTCCTGTCGCTCTACAAGGAGGCGCGCGAGGAGGGCGAGAGCAAGGCGCTCGAGGACGAGCAGGCGCTGCCCGCCATCGAGCCGGGCGAACACGCGCCCGTCCGCGAGATCATCCCCAGCCAGCACTTCACCGAACCGCCGCCGCGCTATTCCGAAGCGTCGCTCGTCAAGGAACTCGAGCGCCTCGGCATCGGTCGGCCGTCCACGTACGCCAGCATCATCTCGACGCTCACCGACCGGCACTACGCCGAGCTCGAGCAGCGCCGCTTCTTCCCCACACCGCTCGGCGAGAGCGTGGAGAAGGTGATGGTGAAGCAGTTCCCCGACGTCTTCAACGTGGGCTTCACGTCGGAGATGGAAGGCGAGCTCGACAAGGTAGAGGAGGGCGACCTCGAGTGGCACCACGTGCTCCGCGATTTCTACGGCCCGTTCGAGAAGTCGCTGAACGACGTGAATGTCGAGGGGCTCATCCGCGAGGCGCACGACCTCGGCGCGCTCGAGACCGAGCGGTGCCCGCAGTGCGGCGGCAAGCTGCTCCCCAAGGGCGGCTTCTTCGGTCCGTTCGTCGCCTGCGAGAACCACCCCAAGACGTGCAAGTACACGCGTCCGCTCAAGGGCGAGCGCGTGCCGCCGGTGATGACCGAGTATCCGTGTCCCATCTGCACCAAGCCGATGGTGATCCGGCGCGGGCGGTCGGGCGAGTTCCTCGGCTGCTCCACCTTCCCCAAGTGCCGCGGCACGCGGTCCATGCCGACGGGCGTGAAGTGCCCCAAGGACGGCGGCGACATCGCGGCGCGGCGCAGCAAGAAGCGCGGCAAGGCGTTCTACGGGTGCGAGAACTACCCGTCGTGCGACTTCGTCTGCTGGGACAAGCCGGTGCTCGAGGTCTGCCCGGACTGCGGCTTCACGGGCGCGGAGGCCAAGAGCAACAAGACACGCGGCCACTTCCGGAAGTGCCTCAAGTGCGCCAACGAGTGGACCGTGGAAGTGTCGGCCGACGCCGAGAGCGAGCCCGCGGGCGCGGCGTGACGGCGACCGTCCATGTGGTCGGAGGCGGCCTCGCCGGAAGCGAGGCCGCCTTTCAGTTGGCCGAGCGCGGACACCGCGTGGTGCTGCATGAGATGCGCGGCGTGCGCGGCACGGCGGCGCACCAGACCGACCGGCTCGCCGAGCTCGTCTGCAGCAACACGTTCAAGAGCACGGAGCTGACCAACGCGCACGGGCTGCTGAAGGCCGAGATGCGATTGCTGGGTTCAATTGTGCTGGCGGCAGCTGACTCCGCGCGGGTGGCGGCTGGGAGCGCGCTCGCGGTGGACCGCGACCTCTTCTCGACGGCCGTGCACGATCGCATCGTGAGTCATCCGCTCATCACGGTCACGCGCGAGGAAGTGTCGGCGATTCCCGCCGCCCCGTGCCTCATCGCCACGGGGCCGCTCACGAGCGACGCGCTCGCCGAGCGCGTGCGCGCGCGGCTCGGCATCCAGTCGCTGGCGTTCTACGACGCGATCGCGCCGATCGTGTCCATCGAGTCGGTGGACGAGGGGGTGGCGTTTCGGGCGGCGCGGTGGAACAAGGAGACAATGCCAAACCCCTCCCTGGTGCAGGGGGAGGGAGCAGGGCGAGGTGCGGGGGAACGGGTGGATGGAAGTGCGCCTGAGCCGGGACCCGAGGGGACGGCAGAGCCGGAGGGCGCGTACCTCAACTGTCCAATGGACAAGGCGCAGTACGAGGCGTTTCTCGATGCGCTCACCACCGCCGACCAGTTCACGGCGCACGAGTTCGACTCGGCGCCGTACTTCGAGGGGTGCATGCCGGTGGAGGAGATGGCGCGGCGCGGGCGGGAGTCGCTGCGCTTCGGCCCGATGAAACCCATCGGCCTGCGCGATCCGCGCACCGGGCGGCGCCCGTGGGCGGTGGTGCAGCTGCGCCGCGAGGACCGCGCCGGACGGATGTGGAACCTCGTCGGCTGCCAGACGCGGCTGCGAACTCCCGAGCAGCAACGCGTCTTCCGGATGATCCCTGGACTCGAGGGCGCCGAGTTCCTGCGCTTTGGCTCGATCCACCGCAACACGTACCTCAACGCGCCGGCGGCGCTCACGCCGCATCTGTCGCTGCGCGACGACCGGCAGGTGCTGTTCGCTGGCCAGCTCACCGGCGTCGAGGGCTACACCGAGAGCACGGCGACGGGACTGCTCGCCGCGATCAACCTGTCACGCCTGCTGGCCGGGCAGGACCCGGTGCTGCCGCCGCCGGTGACGATGCTGGGTGCGCTGTACCGCCACCTGCGCGAGGCCGACCCCGCGCACTTCCAGCCGATGAACGCGAACTTCGGCCTGCTCGAGGAGCTGCCCGAGCCGCCGCGCGACAAGCTGAAGAAGCGCGAGCTGTACGCGGAGCGCTCGCTCGCGGCGATGCGCGAGTGGATGGCGGAGAACGAGCTGGTCTGAGGTTGACCGTTGAACCGTCCGGCACGACTACACGTCGCCGCGCTCCACGCGGACGGCGAGGCGGCCGAGGGCCAGCAGGTTGCCGGTCCAGCTCACGAGCATGCCGCTGAGCAGCAGGATCTTGCCGCGCTCGGGGTCCGTGATGTAGAAGCCGTAGCCGGCGATGGTGCAGCCGACCGCTGTGGCGGCGAAGCACTGCAGGAGGGCGAAGCCGTAGAGCTTCCACTCGCCGATGCGCGCCTCACGCTCGAGGCGCTGCAGCTCGGCGGCGCGTTCCTCGGGCGACGGCGGAACCCATTTGTAGAACGGCGGCGGTGCGAGCGGGCGCATGACGGGGAGTCGTACCCCGGCGACCCGCGCGGGTTCACCCCTGCGCGAACGCGTCCTGGCGCTTCTTCTGCGCCGGCCACAGTTCCGTCTGCGGGATCTCCTTCTCGAGCTCGAGGCGCACGCGCGTCGCGATGTCGTCCACGGCCGACGGGTCGGCGAAGAGGTCGTACTCGCGGACGTCGAGGCGCAGGACCGGGCAGCGGCGGAACCCGTCGATCCACCGCCCGTAGCGCTTGTGCAGCGACGCGAAGTACTCGGGGTCGGTGTCCTTCTCCTTCGGCCGGCCGCGCGACATGATGCGGTCGAGGATCGTGTCGAACGGGCCGTGCAGGTAGACCATCAGGCGCGGCGGGCGCGCGGCCGGGGCGTGCAGCAGCTCCGCATACAGGCGCTGGTACAGCTCCCAGTCGTTGGAGTGCATGTAGCCCTGTTCGTACAGGCCGCGGGCGAAGATCTCCGCGTCCTCGTACCAGGTGCGGTCGAGCACCCAGCTGCCGCCCATCGCGCGCATCTTGCGCATGCTCTCGAAGCGCGTGGCGAGGAAGTGGAGCTGGAGGTGCAGGCCGTAGGTCCGCATCCCCGACTCGCCGTCGTAGAACAGGTCGAGCCACGGGTTCTCGGCGTCGACGCTCTCCAGCGCAAGCTGGAGACCGAAGCGTTTTGCGAGGGCGGCGGAGAGCGTGGACTTCCCGCAGCCAATCATGCCGGCGACACCGAGGAGCATGGGTCCAATTCTAGCGACGCGCCCGTGCACGGCCAGCGTGTCGGCAAGCAAGCCTTGGCCGGGCGCGGTCTGGACAACGGCGCCGGAATCGGCTATGCGGCCGCGGCGCCCAGCGTCCCGAATGACGTCGGGTTGCGGCAGCGGACGCTCCGGGTGAAGCGTAGTAGGGAGGTACGCAGGCTCACGTGTGGGCCTCGCGCTGTTCCCCCCGTTGAAGGAGATCGACATGGCGTTCGTCCGTCCCATCACCGGCATGCTGGTCGCGTGCCTGGTTGCCGCACCATTGGCGGCCCAGCAGTCCATCGTGCAGGAGCGCCTCGACCTCGGCGTGCTCGCGCGCATACGCGACGAGGCACTGAACCGGTCGCAGGTAGATTCGCTGGCCCAGCAGCTGCTTGACCGCCACGGCAGTCGCCTGACGGCCTCGCCGCAGATGCGTCGCGCGCAGGAGTGGGCGGTGCAGTCGCTGCGCAGCTGGGGCCTCGTCAACGTGCAGGCCGAACCGTGGGATTCGCTGTTTGGTCGTGGTTGGGAGCGCGTCAGCTACAGCGGCCGCATGGTCGAACCGGTGCTCCAGCCGCTGCGTGCGGAGCCGCAGGCGTGGAGCGGCAGCACCAAGGGGGCCGTCACATGCCCGGTGGTCCTCGTGGAGGTGCCCGACGACACGACGCAGCTGCAGCAGTACGCCGGCCGGCTGCGTGGCGCCTGCGTGATGTGGCAGCGCTGGAACCCCATCGGCCCGGAGTTCACGGCTCCTCCGAGGCGGTACGACGCGGACAGCATCATCGCGTGGGGCCAGCGTCGGCCGCAGCCCGCGCCGCCAGCGCAGCAGGTGAACCCGCAGCAGGCCGAGCAGTTCCGCGCCGCGCAGGCGCGGCAGCAGGCGGTCATGCGCTTCATCCGTCGCGAGGCGCCGGCGGTGCTCCTCATCCCGTCGGGGTGGACCTACGGAATCCTGCGCACGGGCGGCCATCCGGACGGACGGCTGGCGCGCGACTCCGTGTACGAGCCGATCCCCGCGCTGATGCTCACGCACGAGCAGTACGGCCAGCTCTATCGCCTCGCCAAGCAGGGTGTGACCTCCCGGCTCGAGGTCAACATCCAGAACCGGTTCAGCAATCCCGACAAGCGGGAATTCAACGTGGTCGGCGAGATCCACGGTTCCGACCTCAAGCAGCAGGTCGTGATGATCGGCGGGCACTTCGACAGCTGGCACTCGGGGCAGGGAGCCACCGACGACGCGGCCGGGTCGCTGGTCATGATGGAGGCGATGCGCATCCTGAAGACGCTCAACCTCCCGCTCCGTCGCACCGTTCGCATCGGGCTTTGGAGTGGCGAAGAGCAGGGCCTGCTCGGTTCGGCGGCGTACGTGCGCGCACATGCCGCGGAGCTGCCGAACTTCTCGGCCTACCTGAACATCGACAACGGGAGCGGGCGCCTGCGCGGGGTGTACGGGGAGCTCAACGAACCGGCCGTCCGCGTCTGGGACCAGGTGCTCGCGCCGTTCCGCGATCTCGGCTACGTGGGGAACCGGCTCGACCGCACCGGCGGCACCGATCATATCTCCTTCTGGCGCCGCGGCGTGCCGGGCTTCCAGTTCATCCAGGATCCGCTCGAGTACGGCATCCGCACGCACCACTCGAACGTCGACACGTATGAGCGGCTGGTGATGGACGACCTCAAGCAGGCGGCGTCGATCGTCGCCTGGTCGGTCTACCACCTCGCGAACCGTGACGAGATGATACCGCGGCCGCAGCCGTAGCGCCGGCTCGTCCGCGAACGCGCCGAGGGCCGATCCGGTACGTCGGATCGGCCGTTTGCGCATTCCCGCGACGAGAAGGCGAGTGGCCGCACGTCACGCGGCGTCGCATCTTTGGGAACCCCGATTGCGTGCTTCCTCCCATTCGCGGATTTCATACAGGCCCATGAGCAACACGCCCAAGACCGCCGCCGCTGCGCCGGCCCAGGTGCCGATCCCATTCCAGATCCGGTACATCATCGGAAACGAGGGGTGCGAGCGCTTCAGCTTCTACGGGATGCGCAACATCCTGACCGTCTTCCTCGTGTCGTCCCTGCTGGCGTACCTGCCGGAGGCGGACCGGCCCGGCGCGGCGAAGGATGTGTTCCACACCTTCGTCATCGGCGTCTACTTCTTCCCGCTCCTCGGCGGCTGGCTGGCCGACCGTTTGTGGGGGAAGTACAACACCATCCTCTGGCTGAGTCTCGTCTACTGCATCGGCCAGCTCTGCCTCGCCCTCTTCGTCGACAACAAGATGGGCTTCTACACGGGCCTCGCGCTGATCGCGCTCGGCTCGGGGGGCATCAAGCCGTGCGTGTCGTCGTTCGTCGGCGACCAGTTCGACCAGACGAACAAGCACCGGGCCAAGGTGGTCTTCGACGCGTTCTACTGGATCATCAACTTCGGCTCGTTCTTCGCGTCGCTGCTGATGCCCATCTTCCTCACGCAGCTCGGGCCGGCCATCGCCTTCGGCATCCCCGGGGCGCTGATGTTCATCTCGACCGTCGTCCTGTGGCTGGGCCGCAAGCACTACGTGATGGTGCCGCCGGCACCGCCCGACCCGCATTCGTTCCTCCGTGTGTCGCGCACGGCGCTCGCCTCCGGGCGGGGCGGCCTGGCGCTCGCGGCGATCGGCGGCCTCCTGGCGGTCGTCTCGCTCGTGCTCATCCCGGTGTTCGGCGTCGTGATCTCGTTGTGCGCTGCCCTCGTCGCCATCATCGCGTTCGGCGGCATGGGTGTGCAGATGCAGCTCGAGGGGGCGCGCGGGCGGCACCCGGATGAAGCGGTGGAGGGCGTACGCTCGGTCCTGCGCGTGCTCGTGCTCTTCGCGCTGGTGACGCCGTTCTGGTCGCTCTTCGACCAGAAGGCCTCGACGTGGGTCCTGCAGGCCGACCTGATGAGCAAGCCGAGCTGGTTCCAGTCGTCGCAGATGCAGGCGCTCAACCCGGCGCTGGTGATGCTGCTCATCCCGTTCAACAATCTGGTGCTCTTCCCGGCGTTCAAGCGTTTCGGATACGAGATGACGGCGCTGCGGCGCATGACCATCGGCATCGTGTCGTCAGGGCTGTCGTGGGTCGTCGTCGGGTTCATGCAGGTGGTGCTGGACGGGGGCACGGCCTTCTCCATCGCCTGGCAGATCCTGCCGTACGCGCTGCTCACGCTCGGCGAGGTGCTGGTGTCCGCCACCGGGCTGGAGTTCGCCTACAGCCAGGCGCCGCAGTCCATGAAGGGGACGCTCATGAGCTTCTGGCTGCTGGCGGTGACCGTCGGAAACCTCTGGGTGCTCGTGGTCAACGCCGGAGTGAAGAACGCGACCGTCACGAACTTCATCGCCTCGACTGGCTTTGGTGTCACGGCGTTCCAGATGTTCTTCTTCGCCGGTTTCGCCTTCGCGGCGGCGCTGATCTTCGGCCTGCGTGCGCGGAGCTACAAGCTGCTGGACCACTACCGGACGGTTGGCTGAGTGAGCGCCGCCTCCCGGCCGCCGCGTTCAATGGAACCGGGGCGGCCGGGATCGCGCGGCAGGTCGCCCCTGCCGTCACGCGGCGGCCTCGTGCGCGCCACGAAGAGTGCGATGGCCGCCTCGCGCGCCAGCGCCACGGCCCACTCGGCGTCGGTCACGACCGGCGCGACGCGCTTCCGCTGGAGCGCGTCGCCACCCAGTCGAGCAGGAGCAGCGTGGGGATGATGAACGGATACACGCCGTAGAGCGTGTCGGTGACGGAATGCGACCGCCCGTCCACCGCAATGAACACGTGTACGCAGAAGGCGAGTGCGCCGATCGTGACGATGCCCCCCGGGATGGAGATCGGGACGGGAATCCAGCCGACACGGCGAAACCAGGGCGCAATCATGCGGGAAGTGGTTGGAGGTGAATCGTGGCGTCGATCAGGACGGCGGCGGCAGGATCTCGTCGAGGAACCAGTAGGTCTCGATGAGCATCGCGAGTAACATGCCCGCCACCCAGAGCGCCACACGCAGCCGGTGCCGCGTGCTCGCGTTTGGTGACGTGCTGAGCAGCGGGTCGACCAGGTACGCGGTGCTGTAGCAGAGGTTGGCGAGCAGGGCGAGCACGAGGAGCGGCAGGATCTTGTCCGGGCCCAGCTCCGGCCGCAGCCGCGGCCAGGTGCGGATCGTCAGCGCGACGAAGAGGGCGGTGAGGACCGCGTTGTACGTGATGCGCCGCCGTTCCCACCAGCGCACCGCGTCACGCCAGTCCACCGGGTCGTCGGCAGGCAGCGAGGCGTGCGAGTCGGGGGAGGGAGGAGCGAGCATAAAGGAGGCTCCGGCGAGGGACGCTGGTCTTCTGGTACTTTATGTTACAAAGTACTTGGGACCTTGGCAAGTGCGGTGTCGCTGGGTTGGAGGAGGAGTGCAGGGGCTTGGAAGGAGGGAGGAGTGGAGTGCGGGGGGTTGAGGGAGGAGAGTCCCTCCTCTCCCATCGCCCCTCGCTCCACTCCTCTCCCCTGCTTAGCCCCTGCACCCCTCCCCCTCCCTCGATCGTCTATCTTGAGTCATGCAAGACCTCCTCGCCGACTTCCTCACCCACCTCGCCAAGGAACGCGACGTATCGCCGCACACGGTCGCGGCCTACACGCGGGACCTGGGTGAGCTGCGTGAGTTCCTCGGCGCCCATTACGGCGACCCGAACTGGCAGTGGGGGCAGGTGGACCGGCTCGTTCTCAGGTCGTGGATGGCGCACCTCGCGCGACGCGGGCTCGCCAAGCGCTCCATCGCGCGGGCGCTCAGTGCCGCGCGCACGTTCTTCCGGTTCCTCCATTCCAACGACCTCATCGCCGGAAACCCGGCGCGCGCTGTCGGCTCGCCCAAGATCGAGAAGTACCTCCCCGGCCACCTCGACCGGAAACAAGTCGAGACGCTGCTGCAGGCGCTGGAGACGCGCGCCAAGGACGGCAAGCACCGCGACGTCATGGCGCTGGCGATGATCGAGCTGCTCTACTCGTGCGGCCTCCGCCTCAGCGAGCTGCGCGGCATCAACCGCGCCGACCTCGACCTCCTCGCCGGGCAGGTGAAGGTGCGCGGCAAGGGACGCAAGGAACGCATCATCCCCGTGGGGTCGCACGCCCAGCGCGCGCTGCGCGAGTTCGAGCGCAGGCGCGACCAGGTGATCGCCAGGGTGGGCCCCGGCGCCGACCGGCAGGCCTTCTTCCTGTCCGACCGTGGCAAGCGGGCCAGCCTCTCCACGATCCAGAAGGCGATCGTCGGCTGGCTCTCGCAGGTCGACGAAGGGGCGGGGCTGAGCACGCACTCCCTTCGCCACACCTTCGCCACGCACCTGCTCGACGCCGGGGCCGACCTGCGCGCCGTGCAGGAACTCCTCGGCCACGCCTCCGTGAGCACGACGCAGATCTACACGCACACCAGCGTCGAGCGCCTCAAGCAGGTCTATCGGCAGGCGCACCCGCGCGCGTAGCGCGCGCAGGGTCCCGAGCCCCAATTCTGCAGCGCGCCGCCAGTGCGCTCCGCCCTGCGCCGGCGCCGTTCCTGACGACCGAATTTCACTGCCGCAACATGCCCCGCGCGCAGCGTTGCGCCGGTAATTCGCGCTCGTCTCTTGGTCGTGATCAAGTATCTCGGCTCCAAGCGCACGCTGCTTCCACTGATCGTGGACGCCGTGCGCGCCGACGCGCGCGCGCGATCGGTGCTCGACCTCTTCAGCGGCACGGCACGCGTGGGCCACGCGCTCAAGCTTGCCGGGTATCGTGTGGTCGCCAACGACCACAACGCGTACGCGCACGTGCTGTCGCGCTGCTACGTGGAGGCCGACTACGACGACGTGGTGCGCGACGCCGAGGTGCTGATCGCCGAGTGCAACGCGCTCGCCGGACGGTCAGGGTACTTCACGCAGACGTTCTGCGAGCAGTCCCGGTTCTTCCACCCCAAGAACGGCGAGCGCGTGGATGCGATCCGCGAGCGCCTCGCCGCGCTGGCCCTACCGCCTGAGCTCGAGGCGGTGATGCTCGTCTCGCTCATGGAGGCGGCCGACCGGGTGGACAGCACCACCGGCGTCCAGATGGCGTACCTCAAGCAGTGGGCGCCGCGCGCGCACAACGACCTCGAAATGCGGCTCCCCGCGGTGCTCCCCCGCGCCCGCGCCGGCAAGGGACGCGCGCTCGCCCTCGATGCGCTCGATGCCGCGCGCGGCGTCGAGACCGACGTCGCCTACCTCGACCCGCCGTACAACCAGCACTCGTACCTTGGCAACTACCACATCTGGGAGTCGCTGGTGCGCTGGGACAAGCCGGCCTGCTACGGCGTGGCGTGCAAGCGCGAGGACGTGCGTGATCGCACGAGCCGGTTCAACAGCAAGCGGCAATTCGAGGACGCGCTCGCCGCCGTGCTGCGCGCCGTGCGCGCCCGCACGCTGGTGGTGTCGTTCAGCGACGAGGGCTTCGTGTCGCGTGAGTGGCTGGAGGCGCGCCTCGCCGAGCGCGGCGCCGTGGCCACCATCGAGCGCGCGTACAAGCGGTACGTCGGTGCGCAGATCGGCATCTACAGCCCGCGCGGCGAGCGCGTGGGCGAGGTGAGCCACGTGCGCAACCGTGAGTACATCTTCGTGTGTGGGTCGGAAGCGACGGTGGCGCGGGTCGCAGAGAGGACGAGAAAGGCCTCTTGATTCAGGATTTTGACTCAGGATTGCGATCGAAGATATCGATTCTGGATTACGATGGGCGATGACGCCCAGACAATCGCCAATCGCAATCCGTTTTCGAGATCCTGAATCGGAATCCCAAGTCAAGATCCTCAGTTGGTCACTTCCCTCCCCGTCCACCGCCGCAGCGTCGCCGCGGCCGTGTGGAACCGTCGGGCGATGCCGCTGAGCGGTTCGCGCGTCGTCAGCGAGCGGCGTGCCCAGCCGGCGTCGGTGCGGTAGCGCGTGAGCGCCCGCTCGGCGTGCCGCTTCACCGCATTGACGTCCGCCTCCGTGAAGCGATGGAACGGCTTGAACGCGAACGGATGCCCCCGCGTCACAGCGCGGAACTCCTGGATCCGCCCCCATTCCTCGCCGATCAACGGCATCAGCTCCAGCGTCGTCCGCATCAGGTTGCGGTAGTTCAGGTCGTCGCCGAACGAGTAGGCGAGGTAGCGATCCTCCACGAGACGCCAGAAAGTCTCCGTCGCCTCGTTGATGTCCACCGCGTCGTACTCGAGCGCGGTGCACAGCAGCCCCCACACCACGTGGCGCTCCCGGCCCGAGAGGTTGCGCGTGGGGGAAGACGGGGCCGATTCCCAGTGCCGCAGGTAGGCGCCGTCCATCGCGAATGCCGACGGAAAGCCGAGCCGCCAGAGGCGCGTGTTCAGCTCCGTCCACTCGCCCCAGAACCGGCGGCGCGGATTGAATCCCCCTGCCTGCCGCAGGAGGTTGGTGTAGCTCGCCACCAGCATGCCCTGCACGGGCATGTACCGGACGCCGTCGAGGGCCACTGACGGAGTCGAATCCCGCGGCTTGAACCGGACGTCCGTGTCTCCGACGAGCGACGGCACGCCCACCAGCCCCAGCGGCACGTTTCGCATCGCCTGCTCGAGCGTGCCGAGCAGGTCGCCGTGCACCGTCGTGTCGTCATCCACGAAACAGATGAGCGGCGACTTGCACACGCCCAGCTGCATCGCGCGTCCGCCCGCGATCGTTGGATCGTGCCCGTTGAACACGACCGAGATGGGAATCGTGGGCGAGTGCCGCGTGATCTGCCGCTCGATTTCGCGCCGGTCGCCGCGCGCGTCGTGATTGTAGATGATGACGATTTCGGCGCGCTCCGCCCCCGGCAGGTCCTGCAGGGACCGGAGCAAGTCGCGCAGGTACTGCTCGCGTCCCGGAATCGTCAGCGCGGTGATCGTCCACGTTGGGCCCTGTGTCATGGTCACCCCCGGTCCGGAAGATATTTGAGTACCTCGCCCCACGCCGCGGCGCCAGGAGCGTCGAGCACGGCGGCCGGCGGTACGAGGTCGAGCAGGGCTGGATCCACGCGTCCATCGCTGCGCCGCACGATCAACGGCTGCGACACCGCGCCGAGCAAACTCCGGTCGTTGGCCGCGTCACCGATGCC
Organism: uncultured Gemmatimonas sp.; assembly: GCA_964416005.1. Taxonomy (GTDB): domain Bacteria; phylum Gemmatimonadota; class Gemmatimonadetes; order Gemmatimonadales; family Gemmatimonadaceae; genus PNKL01. The sequence continues at coordinate 27,307 of CAYQCP010000026.1, forward strand.
GATCGTGAGGGGCGAACTGCCGGCGATCGTGGCGTGAAGCCGCATCGCGCGTCCCTTGCCGGCTCCACGGGTCACGCACATCCATCGCCCTCCCGGTTCAGGCTCGAGACCCGCCGCACGCCAAGCGGCCAGTTGCTGCGCCGATGCGCCGGTCAGGAGCACGCTGCCGCGTCGTCGGCGCGCGCGGCGCGCGTCGATTGCCGACTGTCCCGTCGCGCGGCGCCATTCGGCCTCCGTCCACTCGTCGGCGAGCTGTGGCGGAGTCGAGTCCGCCGTACTGGTTGCAAACAGCAGGCGCAGGACCGCGTCGCGGTCCTCGCCGACCTGAAGCACCCACCAGTCCGCTCCCTCAATCGACTCCCGGACCGACGCTCCCTGCGGACTGGTCCATGCCACCCACGCTCCGTTCTCGGCAATGAGGTCGGCGCGGATGCCCCACGACAGGGTCAACGCCGACAGCTCGTCCAGCGTGCGGCTTGAAGCGAGCACGAGGTGCGCCCGCTCGGCGACTTCGCGGAGCGCACTGGCGCACGCCAACTGGCCGTTGTCGTCCAGGAGCGTGCCGTCAACGTCCGTGTAGACGTACGGTGCGCACATCCAAGCTCATACTCCGCGGCGTCGCGATGGGTTCCGCGAACCGCCCGACCGGCCGCCTATTCAGCGAGGACCTTTCGGAGGGCCTCGATGCCGATATTCCCGCCGCACATCACGATCCCCACCTTCTGTCCCGCGTACGTGGCGGCTACCTGCCGCAGTCCGGCCAGCCCGCCGGCCGCGGCGCCCTCGGGCAGGTTGTGCGTCGTGCGAATCAGTTCGCGCAACGAGTCGACCAGCGCCGCTTCGCTCACGAGCAGGAAGTCGGCGAGGCCCGCCTCCAGCGCCGGGAACGTCACCTCGTACGCCTGGCCGGTGGCGATCCCCTCGGCGAAAGTCCGCACCGGTCGGCCGCGCACGATCTCCCCGCGGGTCCAGCTTTCGTACTGCGCCGGCGCCGCCTCGCTCTGCACGGCGATGACCTTGAGCGACGGCTTGCAGGCGCGCGCGACGGTGAGCGCGCCCACCGCCTGCGACCCGCCGCCGAGCGCGATGAAGACCGCGTCGAGGCCCGGCTCCTGTTCGATCATCTCCAGCGACATCGTGGCCGCGCCGGCAATGACGGTCCGGTCATTGATGCCGTGGATGAGCGTGAGGCCGTGCGCCGACGCCAGTTCGGCGCAGTGCGCCGCCGACGCGTCGTAGGTCGCGCCGAATTCGATGAGCGTCGCGCCGAGCGCGCGAATCGCGGCGTTCTTGTCGGGGTTGTTCCCTTCGGGCACGACGATGGAGCAGGGGATGCCCAGCAGGTGGGCGGCGTACGCCATGCCCTGCCCGTGATTGCCCGTGCTCGCCCCAATGACGCCGCGCTCGCGCGTCGCGGGGTCGAGCGCCGTGACGGCCGACAGCCCGTTGCGCACCTTGAAGGTCTGCACCGGCAGGTGGTTCTCGTGCTTCACGAACACCTGGATGCCGTGCCCGACGAGTTCGTCGAGCAGGGGGTACCGCCGCAGCGGCGACGGCGAAAGGTACGGGCGCAGCCGATCGCGGGCGGCGAGCACGTCCTCGAAGCTGATGGGCCAGGGGGAGGTCATGCGCGGAATCTAGCGAGCATTGGCAGCCGATGGCTGGCGCTGCACATTTGGCGGGGTCCCCACACGTGGAGAGCACCCGATGAGGTTCCTCAAGCGCGCAGTGATCGTTCTCGTGGCGCTGGTGGCGTGCGTGTACGTCGTTGGCCTGCGGATGCCCCGCGAGCACACCGTGTCGAGCCGCATCCAGCTCACGGCGCCGCGCGATTCCGTCTGGGCGGTGCTGCGCAACTTCGGCGACTACCCCAAGTGGCACCCCGATTTCACGTCGTCGGTCCCGGGCGAACGCCGCAATGGCCATGAAGTCTGGGTGCAGGAGGTCGACGGGATGACGATGAGCATCGAGTTCCTCGAGATCCGCCCGCCGTCGTACCTCGTCACCGAGGTCATCACGGACGAGAAGTCGCAGTGGGGCGGGGTCTGGACGTATGACCTCGTCTCCACGGGTGCCGGCACGGAAGTCACGATCACCGAGGCCGGCTGGATCAAGTCGCCCTTCTTCCGCGTGATGATGAAGGTGCTGGGCACGCACTCGACCATGGATGGCGTGCTGAAGCACCTGGGGGCAAAGTTCGGGGAGATGGTCACGCCGGAGCATGTGACGGTGGATCCAAAGGCGTAGCAGATCGCGGAACGAGGAGGGGGTAGTGGCGTAGGAACGGGGGACGAGGGGTGGAACGAGGAGGGAGGTCGAAGGCACGCCCACGGACCTCCGTTCTCGTTCCGGCTCCCGTCCCCCCTCGCCAAGCCTCTACCTCCTCCTCGTTCCGCCCCGCGTTCCCCGGCTTCCCTTATCTTCCTTGCATGACACTTCCAGCGATCCACTCAACTACCATCCTCGCCGTCCGCCGCGACGGCAAGGTGGCCATCGGCGGCGACGGTCAGGTGTCGGTCGGCGAGACGGTCATGAAGTCGCGGGCGGTGAAGGTGCGCGCGCTGAAGGGCGGCCGCGTGCTGGCGGGCTTTGCCGGCGCGGCGGCGGACGCCTTCACTCTTTTCGAGAAGTTCGAGGAGAAGCTCGACCGCTACCCGGGCAACCTGCCCAAGGCGGCGGTCGAGCTGGCCAAGGAATGGCGCAGTGACCGCGTGCTCCGCCGGCTCGAGGCACTGCTGGCGGTGTGCGACCGCGACCATGGCTTCGTGATTTCCGGCAACGGGGAGCTCATCGAGCCGGACGATGGCGTCCTCGCCATCGGATCGGGTGGCCCGTACGCACTGGCCGCGGCGCGCGCCCTGCTCGCCGACACCGCGCTTCCGGCCACGGAAATCGTCCGGAAGTCGCTGATGATCGCCGGCGACATCTGCATCTTCACGAACCAGAACATCACGGTCATCGAGCCGGAGTAGCGCTACATCATCCGGAAGGTCTTCTCCGCGGATCGGCGATAGCCCTTCGGCAGCTGAAGCTCGGCGTCGTCCACGCCGCCCGCCGTGAACTTCGTGACCTCGTACCGCAGGCGGGTCACGTCATCGTCCTTGTCGCCGCTCATCGTCATGCGAATGTCGGCGCGAAGCGGCGATCCCCGAAAGAGCGTCGCGCGCGCCGCATCCGCGTTGCCCACGAAGTCGGCGTCCGCGGCCGCCAGCGCAAGCAGGGCGGTGCTGACGATGTCGAAGAGCGGATTGCGCATCAGCGGCAGCGACGGATCGGCCCAGTACTCGGCGACGCACGTCCCGCCCATGTCCTCCTTCACGAAGCCCATTACGCGCATGCTCGTCGTCCACCGCTGGCGCAGCTGCACGCGCTGCGTGGCGCGTCCGGCCACCGGCTCCCCCGCGCCAAGGCGCGCCGTGTCGAGCCGCACGTCGCGCACCGAGATCTTGAGGACCGGCCCCACCGATCGCATGGCCATCCCCACGACGTGGGCGAACTCATCGGCGTCGTGCTCCTCGTACGTCCTGCGCTCGGGATGCACGACGTACACAGTGCGCCCACCGTCGGCGAGCAGGAAATAGCTCCGGTCGCTCTCGGGCTTCTGCTCGTCGGCGTCCAGGCGGGCCCGGGTTCCGGCCACCCGCATCCTGCCGTGGATCACGTCATCGCCCTTCTTTCCACCCGGATCGAGCCGAAACTCGTACGAGTAGGCGCGCGGCGCCTGCGCCGTGGCGGTGGAGGCGATCAGGAGCAGGGCAGTCGCGAGGGCAAGGCGCATGAGGCGTTCGGCCGTCAGGGGTTGACCCTCCTACGCCGCCGTCCGTGCGCTGGTTTCGCCCGCACCTGCTAAACTTAGGACATGCCCGCCAACCGCACCGAACAGGTCCTCGCCCGCCTGGCCGACCTGACCCCGCGCAAGATCGTCGCCGAACTCGACCGCTACATCGTGGGGCAGGGGGACGCCAAGAAGGCCGTCGCCATCGCGCTCCGCAACCGGTGGCGCCGCCAGCGCGCGCCCGAAGGGATCCGCGAGGAGATCGCGCCCAATAACATCATCCTCATCGGCCCGACGGGCGTGGGCAAGACGGAGATCGCCCGCCGCCTCGCCAAGCTCACCGGTGCGCCGTTCATCAAGGTGGAGGCGTCGAAGTTCACCGAAGTGGGTTACGTCGGCCGCGACGTCGAGGGGATGGTGCGCGACCTCGCCGAGAGCGCCATCGACATGGTGCGGCACGAGCGTGAGCACGATGTCGAGGATCTCGCCAACGACAAGGTGGACGAGCGCATCCTGGACCTGCTCCTCCCGCCGCCCGTCGAAGCGCCTCCGGCGACGGCGCCGGAGACGACCTCCAGCGTCTTCGTCGTCTCGCCGACGGGCGGCGTGACGCAGGAGCAGGACCAGGCGCGCGAACGGCACAAGCGCACGCGCGACAAGCTCAAGCAGCTGCTGCTCGATGGCCAGCTGGAGCAGCGCGAGATCGAGATCGAGGTGGCCGCATCGTCCATGGGCGGCTTCGACCTCGCGCAGCAAGGGGCTCCCGAAGGCATGGGCAACTTCGCCGAGATGCTCGAGCAGTTCATGCCCAAGCGCAAGAAGCGGCGCACCGTCACGGTGGCCGAGGCGCGGCGCATCCTGCTCGACGAGGAATACGACAAGCTCATCAACCACGACGACGTCGTGGCCGACGCGCTGGACCGCGTGGAGAAGCTCGGCATCATCTTCCTCGACGAGATCGACAAGATCGCCGGCGCCAAGAGCGAGATGGGCGGACCCGACGTCTCGCGCGAGGGCGTGCAGCGCGATCTCCTGCCCATTGTCGAAGGCTCCAACGTGCAGACGAAGTACGGGATGGTGAAGACCGACCATGTGCTCTTCATCGCCGCCGGCGCGTTCCACGTGAGCAAGCCCAGTGACCTGATTCCGGAGCTGCAGGGGCGCTTCCCGATCCGGGTGGAGCTCAAGTCGCTCACCGAGGCCGACTTCGTGCGCATCATGACGGAGCCGGAGAACGCCCTCACCAAGCAGTACGCGGCGCTCGTCGCGGCCGACGGCACCACGCTCACCTTCACCGACGACGGCATCGGCGAGATCGCGCGCACGGCAGCCATGGTGAACCAGCGCATGGAGAACATCGGCGCCCGCCGCCTGCACACGGTCATGACGACCCTGCTGGAGGACGTGCTCTATGAACTGCCTGAGCGCGGCACGGAGCCGGTGACGGTGGACGCGAAGGTGGTCCGGGAGCGGCTGAAGGCGATTGCGGACGACGAAGACCTCAGAAAGTACATACTCTAGCGGAACGAGGAGGGGGTAGAGGCGAAGGGACGAGGGACGAGGAGTGGAACGAGGAGGAGGCTGCGTCGCTCTCACGTGAACTCCGTCCTCGTTCCACCCCCCGTCCCCCCTCGCGACGCCTCTACCCCCTCCCCGTTCCGTCTCTCGTCCCCCTTATCTCGTCCCCCTGAGTGGCACAGATTTCGATCCCCTCCACGAACCTCCCGTGACGCCGCATCGCGACTTCCTTTCCATCCTCGATTTCTCCAGCGCCGAACTCCAGGCGCTCTTTCGGCTGGCCGAGGAGATTCGCAACAAGCGCTACGTGAAGAAGCCGCTCGCCGGCAAGGTGCTGGCGATGATCTTCCAGAAGTCGTCCACGCGCACGCGGGTGTCGTTCGAGGTCGGCGCGTTCGACCTCGGCGGGCACGCGCTCTTCCTGTCCCAGCGTGACATCCAGCTTGGCCGCGGCGAGCCCATCAAGGACATGGCGCGCGTCCTCTCGCGCATGACGGACGGCATCATGATTCGCGCCTACGAGCATGCGCACGCCGAGGAACTCGCCGAGTATGCCGATGTCCCCGTCATCAACGGGCTCACCGACCTGTCGCATCCCTGCCAGATCCTGGCCGACCTGCTGACCGTCCGGCAGTTCCTCGGCACGTTCGAGGGCAAGCGCATTGCCTGGATCGGCGACGGCAACAACATGGCGCACTCGTGGATCGAGGCGGCGCAGCGGCTCAAGTTTTCGCTCCGCCTCGCCTGTCCCGATCGGTACGAGCCCGATCCGGCGCTCATCGCCACGGCACGGGCCGAGGGTGCCGACGTCAGGCTGGTGCGCGATCCGCGCGAGGCGGCCGAGGGCGCCCACGTCATCAACACCGACGTGTGGGCGTCGATGGGGCAGGAAGACGAATCGAACGAGCGAATTCAGGTCTTCAACGGCTACATGGTCGACGACGCGCTGATGGCGCGCGCCGCCAAGGACGCCATCTTCATGCACTGCCTGCCGGCGCACCGGGGCGAGGAGGTGAGCGAGTCGGTGCTCGAGGGGCCGCAGAGCCGCGTCTGGGCGGAGGCGGAGAATCGCCTGCACATCCAGAAGGCCATCATGGCCGTGCTGATCGGGCACGAATCGCTGGCGCCGTACCTTCACGCGAAGAAGGGCGCCAGGAAGGGCACTTCGCTGGCTCGGAAGGGCGCGAAGAAGGGCGCGAAGGAGGGCGCGAGAAAGGTCCCGATGCGGGACACCATGCGGGGCGTACGCACGTCCACTCGGAAGAAGCCCACGCGCCGATCCTAGTGCGTGGCACCGATTGCCCGACCGCCGCGTTGACTGGTCGGGCACCACTTGTTCCACCGATCGCAGCGAGCACTCAATGCCGGCTCTCGACTTCACCCTCATGACGGACGCGGGCACGCCGCTCGCGCTATCCTCCCTTCGCGGCCGCCGGGTCGTGCTCTACTTTTACCCGAAGGACGACACGACCGGCTGCACCATCGAGTCGTGCGAGTTCCGCGACATGTTTCCGCGCTTCGCCGAATCCGATGCTGTCATCCTCGGCATCTCGCCCGACAACGTCGCCTCGCACCAGAAGTTCAAGGCCAAGTACAACCTGCCCTTCACACTGCTGGTGGACGAGAATCACGCCCTCGCCGAGCAGCTCGGCATCTGGGTGGAGAAGCAGTTCATGGGCAACCGGTACATGGGCGTCGAACGCATCACGTACATCCTCGGCCCCGACGGCGCCGTGCAGTACGTCTTCGAGAAGGTGAACCCGGCCGGCCACGCCGAGGAAGTGATGGCGTTCCTGCGCGGCGGGGTGCTTGCCGCCGTGGCAGCGCGCGATGCGTTCGACGCGGCCGTCGCCGCCACGAAGGAGCCGACGGTCGCCGCCGGCGCGGCGACGGCGAAGAAGCCGGCCGCGAAGAGGCCAGTCGCCGAGAAGCCAGCCGCCAGGAAGCCAGCCGCGAAGAAGCCAGCCGCCAAGAAGCCAGCCGCGAAGAAGCCTGCCACGAAGAAGCCTGCCACGAAGAAGCCAGCCGCGAAGGCCGTGAAAAAGGCGAAGCCGGTGAAGAAGGCAGCGAAGAAAGCTCCGCCGAAGAAGGTGGCGACCAAGCGCACGAAGGCGTCCGCCAAGAAGGCGCCCAAGGCCACCAGGAAGCCGGCCCCAAAGCTTGCCAAGAAGCCCGCCGCCAAGAAGTAGCCGTCAGCATGCAACGAGGGGCCCGGCAATCCGGGCCCCTCTGTTGTCTCTCTGTTGTCTCTCTGTTGTCTCTCTGTTGTTTCTCTGTTGTCTCTCTGTTGTCTCTCTGTTGTTTCTCTTTGACGCCTACATCTTGCCGCTCATCATCACGTGCGCCTTCGGTGTGCCCGGAAACATGATCCACGGCCCCTCGGCGCGCGGCTGGCTCGTGATGCCGATGGTCTCGGTCGTGGCCCCCGGGACATAGAGCACGGTCAGCAGGCTGGCGGTGCTCACCTTGTTCGTCGCCGCGTCGTAGTTCTCCTTCTTGGTCGTCAGCGTGTACAGCGACCCCTGCTTGGGCATCTTGAGCTTGCCGTTCTTGATCTCCTTGAAGCGCACGCTGTCCACCTGCTCGCCCTTCACGCCCGCGGCGCGCAGCGCGCGGCCGCGCGCCATGAACGGTTCGAGCGACTTGTGGTAGCACGCCACGTGGAAGTCGGGGCGCGTGACGTACAGGGCCAGGCAGTGCATGCCGTTCTTCCCCTCACGCAGCACCACCAGCTTGCCGGCCTCCCGGTAGCCCATCACGGTGGCACCGTCACGCATCTCGGCGGGGAGGGCAAGCACCGCGGCGGCAATCTGCTGCTCGGCGGGGGGAATGGGCGACGATGCGGCCGGCGTCGGGGCTGGCGCTTGCGCGCCGAGCGAGGCCGCGGCAATGCCAAGGAGAATGAACGGGCGCATGGGGAGCAGGTCCTGTGGGGGGAGCGACCACGATACGCCGACGGTCTCATCGAAGCAAGCCGACCCTCAGACTACCGTGCTCCGCGCCTTCCCTGTTGCCTGACTGTTGTCTTTCTGTTGTCTCTCTGTTGTCTCTCTGTTGTCTCTCTCGCAAACTGCCGCACTCGCTTCCAGAGCCGCCCCACCGCAAACCCCGCGACCGTCGCAATCTCCGCCACGCTCGGCGCTGGTGTTTCGCCCAGCGACCGCAGGATGCGCGAGCGCATGCGCAGCACGATCGGCGACGCCACCGGGATCGCCTGGAAGTACGGGTCGTACCGCGTGCCCAGCCCCTCGATCAGCGACGCCGTGCGCGCAAAGTAGACCATGTCGCGCGGCAGCACGATCGGGAAGTCGTAGAGCGCGTGCATCACGCGGTCGGCGAGCATCATCTTGATCCGCTCCTGCGTCGTCGTGTCCTGCCGGTAGGCGGTGTCGAGCAGGAGATTGGCGAGCCGGCGGATCTCCGTCTCGTCGGCGCCGGGCGCGATCAAGCCGAGCGATGCGAAGCCGTCGACGATGCCGGGCACGTCGCGGCGCACCGCGGCCAGCACCGTGCGAATGAGGTGCAGCCGTGTCTCCGGCGTCACGCGCACGACCATCCCGAAGTCGAGCAGCACCAGACGGCCATCGGCGGTGACCAGCAGGTTGCCGGGATGCGGGTCGGCGTGGAAGAGCCCGTCGATCAGCATCATCCGGATGTACATCTCGATGAGGGCGGCGGTGACGCGCCTGGCCTCGTCTTCGCTCACCACCAGCCGGTCAATGCGCGTTCCCTCGACGAAGTCGAGCACGATGACCCGCTGATGTGTGAGTTCATGCACGACGGCGGGCACGATGACGTCGGGATCGTCGGCGAAGTTCTGGCGGATTTCCGTGGCATACTCCGCCTCGAGCCGGAAGTCCATCTCCTCGTGGATGCGCTCCGAGAACTCCTCGATGACCGCCTGCACGCCGCGCACGTGCGGGTTGGGCCACTGCCAGCCGACCCAGCGCATGATGCGGCGGGCGATGCGCAGGTCCTCGTCCACCATCCGCGCCACGCCGGGGCGCAGCACCTTCACCGCGACGTCGCGCCCCTTGTACGAGGCGCGGTGCCCCTGGCCGAGCGACGCGGCCGCCACCGGCGTCCGGTCGAAGCGCTCAAAGATCTCCTCGGGGCGCTTGCCGAACGCGTGCACCAGCTCGCACTCGATCTGGGCGATCGGCACCGGTGGCACCTGGTCGTGCAGGGTGCTGAGCACGCTGATGTACGGCTCGCCAATCAGGTCGGCGCGCGCCGCGAAGACCTGCGCCAGCTTGATGAACGTGGGCCCCAGCGCCGCAATGTCACGGACGATCCCCTCGGCGCGCCGCCGGTGAAACTCCGGCGTCCGGAGCTTCGGCGAGCCCCACAACACCCATCGCCGGCGGTCCCGCAGGAGCGAGACCACCCACGGCAGCAGGGTGAGGAGAATCCGGAGCGTGCGCATTCCACACACTATACGCGCGCGCTACGGCAGAAGTTCGAACCCCGCGAGTTCGAAGTGCGTGTCGAGGGCGAGCGCGTGCCGCAGCCGGCGGGCCTTCATGACCTCGAAGCTCACCGCGTCGGCAAGACTGAGGCGCTGGTCCGTGAATCGCCGCAGCCAGCGGTCCACGGCCATCCGCTCCGTATCCCGGTCCACGAAGACGACCTCGTGCGTCACGTCCTGATACAGGGCATCAAGGAACCGCACGCCCTCGGCGGCCCCGCGGAACCGGGAAATGAGGATCTGCATCTCGGCGACCACGAGATTGGTGGTGACGAGTCGTGCATGCCGGTCGACGAGCGACCTGTAGGCGGCCAACGCCCCCCGGTGCCTCGCTTCCTTGGGGCTCAGCGCGGCGAACCACCCCGACGTGTCGAGGAACGCCCCGGTCACCGGCCCTTGCCGCGACGTCCGACGTACGACTCGGCCAGCACCGCGTCGTGATCGACTGCCACGCTGGCGGGCCACTCTCCAGCGCGGCTCTCCGCAACGAAGGCCAGCATGGGGCTCTCGACCTCCTGTTCGCGCGCAAACGCGCGCATGCCGCGGCGCATCACCTCCGCCTTCGACAGGCCGGATGCGGCGGCAAGGCGCGCCAGCAGCGAACTGTCGTCGGCCTCGAGGTAGACCTGAACGGGCTCGCGGACGCGCGGTAACGAGGCGGGAGAGCGCTTGGCCATGCAGTAACAATAATACATGTACTACATGATTACAAGTACATGTAACCGAACTGTCACTCAAACGCCCCCTGCCTGGCTTTCTGGCGTCCCGCACAGGCCTTCCGTACTATAGAAGCTTCCGCGACCGAGGCCCCCCCCTCTGTTGAGCGAGCTCCCCCCGCCGGCGCCGGTGCCGCAACAGGCACGAGCATGACCAACGACATCGCGAGCCGGCTCACGGCCGCGCTCGACGGCCGCTACCGCATCGAGCGCGAGCTCGGCACCGGCGGCATGGCCACCGTCTTCCTCGCCGACGACCTCAAGCACGACCGGAAAGTTGCGCTCAAGGTGCTCAAGCCAGAACTCGCCGCCGTGCTCGGCGCCGAGCGCTTCGTCGTCGAGATCAAGACGACGGCGGCGCTGCAGCATCCGCACATTCTGCCGTTGTTCGATTCGGGCACCGCGGATGGCTTCCTGTTCTACGTCATGCCCTACATCCAGGGCGAGACGATCCGCGAGAAGCTGAACCGCGAAACACAGTTCGGCGTGGACGAGGCCGTGCGCATCGCCCGCGAAGTGGCGGATGCGCTCGACTATGCACACCGCCACGGCGTGATTCACCGCGACATCAAGCCCGAGAACCTGCTGCTGCACGACGGCCGGGCCATGGTGATGGACTTCGGCATCGCGCTGGCGGTGAGCGCGGCGGCCGGCGGGCGCATGACCGAGACGGGCCTCAGCCTTGGCACGCCGCACTACATGAGCCCCGAGCAGGCGACGGCGGAGAAGGACCTGACGCCGCGCGCCGACGTCTATTCGCTGGCGACGGTGCTCTACGAGATGCTGACCGGGAACCCGCCGCACACGGGCGCGACGGTGCAGCAGATCATCATGAAGATCATCACCGAGGCTGTGGAGCCGGTGACGAAGTACCGGAAGACGGTGCCGCCCCACGTGGTGGGTGCGGTGGCGCGCGCGCTGGAAAAGCTGCCGGCCGACCGGTTTGAGAGCGCGAAGGCGTTTCGCGACGCCCTGGGAAGCGAGGGCTACTCGTACGCGACCGCGGCGGCGGGGCTCACGGCGGCCACGCCCGCTGGGACCCTGGCCGGCCGGTTTGGCGGACGTCGCTCGACGCTCGCCGCCTGGGCGCTCGCTGCCGTCGCGTTGGTCGCAGCAGCGACAGGCTGGGCGCGTCGCACGCCCGAGCTGCCATTTCGTCGAGTGGATCTCACCTTTGGCGCGCTGGTGCCGGCGCAACCAGGGTGGATTGCCGTCTCGTCCGACGGCGCCTTGCTCGCGGCGGCGGGGACGATTGCCAACGACCCCGCCATCTACATGCGCCGGCTGGACGGCGACGCGGACTTCCGAAAGGTCCCGGGAACGGAGGGTGGGGTCTTCCCCGCGTTCTCACCGGACAACCAGTGGATCGTCTTTCGGCGCGCCACGGATCGGTCGCTCGTAAAGGTCAACGTCAATGGCGGCGGTGCGGTCACGCTCGTGAGTGGCGGCGTGCTTGATCCCTACGCGCCGCACTGGGGCGACGACGGGCGCATCGTCTTCTCCGGCCCCACGGGCAACGGCATTGTCTCGGCGTCGGGAGGTGACGCCAAACTGCTGCCAAAGGTCCTGGGCCGGATGCCGTTCTTGCTTCCCGACGGATCGGGCGTGCTCTTTTCGGCGGGAAGTGCCTTGTCCATCTACGAGTTCAGTTCGGACTCTTCGACCCCGCTGCTGCCCGGTGGCCGGGCGCCCACCTACGTGCCCACAGGCCACCTGCTTTACAGCGCGCCTGAGGGGGGCCTGTTCGCCGTGCCGTTCGACCTGAAGCGGCATCGCGTCACGGGGGCGCCGGCGCGCGTTCTTGAACGCGTCGGTGGGTCGGTCGGCTCGCGCGGATACTCTGTGTCGAGGGTCGGTGTCCTCGTGCAGTACGACGCGGACGGCAGCGGCGGCGGGACCTTTAACGACCTCATCATCGTCAATCCGGGACGCGGCGCCGACACCGTACGCCTGCCCCGTGCGCGCCACAACCTGCCGCGCTTCTCGCGCAACGGCCGCGCGATCGCGATGGAAGTCGTCGCTGAATCGCGCAGCGGCTCCTCGGACATCTTCACGGTCGATCTCGTCACCGGCACCTACACGCAGCTGACGTTCGACGGCGACAACGACGAACCAGCCTGGTCGCCGGACGGCAAGCGCGTGGCGTTTGACAAGCAGGTGCCGCCGAGCGGCGAGGACCTTTTCGTCAAGCCGGCCGACAACAGCGGGGCCGAGCGACGGGTCACGGCGCTGCGCGCCGGCGAGGCGAGCCTGCAGCAATGGATCGACGACAAGACGCTGCTGTATACCTCCCAGGTCGCGGGCCGCGGGAGCGACATCTTCACAGTCGACGCAGACTCGGGCGCCACGCCGGTATCGTACCTCCAGACCCCGTTTGCCGAAGCCAGCCCGCGCCTGTCGAGCGACCGGAAGTTCGTCGTCTTCCTGTCGAACGAAACGGGAATCAACCAACTCTGGATGCGCGACTACCCGGTGCCGCAGGGCAAGTGGAACCTGTCGCGCGGGGATGCCATCGCCCCACGCTGGTCGCCCGACGGCAGCGCCGTGTACTTCTGGCGCGGGGGCGCGCCGGTCGACACGCTCTATCGCGTCCGCATTTCGCGCACGCCGAGTGTGGCGGTCGCCGCCCCGGAAGTGGTCGTCACTATGGATATGGACGGCGTCGCGAACTGGGACCTGCATCCGGACGGCCGGCGCTTCGTGGCGGCGGTAGCGGCCACGTCCGCGCCCGCCGCCTCGACGACAGGCACCGGCAAGGCGCCCGCGACGCGGCACCTCATCCTGCAGAACTGGTTCAACGAACTGCGCCGGCTGACGGCCAGGGCACCGAAATGAGCGACGCCACGGAGCGCCTCAGCGCCGCCCTCGCCGACCGCTACCGCATCGAACGCGAGCTGGGCGCCGGCGGCATGGCCACCGTGTATCTCGCCGAGGACCTCAAGCACGACCGTAAGGTTGCGCTCAAGGTGCTCAAGCCCGAACTCGCGGCCGTGCTCGGCGCCGAACGGTTCGTCGTGGAGATCAAGACGACGGCGGCGCTGCAGCACCCGCACATCCTGCCGCTGTTTG
>CAYQCP010000027.1:0-40688 GCA_964416005.1 uncultured Gemmatimonas sp.
AGGTAGGCGAGGTACTTGCCGCCTTCGCGCGCGAACCGGAAGGACCGGACCCGCGGAATCACCTGCGCCTTGCCGTCGGTGAGCGTGACCACCGTCAGCGACGTGCGCGGCTGCGGCAGCGGACGCGGCCTGGCCTTCCGCGCCGCCTCGAAGTCGGCGCGCGGCGCGTATGTGATGAACGCGGCCGTCGTCGACGCGGCGTTGAACTGCGCCGGCGGCGCATTGAAGATCGCGGCGGAGTCAGCCGCCGGCATGAGCTGCGGCCGGCCGGTGTACCCCCGCGGGAACCGCCACTCGCTGTCGCTGGCCGTCGAGCGAATGACGACTTCGCCGTCGCCCACGACCGGCGTCAGGGTGTACATGGCGAACTTCCCGTCGGGCGAGAGCGTCGCCCCCTGAATGGACCGCCACAAGTCGTACGTGTCCTGCGTGATGGGCTTCTTGGTCTGGGCCGTGAGCGGGGTCGCCACGGTGCACAGCAGCAGGGCGCCGATCGCACCCCTGACAAAACGGATAAAGTTCATCGCGGAATCCAGGTGTGGAGTTATCTTCTCCCGGCAGGCGGCCAATGCCCCCTGCGGACCTGCATAAGGTACGGGTTCCTGCCCTTCTCCGTTGCCCCTGACCCCTATGAAACGGCTCCTCGGCTACTTCCTGCGCGGCCTCATCGTTACCGTCCCGCTCGTCGTGACCGTGTGGGTCTGCTGGACGGTCTTCCTGACCGTGGACGGCTGGCTCGGCATCGGCATCCCCGGCGTAGGGTTCGTGACCACGCTCGTGCTGATCACCGTGGTCGGCGCCCTCGGCTCGAGCCTCGTGACACGACATGCGGTGGGGATGTTCGAGGACCTGCTGGAGCGGCTCCCGTTCGTTCGCCTGCTCTACTCGTCCACCAAGGACCTGATGAGCGCGTTCGTCGGCGAGAAGAAGCGGTTCACGCAGCCGGTGCTGGTCTCGCTCGGTGCGGACGAGGAGATCAAGCTCCTCGGCTTCCTCACGCAGGCGTCGGCGTCCCAGCTGGACCTCAACGAGTACGTGCTCGTGTACTGCCCGCATTCGTACAACTGGTCGGGCCAGCTGCTGGTGATTCCGTCGCGCAAGGTGAAGAGCCTGACCGCGGACAGCGCCGAGTTCATGGCGTTTGCGGTGTCCGGCGGCGTTACGGATTGGCCGAAATTCAATTGAGGAGCTGGAATCCGGATCGCGACTCCGGATTCCGATCGCGGAGTTCGATCGACGATTCCACCGGAGGTTTGCCTGTGATGCGCTCATTTCCGCTCTTCCTCCTGCTCCTGTCCGCGCCGCTCGCGGCGCAGTCGCGCGATTCGCTGGTGCTGCTGCGTCCGGCGGCGGTCTGGGACGGTGCCAGCGACGCCCCCGCCGCGGGCTGGACGGTGCTCGTGCGCGGCGAGCGCATCGCCGCGGTCGGACCTGCCGCGCAAGTGGGAGTGCCCAAGGGGGCCAGGGTCGTCGAACTGCCGGGGACGACACTCATCCCCGGCATGATCGAGGCGCACACGCACCTCTTCTTGCACCCGTACAACGAGACGTCGTGGAACGACCAGGTGCTGCGCGAGCCGCTCGCCCTGCGCACGGCACGCGCCGTGAACCATGCGCGCGCGACGCTGATGGCGGGCTTCACCACCGTGCGGGACCTCGGCACCGAGGGCGCTGGCTATGCCGACGTCGGGCTCAAGCAGGCCATTGACCAGGGGATCATTCCGGGGCCGCGCATGCTGGTGACCACGCGGGCCATGCTCGTCACCGGCAGCTATGCGCCCCGCCGCACCGACTTCAGCTTCGATCCGCCCCAGGGCGCCGAGGAGGCCGATGGCATTGACGGCGTGATGCGGGTGGCCCGCGACCAGATTGCGCATGGCGCCGACTGGGTGAAGGTCTACGCCGACTATCGCTGGGGCCCGCGCGGTGAGGCCATGCCGACCTTCACCGAGGCCGAGCTGCGGGCGATCGTGGAGGCAGCGCGGAGCAGCGGGCGCGCGGTGGTGGCGCACGCGAGCACTCCCGAGGGCATGCGACGCGCCATCGTGGCCGGCGTCGAGTCCATCGAACATGGCGACGGCGGCACGGACGAGACGTGGCGGCTCATGAAGGAGCGCAACGTCGTCTTCTGTCCCACGCTCGCCGCCGGCGACGCGACGCGGCAGTACGCCGGCTGGAAGAAGGGCGTGGAGCCGGAGCCCGCCTCGATCGTCGCCAAGCGCGCCTCGTTCAAGGCGGCGCTGGCCGCGGGCGTGACGATGTGCGTGGGCGGCGACGTCGGCGTCTATCCGCACGGCGACGATGCGCGCGAACTGGAGCTGATGGTGGACTACGGCATGACGCCGCTGGCGGTGATGCAGGCCGCGACGTCGGGCAACGCGAAGCTGCTGCATTGGGAGGGGCGCGTCGGCCGCGTGGCCCCGGGCCTGCTCGCCGATCTCGTGGCGGTGGCGGGCGACCCGACGCAGGACATTCGCGCGGCGCGGCGCGTGACCTTCGTGATGAAGGGAGGCGGCATCGCGCGCATGCCCTGAGCGCGGCGTCCGCCCGACGGCGGGAGGCGGGAGCAGCCCAGCGACGACTGGCGCAGGCCGACGGTCGACTGCACCCTTAAGGACGTTACGTGACGTTACAGCGCATGCCGGGCAGAACCCTTTGGGCGCCTGCCGTGTCTAATGAACGTCACCGGCGTACCCCAGTCGTTCCTCCTCCCGCCATCGCCATGGACATTCTCAAGCGTCTGCTTCGAATCCGGAAGTCCCTCTGGATCGCCATCGTCCTGCTGCTCGGCCTGCCGTCGGCCTGGCTCCTGGCCCGCAACGCGGCGCCCGCGGACGATGTCGTGACCGCGCAGGTGAAACGCGGCGACTTCAAGATCACCGTCACGACGTCGGGTGAGCTGCGTGCCCCGAAGTTCGTGAATATCTCGGGGCCGCCGAACATGCAACAGGCCGAAGTGTGGAACGGCGTGAAGATCCTCTCCATCGTGCCGGAAGGCACCGTGGTGAAGGAAGGCGACATCGTCGCCGAGCTCGACCGGGCGCCCGTGGCCACCAAGCTCGCCGACGTCAATCTCGCCCTGCAGAAGGCGGAGGCCCAGCATGAGCAGGCATCGCTCGACTCCGTGCTGAATCTCTCCAAGGCGCGCGAGGACCTGCACACCGCCGCACTCACGCTCGAGGAGAAGAAGCTGGCGCGCGACCAGTCGAAGTTCGAGGCGCCCAGCGTTCGCCGCCAGACGGAGATCGAGTATGAGAAGGCGCTCCGCACCCTTAAGCAGGATTCGATGGACCTCCGTACCAAGACCGAGCAAGCGCGGGCGAAGATGCGCGAGGTGGGCTCGGATCTCGAGCGGCAGCGCAACCGGCTGCGCATCGTGCAGGAAGTGATGGGGAACTTCACGATCAAGGCGCCCGGCCCCGGCATGGTGATCTACATCAAGGACTGGCAGGGGAAGAAGCGCACGGTGGGCAGCCAGGTGAGTCCCTGGGAACCTGCCGTCGCCACGCTCCCCAACATGTCCATCATGGAGTCGCAGACGTACGTGAATGAGATCGACGTGCGCAAGCTCGCCGTTGGCCAGCCGGTGACGATCTCGCTCGATGCCGACCCCGGCAAGCGCCTGACGGGCAAGGTGACGGCGGTGGCCGGCGTGGGCGAGCAGCGCCCCAATTCCGACGCCAAGGTGTTCGAGGTCAAGATCAGCGTCGAGCGGCCCGACACGACGCTCCGCCCGGGCATGACCACCGGCAACACCATTGAGACGAAGGCCATTCCGAACGTGATGCACATCCCGCTGGAAGCCGTCATGAATGAGAACGGGGTGCCATACGTTTTCAAGAAGGGACGGGTGCGCGTCACCAGGCAGGAAGTTGAGACGGGCGCCATGAACGACGACGAAGTGGTCATCACGCGCGGGCTCGAGGAGGGCGATCGCGTACTCCTTTCTCCGCCTGCCGACAAGGACAAGCTCGGCCTCGATCGCCTCCCCGGATCAAAGGCGGGCGCGCCGGCGCCGAGCGGTGACACGTCGACGCAGCGCAAGACCGTGCCGGTGACCCCGGGCGGCCCCGCGCCCGGCGCACGTGAGGGAACGGCCGGCAAGGCGGCCCCAACGCCGCGCCAGGGCTGAGCGCGTGGCACTCGACATTCGGTCTCTCGCCGCGCGGCGGGCGGAACTCGTCGCGCACCTGACGTTCGCGTTCCGCACGGCGGTCGAGGCGGTCGGACACAACAAGGCGCGTGCGGCGCTCACCTCCCTCGGCATCCTGTTCGGCGTCGCGTCGGTCATCGCCATGCTCGCGATCGGCAAGGGGGCTGAGCAGGAGATCCTCGCGCAGATGCGCCTGCTGGGCACCAACAACATCATCGTCACGCCGCTGGTCGAGCAGAAGGAAGGCGTGGTGACGGAAGAGAAGGCGGCGACGCCCAAGAAGTTCACGCCAGGCCTCCGCTACGCCGATGCCCAGGCAATTCGCGCCGTCATCCCCGACGTGGACGCGTCGAGCGCCGAAATCGTGCTCAACACGCTCATCACGCGCGAGGGACGGCATCGGTCGGCCAAGCTCGTCGGCGTGGACACAAGCTACTTCCGCATCATGAACCTGCGCATCGCCGAGGGCGGGGCGTTCTCGCCCGAGCAGGTGGTTCACGGCCGGCTCGTGGCGGTCATCGGCCACGGGGTGAAGTCCCGGTTCTTCACGCAGGTGAACCCGGTGGGACAGACGGTGAAGGTCGGGCAGAACTGGCTCACCGTCGTCGGGGTGCTCGAGGACCGCACCGTCAGCGGGCAGAACGCGCAGCGCCTCGGCATACGCGACGCCAACATGGACGTGTATGTGCCCGCGACGACGATGCTGCTGCGCTATCGCAACCGGGCGCTCGTGACGCAGGCCGAGATCGAGGCGGCGTCCAAGCGCGAGCAGGGCAACACGAATCCGACGGAGGAGTCGGCCGAGGACCCGTCCGTGCGCGCCGAGCAGCGCAACATGAACCAGCTCGACCGCATCATCGTGCGCGTCGCCGAGGCGCGGCTGGTGCCGTCGGTGGCCGACGTCGTCCAGCGGATGATGGCGCGGCGGCACAATGGCGTCGTGGACTTCGAGGTGACGGTGCCCGAGCTGCTGCTCAAGCAGGAGCAGCGCACCCGCACGATCTTCAACGTGGTGCTCGGCGCCATCGCGTCCATCTCCCTGATCGTCGGCGGCATCGGGATCATGAACATCATGCTCGCGTCGATCCTCGAGCGCATCAAGGAAATCGGCGTGCGCCGCGCGATGGGCGCCACGCGACGCGACATCCGGCTCCAGTTCCTCGCCGAGGCGGTGCTCATCTCGATGACCGGCGGCATCGCCGGCATCGTGGTGGGCGGGGGCTTCAGCTTCGCGATCGAGCGCCTCGCGGGCATCCAGACCATCGTCTCGCCACTCTCCGTGGCGGTCGCGTTCGGTGTCTCCTGCAGCGTCGGACTCGCCTTCGGCATCGTGCCGGCGCACCGCGCCGCGCAACAGGACCCCATCACTTGCCTTCGCTACGAGTGACCCACCCATGAACCGAATGCGCACGCGGCGCATGGCCCTCTGCCTGCTCGCCGTCCTCGGCACGACCGGGACGCCCCGTCACCTTCGCGCACAGGGCGAGTTGCGACTGACGCTGCGGGATGCCCTCGCGATGGCGGTGCGCCAGGGCCCGGCGGCGCGCGTCGCCCTTGGCGCGCGGGACGCCGCGCGGGCGCGCGATCAGGTCGCCATGAACCAGTACCTGCCGTCCCTCTCCGTGGGAGGCGCGTCCGTCCCGACGATCACGCGCTCGATCACCCCGGTGATCCAGCCCGACGGCACCACGCTGTATAAGCCGCTCCAGCAGACCACGGCGGGCCTGACCGCCTCCATCGTGCAGCGCGTGCCCTGGACCAACACGACGCTCAACATCGCGTCGGGCCTCAACCAGGTGCAGGTGAACGGCGCGGCCGGCAGCCGCACGTGGTCGTCGGTTCCGCTGCAACTCAGCCTGTCGCAGCCGCTGCTCCGGGCCAACAGCTACAAGTGGGAGCTGCGGCAGCAGGCGGTGCGCATCTCCCTCGCGGAGCGCCGCTTCCTCGAGGCGCGCGAGGATGTGTCGCTGGCGGTCACCAATGCGTTCTTCGACGTGCACGGCACGGCGCTGGCCGTGGCCAACGCGTCGAAGAACGCGACGACCAACGATACGCTCTTCACGCTGAACAAGGGCCGGCTCGAGGTGGGCAAGATCGGCGAGAATGACCTGCTGCAGAGCGAGCTGGCCCTGTTGCGCTCGCGGTCTACGCTCGCGGACGCCCTGCTGGCGCACCAGCGGGCGCTGGCGCAGTTCCGGCTCGTGCTCAACCTGCCGCCCGGAACGCCGGTCTCGATCGTCGTCAGCGACAGCGTCCCGTCGTTCGATGCGGACACCACGCTCGCGGTGCAGCACGCCCGGCGCAATGCGGCGGGCATGACGGACGCCGAGGCGAGCGCCCTGCAGGCCGAGCGCGCCCTGAGCGAGGCGCGATGGAACACCGGCGCCGGCGGCACCCTTCAGGTGAGCTACGGCTACAACAACACGGCGGGCACGGCCTCGGCCGCCTACAAGGACCTGCGCGACGCGCAGCAGCTGCAGGTCGGCGTCCAGATCCCGGTCTGGCAATGGGGGACCCACGGGGCGCAGGTGCAGGCGGCCCGGGCGGAGCGCAGCGCGGCGCAGGCCAGCGCCCAGAACCTCCGCAACCAGGTTGAGCTCACGGCGCGTTTCGCGGCACTGCAACTGGGCCAGGCGCGCCGCGCCCTGCAGATCGCGGCCAAGGCCGACACCGTGGCGGCGAAGCGCTTCGAGGTCGCGCTCAACCGGTATGGCATCAGCCGCATCACGATCGACAACCTGTACATCGCGCAGAGCGAGAAGGACCAGGCGCTCACCGCGTACGTGCAGGCGCTGCGCGGCTACTGGCAGGCGTACTTCCAGCTGCGCAAGGCGACCCTGTACGATTTCGAGCGCGGCGAAGTCATCCGGTAGCCGCCGCGACAATGACGAGAGGCGCAGCCCGGCCAGCTGCGCCTCTCGTCATCGCGTCACCCGCAGCTGCTACGGCTTGAGCCAGTGCGCGAACCACTGCCGCAGCCGGCCCAGACGGTCCACCAGCAGCCACGGCTCGCCGGTGCGCGACAGGTCGTGATTGGACCGCGGGTAGCGTACGAACTCGACCGGCACCCCCTGCTTCTTGAGTGCCATGAACCACTGGTCGGCGTCGGCCATCGGCGTCCGATGGTCCTCCTCGCTTTGCACGATGAGCGTCGGCGTCCTGACCTTCGTCACGTGCCGGATGGGTGAGAGCGAGTCGTACATCGCCGGATTGTCCCACGGCCTGCCATAGAACTCGAACTCGGTGAGCCCCTGGGCGTCGCTGGCCCCGTACCACGACCACCAGTTGCTGATCATGCGGTCGGCTTCGGCCGCCCTGTAGCGATTCGTGTGCGAGGTGATCCAGGCAGTCATCACGCCGCCGTAGGAGCCGCCGGTGACACCCATGCGCGTGCTGTCCACGTCGGTGCGCTGCGCCACGATGTCGGTGGCCTGCATCAGGTCGCGGTAGTCCTCCGCGAACCAGCGGCCGCGCGTGCTGAACGTGAAGTCCGCCCCCGAGCCGCTCGAACCGCGCGGATTCGTGTACAGCACCATGAAGCCGGCGCCGGCGAGGTTCTGGAATTCGTCGAACCACCCCTCGTCGTAGCGGGAGTGGGGACCGCCGTGGATGTAGAGCACCACCGGGTACTGCTTGCCGGGCTGATACCCGAACGGCTTCATGACCCACCCTTCGACGGTCAGGCCGCCGACGCCCTGGAACGTGAACTTCTCGGCGTCGCTCCAGGCGATCTCGGCGTTCACCTTGTCGTTGAACGACGTCAGCTTCCGTTCGTTCTTGCCGTCGTTCCGGCCGTCCTTGCGGCTGTCGAGGTCGGCGATGTACAGCTCGGTTGGTGCGTTCACGCTCGTGGCGACGAAGGCCACCTTCGTCGCCTTCTCGTCGCGCGAGAAGCCGCGAATGACCCGGCGGCCGCCAATCGTCTCGCGCATTTGCCCGTTCTTCGGCATTACCGTGAACAGCGCGGTGCGCGCGCCGATGTCGGCACTCATCAGGATCTCGCCGTTCGGCAGGAACTGGGCGCTGGAGGGCTCGTACTGCCAGCCGTTGGTGAGGTTCTGCGGAGCGCCGCCGGCCACATCAATGAGCATGAGGCGGGCGTTCTTGGTGCGCTCGGCGCGTCCGATGAACAGGAGCTTCTTGCCGTCTGGCGACCAGTCGAGATTGCTCTCATCGCCCTGGAGCGACGCCAGCTTGCGCGGTTCGCCGCCGGTGATCGGAATGACATAGATGTCGCGGTCGTTGCGCGGCGCCTCGTCGCGCAATGCGTCGTACGGCAGCTTGGCGAGCGAGTCGGCGATCTGCGCCACCACCGAATCCGGGCGCAGCTGCGCGTCCGCCACGAACGCCACCCACTTGCCGTCGGGCGACACCGCGGCCTGCGTGTGCGAGTAGCGCGTGTCGGTCACTTGCACGCGCTTGGAGCCGTCGTACTTCTGCGTAAAGACCTGCAACGGCTTGATGACGCGCGCCGTGCGGGCGTTCGGGATGAAGCCGACGCCGTTGGCCTTGTACGGGAAGTTCACGATCTGGCGGCCGTCGAAGCGAGACTGCTCGACGGGTTTGGTGATGGCGCCGTAGGGTGGGAAGGCCATCGCGTTCGCCGCGCCCGCGGCGGGCGCGGTGAAGCCCCCGCCGGGGCCGCCGCGGCCGCCCGGACCACGCTGGCCGCCGCCCGTGGTGTCCACGACATCCGTGAAGACCGCGAAGCTCTTGTCGTCCGGCACGGAGCCGGTGGGGTAGTTCTCGACCTGCATCGCCTCGCCGCCCGGCTGGTCCATGCGCAGCGCCCACGTGTTGCCGCGGCCGCCCGGGCGGTTGGACGTGAAGAACAGGTACTTGCCGTCGGGGGAGAAGCGCGGGTTCGAGCTTTCATAGCCCGGCGAGGTGTATCGCACGGGGGCGCCGCCCGCCGTCGGCACGGCCCAGATCTCGCTGTGCCGCTTGTTCTCACGCTCAACGACGGTGGTCACGGTGAAGGCCACCAGCTTGCCGTCCGGCGACATGGCCGGCGCGCTAAGCTGGGTGACCTTGTACCAGTCGTTCGGAGTAAAGGCGCGGGGACCGACCGGAGCCGCCGTGGGCGCTGCAGCCGGCGCGGCGGTGGGCGCAGGTTGCTGCGCGGCGAGGGGCAGCGCGAGAACGAGCAGGACGAGACGACGGAACATGAACGCTCCAGGGTGCAAAGAACGTGGGGGCGTGTGCGCGCCGTGCGGTGACGCGGCGCGCATCTCAGGATGGTAACGCGTGGTGCCCGGGCAATGCTGATGGCGGACTGCCGCTACCGGTTCGCCAGATCCACCGTCGCCAGGAACGTGATGCGCGCCAGATCCTCCATGATCTCCGGCGTCAGGATCTGCCAACGGTCCTTGGTCGTGTGATAGCTGGCGTACGGCAGCGACGGCGCGCCGCTGGTGCCGATGGACACCGTCGGGATCTTCGCCCACAGGAAGTGCGCCGCATCCTGCCGCGGCCGGGCGAGGTTGGCGTTCGAGAACGCGCCCATGGCGCGGTGGACGTACTGGGCGTTCGCCCGCTCCATGGCCTGGAAGATCTCGGGATACTCCACGCCCGACGACACGCCGATGCGCTCTCCGCGACCGACGCTCTCCAGGTTGAGGAACGCCTTGATCCTCGCATTGGGCACGACGGGATGCGCTACGTAGTACTCGGAGCCGGCCACCCCCTGCTCTTCCGCGCCAAACACCAGCAGCAGCACGCTGCGCTTCAGCGGCACCTTCGCTTTCGCAATCGCTTCCGCGGCGGCGAGCATCACGGCCACGCCCGACGCGTTGTCGTGCGCACCGGGCATCATCTCGTGGTTGTAGCCGAGGTGATCGAGGTGCGCGCCGAGCACGATGTACTCGTCCTTGAGCTGCGGGTCGCTCCCCGGCAGCACCCCGATCACGTTGGAGCCGATGCCCTCGGGATGGTGCTTCGTGTTGTTGTACAGCGTCATCGTCTTGCCGAGCGGGCGCGACGCCGGCTTGAGCGTGCTCCGGATCTGGTCCACGGTCTGCCGATGGCTCACGGGCAGGCCGGCGAACAGGTCATTCATCACCGCGCTCCCCACGTAGCTGAGGATGAACCCCTTCACGAAGCGCGCATTGGGATTGGCGATGTGGTAGTCGTACACCATGCCGGCGGCGCCATGCTTTGCCGCGTTCTCGATCTTGTAGCTGTGGAACGAGTACGGCCGCCACTTCCGGAAGAGCGCCGTGTCGGGCCCCGGTCCCATCGGCACCTCGGGCTCCAGGACGACGATCTTCCCCTTCACGTCCACCCCGGCATAGTCGTCGTAGCCGAGTTCGGGCGCGGTGATGCCATACCCGACGTAGACCGCCTCGGCGGTGACGCGCCCGGAGTCTGACGTGGAGCCCTGGAAGTACTCCGTCTCCCACGCGTACGACTTCACGACCGTCCCGCCGCCGCTCTGCGGGAGATGCAGCGACAACTCCGTTCCCGGCCGCACCAGCGTGTACGGGTTCGCGAACTTCTGATACCACGTCCCCTTGTCCCCGGCCGGCTGATAGCCCCAGCCGCGCAGCAGGGACACGGTCCACGCGGCCGATGAATCGTAGCCGGGCGTCCCGGTGAGCCGACCGCCGTACTTCTCGTCGGTCATCTCCTTGACGTAGTCGAGGATGGCGTGGCTCGAGATGCCGTGCATCGCGGCCATCAGTCGGTCCTGCGGCGTGGCGGGCGCCTGCGGCGCCCGCGTGGGTCCCTGAGCACTCGCGGAGGCGGCAGCGAGCGCGAGGATGGACAGCAACGCGAGGGGGCGCGTGGAGCGGCGGAAGCGTGACACGAAAGTCCTCACGAGAAGGGCCGGGTGCGCGAACGAGGTGCGCGAGTGTGTCCTTGAGTTTGCGCGCGGCGCTGCTGGCCTGCCAGCACCGCGCCACCGCGCGTGCCTATCGGGCGGTCAGATGGATGCCCGCAATCATGCAACGCACGGAGCCCCCCGCGCGCTCAATGGTGGGCACGTGCAGCGGGAGGAGCTTGGCGCTCTTCTCGATGGTCGCCACCTGCGCGCGGGTCAGCGCCGCGGCGGCGCGGTCGGACAGCGCGAGCACCCGATGATGCGTGCCGGTCAGCTCGAGCGCGTTGCCGGCGAACTCGCTGACCTGCTCGCGGCTGATGGGAATGACCGTGCGGCCGCTGTCGGCGAGGCGCGCCGCGATCTCGTCGCGGCGGCGTGCGTCCGTCATCACGTCGAGGCAGACCAGCGCATACTCGGTCGCGATGCTCATGATGACGTTCGTGTGGTAGATCGGACGCCCGTTCGCGTCGGCCGTGGCAAAGGCCATCGGTTCGTAGCCGAACATCGTGCAGAACCGCTCCAGCACGATGGGATCCGCCCGGTGCGAGCTGCTCACGTAGGCCAGGCGCTCGAGGTGATCGAGCACCATGGCGCCGGTCCCCTCGAGAAAGAGGTCGTCGAGCTCGAGCCCGGAGAAATCCACCACCTCCTGCACGCGGTAGGTGGTCTTGAGCATGTCGATCACGTCGGCGCGGCGCTCGCGCCGCCGGCTCGGCGAGTACATGGGGTAGATCGCGACGAGGCCGCCGTGATGGGTGGAGAACCAGTTGTTCGGGAAGACCGAATCGGGGGTCTCCTGCCGCCCGAAGTCGTCGAAGACATGGATGCGCACGCCCTCGGCGCTGAGACGGGCCACCGCCTCGTCAAACTCGTTGCGCGCCTGCACCGCGATGGACGTTGCGTCGGCGTGCGCGTGCGACACTTGAAAGGCATTGTCCGCCGCCGTCTCGGGGTTTACCGAGAAGTGGTGCGGACGAATCATGACAGCAGCACTTGGTGCCTGTGCATTCCGGTAATTCACGATCCATCCCCCGCGTGGTGCGCTGCCGGCACGCCGCTGCGCTCCGGCCCTCGGCGCTCGCCTACGCCATCATCCGCTTCAGTACCCTTCCCGCGCGCCGCGCCGCCTCGGCCAATCGCTCGGGCGAGGTGATGAACGACACGCGAAAGAACCCCTCGCCGCCGTCGCCCAGCGCCTTGCCGGCGAGCACGACGACGCCTTCCTCCTGCATCAGCCGCTCCTGGAAGTCGAGCGAGGCCACGCCCGCCGGCAGCGGCACCCACAGGTACATGGATGCCTTCGGCGCCTCGACGTTGAATCCCTCGGCGCGGAAGGCAGCCACGGCCGCGTCGCGGCGCTCGCGGAAGATCGCGAGGTTGCCCGGCAGCCAGTCGGCGTGGCTCGCCAGCGCCGCCACGCCGGCACGCTGCGCGGCCATGAACTGTCCGGTGTCGAGGAAGCTCTTCACCTTGGCCAGCGGCGCCGTGAACTGCTCGGAGCCGGCCGCCCAGCCGAGCCGCCACCCGGTCATGTTGTACGTCTTGGAGAGCGAGTGGAACTCGATGGCCACGGCGCGCGCGCCGTCAATCTCGAAGATGCTCGGCGCCACGTAGCCGTCAAAGGTCATCTCGCTGTACGCATTGTCGTAGACGAGCAGGATGTCGTGCGTCGCGCACCAGTCCACGACCTTCTTGAGATAGTCGCGCGGCGCCACCGCTGCCGTGGGGTTGTTGGGATAGTTCAGGTAGATGACCTTCGTGCACGCGCGGATGGCCACCGGAATCTCGTCCACGTCCACGAGGAAGTCGGTGCGCGGCGTGATCGGGTACAGGTAGGGCTTGGCGTTGCCGAGCAGCGTGCCGCCGAGGTAGGCCAGGTAGCCCGGATCGGGAATGATCGCCACGTCGCCCGGCTCGAGGTACGCGAGGGCCAGGTGCGCGATCCCTTCCTTGCTCCCGATAAGGGGCACGAGTTCCCGCAGCGGATCGAAGCGCTGGCCGAAGCGGCGTTCCATCCAGTCCGCGGCCGCCTCGCGAAAGGCGGGGAGGCCAAGGCCGAATCCATAGCGCGACATCGCCGGGTCGCGGGCCGCCTCGGCCAGCGCCTCCACGGCGCGAGGCGGTGCAGGAAGATCCGCGTCGCCGGCCCCGAGGTCAATGACATCCATGCCGCGTGCAATCAGCTCCCGCTTCTTCTGCGGAATCGTCGCGAGCATGTAGGAGGGGAGTGAGGCGAAGCGCGAAGAGAGGCGAGGCATTGGAACCGACGGGAGACGGGAGACGGAAGACAGGAGATCGAGCCCGGAGGCCCCCCCAAAACTACACGCGCCGCCCGTGGGCGGCGCGTGGCGGGTCAGCTCGTCGGGGGATTGAAGCCGGGACCGGCCTCCACCCACGACCGATAGTATTCGGTGTCCTCCGCGGGGAGCACCGCCTTGGCCACGTGCAGCGGCCGGAAGGAATCCATCATCACGGCCAGCTCGTTGGTCGCCTTGGCGCCGATGCTCGCTTCCGTCCGACCCGGATGCGGACCGTGCGGCAGGCCATCCGGATGGTGCGTGATCGATCCGTACTCGATCCCCTTGCGGCTCATGAACTCGCTCGAGGCATAGAAGAGCACCTCGTCGGAGTCCACGTTGCTGTGCGCGTACGGCGCCGGCACCGCCGCGGGATCGAAGTCGTACGGCCGCGGGCAGAACGAGCAGATGACGAATCCGTCGCCCTGGAACGTCTGGTGCACCGGGGGCGGCTGGTGAATTCTCCCGACGATCGGCTCGAAGTCGTGGATGTTGAACGCCCAGGGATAGAAGAAGCCGTCCCACCCGACGACATCGAAGGGATGGTGGTCAAGCACCATCTCGGTGAGGCCATTGTACTGCTTCACGATCACCGGGAACTCGCCCTTCTCGTCGAACGTCACGAGGTCGGTCGGCCGCCGGAAATCGCGCTCGCTGTACGGCGCGCCCTCGGCGATCTGCCCGAACTCGGTCCGGTAGCGCTTCGGCGTGCGCACGTAGCCGCGGCTTTCCATGATCAGCACCTTGGCCGGCGACGCGAAGCGCCAGCGGTGCATGATGCCGCGCGGCAGCACGACGTAGTCGCCCGGCTTCACCGGCAGGAAGCCGAACTGCGACTCGAGCGTGCCAGCCCCCTCCGCCAGGTACACCACCTCGTCGGCCTGCGCGTTCCGGAAGAAGTGCGCATCCTCGACGTCCGGCTCCGCCCAGAGCATGGCGATGTCGTTGTTGAAGAGCAGCGGGATGCGGTCGAGCGTCGGCGAGCCGCCCTTCGGGAGCGCGCGGGTGCGGAAGTGGCGGTGGCGCAGCGCGAGATCCATGTCCCGTTCCCAGCGCAGTTCGCGCAACCGGCGCACCGTCAGCACCGTGGTGGGCGGATGGATGTGATAGAGCAGCGCCGACGGACCGGTGAAGCCCTCGTTGCCCATCAGCTGCTCGCTGTACAGCCCGCCGTCGGGGCGGCGGAAGACTGTGTGTCGCTTGCGCGGCAGCTGCCCGAGCGTGTGGTAGAACGGCATCTAGAGGTTCCCCCGCAGCGCCTGTTCCCGTTCGATGCTCTCGAAGAGCGCCTGGAAATTCCCCTTGCCGAATCCCTTGGCGCCCTTGCGCTGGATGATCTCGAAGAAGAGCGAGGGACGATCCTGCACGAGCTTGGTGAAGATCTGCAGCAGGTAGCCCTCGTCGTCGCGGTCCACGAGGATGCCCAGCTCCTGCAGCGTCGCGAGGTCCTCGTCGATCTTCCCGACGCGCGCCTGCAGTGTGTCGTAGTACGTGGTCGGCGTCTGGTTGAACTCGACGCCGCGCGCGCGGAGCGCCTTGACGGTGGCGACGATGTCGTCGGTGGCCATGGCGATGTGCTGCACGCCCGGGCCCCGGTAGAAGTCGAGGTACTCCTGGATCTGGCTCTTCTTCTTCCCCGTCGCCGGCTCGTTGATCGGGAACTTGATGCGGCCATTGCCGTTGCTCATCACCTTGGACATCAGCGCCGAGTACTCGGTGTTGATGTCCTTGTCGTCGAAGGTGAGCAGGTTGAAGAAGCCGAGTACGCGCGCGTAGAAATCCACCCACGCGTTCATCTTGCCCAGCTCGACGTTGCCCACGCAGTGGTCTACGTACTTGAGCCCCACCGGCGGCGGCGCGAACTCCGGCGTCACGGCGCGGAACCCGGGCAGGAAGAGCCCACGGTAGTTCCGGCGCTCGACGATGGAGTGGATGGTGTCGCCGTACGTCTTGATCGCGGCGATCACGACCTCGCCGTCCGCATCCGACAGCACCTCCGGCGCCCGTTCCGACTCGGCGCCACGCGCGATCGCCTTGGCGTACGCGTCGCGCGCGTCATCCACCCAGAAGGCCAGGTCCTTGACGCCATCGCCGTGCAGACGCACGTGGTCGGCGATCGGCCCCTCCGGCTGGATGGGCGTCGTCAGCACAATGCGGATCTTGTCCTGCTGCAGCAGGTACGACGCGCGGTCGCGGACACCGGTTTCCGGCCCGCGATACCCGATCCACTGGAAGCCGAAGGCGGCCCGATAGTACAGCGAACTCTGCTTGGCATTGCCAACGTAGAACTCGATGTAGTCCGTCCCGTTGATCGGGAAGGTGTCGTGGGGTTCGGTCGCCGCAGGAGCAGTCAGCGTGGCCATGGGGAGCGGGGGGCAGATGGTAGATGGTAGATGGTAGATGGCAGAGGGCGGACTGCTGACGGCAGACGGCAGACGGCGCAGGGCGCAGGGCGCAGGGCGCAGGGCGGATGCCTGACGGCAATGTAATGCCGGCCACCACACGCCATCAAACCGAAGGCGCGTCGCATCTGTTCCGCCGCGCGGCGTCGCGCCGTACCTTATTAGTATGGCGCTGCAGCGCATCCCTGCGCTCGCGCTCGTTTCCCCAATCTGCCTTTCCCGCCAATGCCTGGCTTTTCGAAGACCGTGCTCTCCCCCGAGGAGACGCTCAAGCTCGCCCCCGAGATCGGCCGCCACCCGAAGGCGCGCGTGTGGGTCTACCACTACACCCACCCCACCGAGCCGTGGGTCCTCAGCATTGCCACGCACGCCGAGCCCAGCTCGCGCATGCTGTCGCTGGGCGGGTTTCGTATTGCGCCCGAGAGCCGCACGAGCATCCCGGGCTGGAATCCCGACCACGAAGCCATCGACCTCGCCATCGGTATGGACGAGAAGGTCTACTGGTCGCGCCTGCTTAAGGTCGGCGGGCCGCACGTGAAGCGCGATTTCTCGCGCATCGTCGGCGGCAAGTGCGTGATGAAGCCGACACCGGGGGCGCGCGTCGGCGAGCCGCGCGACCGCGAATTGCTCGACTTCGCGATCGCGTGCTTCCGGGACGTGGAGAAGACGGGCTTCTTCCTCACCACGGGCCAGGATCTCGGTCACGGCCTCATGAGCGACGGCAAGACGGGCTCGCTGCGCTACCTGAATGAGCAGTACAAAGGCAGCGTGGTCGCCGACACCGGCGCGCCGACGGCGGAGGGCAACTACTGGATGCTCGTCGGCCAGCTGAAGGGAGCCGCCATTCCGCTCAAGGGCTCGGTGATCGGGCTCATTGGCGCCGGCAACATCGGCCTGCACATCATTGACCGCCTGCTCGCCGACGGCTCCACGCCGCTGGTGGTGGAGGCGAAGGCCGAGATTCGCGCGAAGCTCGAGAGCCGGGGCGTGCGGTGCTGGGATGCCGCGGGCAAGGACACGTTCCTCGCCCAGCCCATGGACGCGCTCGTGCTCAATGCCGCCGGCGGCTCGCTCGACTCCGCCACGGTGGCGCGCTGCGCCGCCAACGAACGGCTGCGCGTCATCAACGGCTCCGAGAACCTCGTCATGCCCGACCCGGCGGACGAGGAGGTGCTGCGCAAGGCGCAGAAGGTGTTCTGCCCATGCGAGTGCGCCGGGATGATGGGCTACCTGACGGCTGCAGAGGAGTACCTCAGCCATCTCTCCGGCGACGAGTTCCGCATCGAGTCGATGTACGACGCAGCGCGCGCGCTCGAGGCGCCGGGCGAGCAGGCCACGCGACTCGTGATCGAGGGTCGCTATGCCCAGACGATGACGCAGGCCATGCAGCAGCTCTACGGATAGCCTGACGGAGCCAATGGCGACATGACGGCGGCGCGCATCACGAGGTGCGCGCCGCCGTTCGTCGTCCCGCGCGCTACAGGCTCCAGGGCGTCGGCGTGCGGTCCCATCGGTGCGCGCGCAGCCGCGCAATGTCGGACGGCGCCAACGCGCCACGCGAAACCGCCTCCACATTGGCCTGCACGTGCGCCGGCCGCCGCATCCCCGGAATCACGGTATGGACCGCCGGATGCGAGATCGCGAATCGCAGCGCCGTATCGGCGAGCGCCTGACCGGTGGGCAGCGCCGCGCGCAGCGCATCGACGCGCGTCACCGTCGGCCCGAGATTCTCGGGCCCAAAGTAGATGCGGCGGAAATCACCCTCCGGAAAGGTCGAATCCGCGCGCAGCTGGCCGGCAAGTGAGCCTTCATCGAACGGCACGCGCGCGATAACGGCAATGCCAAGCTGCTGGCACAGCGGAAAGAGCTCGTCCTCCGGCGCCTGGTCGAAGATGTTGTAGATCACCTGCACCGCATCCACCAGCCCGGTGCGGAGCGTGTCGAGGCAGTTGGACGGCTCCCAGCGGTTGACGCTGACCCCGACGGCGGCGATCAGCCCCTCGCGCCGCAGGTCGTCCATCGCACGCTGCCAGCGCTCGTCGCGCGCCCAGCCGTCCTCCCACACGTGGAACTGCAGCAGGTCCACGCAGGACAATCCGAGGTTCTCCAGCGACTTCTCGGCGAACTTCCGGATGTGGTCCGGAGGAAAGCAGTCGTCGAGCGTGTACTCACGCCGCGACGGCCATGCCAGGTTCCTGGGCGGGACCTTGGTTGCGGTGTAGAGCCGGCGGTCGGGATGGGCGCGCACGGGCTCGCCGAGGATGCGCTCGGACGCTCCGCGGCCGTAGCCCCACGCCGTATCGAAGAACGTGACGCCGGCCGCCACCGCGGCGTCGAGCGCCTCCCGCACCGCGGTCGCATCGGTCCCCGACCAGTTCGCGAGTCCCCACATGCCATACCCGAGCGGAGCAACGGGCCAGCCGAGACGGCCGAATGGACGCGACTTCATGGGTGGGGAAGATGCCCACCTCTCCCTGCGGGGACAAGCTCGGCGTCACAATCCAGCGCCAAAGCGTCACAGTTCAGCGGTTGCCCGGCGCCGTTTCCTTGCCCGTCGTCCGCCGCGGGGTGATCTTCCCGAGATGAGGCGCGCGCCGCGTGTCTCAAGGCGATCCGTGACCCCGCACTTGTCGAGTACCCGCTCCGCTGGACAGCGATCGGACCCCAGTGTCCGGGGTCTCTGGCACGTCTTCACAATTGTCGTGGTGTTCGTCTTGGGGCTCGTGTACGCTGCCGGCGTCCAGTATGACCGGAGCATGCGGCGCTCGGCGGGCGAGACCATGTTGGCGACGGCGCAACTGCAGAGCGAGCTGATCCGGCGACACGCGTTCGAACGCGTCTCGGATGCGCGTCTCCTGTCCGTCGGTCGGACGGTGTGGGCCAGCGTCGATCCCGACTCGGCGCAGACGGACGCCGCGCGGCGGAAGCAAGGGCTGGCGATGGCCGTGGAGCAGACACGCCGCAACTACGGCTACAAGGCCGTTGCGGTCGTCGATTCCGCTGGGCGCCTCGTCTATCCTGACGGGTTCGCGCTGGACCACGCGGAGCGCGCGTTGCTCGCGACCGTCATGCGCACGCGCCGGGCGGCCGTTGCCCCGTTCCGGCTCGCGTCCGATCTCCATCTGGAAGCGGGGGCGGCCCACCCCATCTTCGCCGGCGGCGACTCCACGCGACGCGTGGTTGGCGCCGTGTTGATCGAAACCGACGCGACCACCGATCTGCGGCCGCTCCTTTCGCAGGTCGTCGGGACGTTCCCCGGGACCGAGACGATTTTGGGCCAGCGGGAGGGGGACTCCATCGCCGTCCTCGCGGCGCCGAAGGCCGATGCGTCGGTCGTCGCGCTGCAGACACGGCTCTCGTTGCGTGACACCAGCCGCGTGATCACCAGGCTGTATTACGGCGCGAGCGGCGGCGTCGCCGAGGGGCTCGACTACCGGGGGGTTCGCGTCGTCGCGGCCGGCGTCCGCGTGCCGGGAACGACATGGATCGCGATCGCCAAGGTCGACCTGTCCGCCTTGCATGGCCTGGAGCGGCCGTTTGTCGTCGCCGAGTGGCTCGCGGCCGGCCTGCTGATTCTGCTGGCCGGACTCGTCCTGCGCCTACTCTGGCTGGCCGCGAATCGCCGGTCCGACCAGCAACAGGTCGCCCTCGCGTCGCGCTATCTGGCAGCGACATCCACCTCCATCGATGGCTTCGCGCGGCTGGCCACCGACGGCCGGCTGCTGGACGTCAACCCGGCCCTCGAGGGCATGACCGGATACTCGCGGACAGAATTGCTCAGTCGCTCGCTCGGCGACCTCAAGATTGGCATCCCGCGCGAAAGCGTGCAGGAGTGGATCGATGAGTTGGTGCGCCGTGGAGCGTCGCGCTTTCGTAGCCAGTGGCGGCGTAAGGACGCCTCGGTGCTGGAGGTCGATGTCTCCACGAACTACCTCCCCGGTGCCGACGGCGGCCAGTTGTTCGTCTTCGCCCGAGATATCGGCGAGCAGATCGCGACCACCAATCGGCTCACGCGGCTGAACACGCTGTACGCGTTCCTCAACAAAGCCAGCGAATCGCTCTTCGCCGCGGAAACCGTCGACGCCGCGTATCACGCCGTGACACAGATCGCCGCCGAGCACGGACATTTCCCCCTCGCCTGGGTTGGCGCGGTGGACAGGGCCGCCGGGACGGTGCGCCCCGTGGCGTGGGCGGGGTCGGCCACCGCGTACATCGAGAACCTGCAGATCACCCTTGACCCGGCACTCGCGACCAGTCAGGGCCCCACCGGCCAGGCGATCCGCGAAGAACGCACCGTGGTCGTGAACGACTTCACCGAGGACCCGCGCACGGGGCCGTGGCAGGCCGTCGCCGCCCGGCACGGACTGCGCGCCTCCGCCGCGATACCGGTGTCGGTCGACGGACAAGTCGTGGCGACGGTGCAGTTCTACGCGGGCACCGCCGGATTCTTCGATCTCGAAATGACGGGACTGCTCGGCGAGGTGTCTCGTCTCCTCGCCCTCGTCGTGCAGTCGTCGGCCGCCGAAGCGCGGCGGCGCGCGGAGGAGAGCCGGCGCCGGGCAAGTGAGGAGCGCTTCCGACGCTTCTTCGAGTCGTCGCCGGTGGCCATGATCGTGCAGGAGCAATCGTCAGGTCTTGTCACGCGACTCAACTACGCGTTCACCGCGATGCTCGGGTACACCATCGAGGACGTCCCGAACGCGCGAACCCTGCTTCCCAAGTTCTTTCCGGACGACGCGTACCTTTCGGAACTCATGGCGGTCTGGGGGCAGTCCGTGGCCGCCCTCGACCGCGATCAGATGTCGGTGCAGTCGCCCGACCTGCGCATACAATGCAAGGACGGCACCTTCCGCTCGGTGCAGGGCTTCGCGTCGCGCGCCGGCTCCGAGCTGATCTTCGGCTTGGTGGACATCACCGAACTGCGCGGCAATCAGGCGACGCTGCAAGAGGCCGAGGAAGTAGCGAAGCTGGGCAGCTTTTCGTACGACCCGCAGACGGGGCGCATCGGTACGTCGCCCGATTTCTTCCGGATTCTGGGCTTCGACGAGCGGGTGCAGACCGAACCCGTACGCAATGGCACCCCGTGGCTCCTCGACCTCGCGCACCCCGACGACCGCGAGCGTCTGGACGCCGCCTTCCGCAGGCGGCAGGACGTGGACGAGGTCGTGCGATCCGTCGCCCCCGGCGACGAGCGCCGCTTCATGCGCGTGCGCCTTCGGCTGGGGCGCGACGCCTCGCGACGCCCCGTGCCGGCCATCGGCACGGTGCAGGACGTCACCGCCGAGGTGCTCGCCACCGAGGAACTCACCCGCCTGCGCGACCACCTCCAGGAGTTGGTGGACGAGCGCACCGCCGAATTGGCCAAGGCCAACGCCACGCTGCAGATGAGCGACCGGCGCCTCAAGGCGATGCTCGCCATGAGCCAGCAGGCGACGACGCTTGACGAAGCGGCGATTCTCCAGCTCGGCGTCGACGAAGCGGTGCGCCTCACCGACAGCCAGGTCGGTTTCCTGCACCTCATCAGCGAGGATCAGCAGCGAATCGACGTGGAATGCTGGTCGACGGCGACGCGCCTCCAGTGCCGCTCGGTCCGGACAGCACACGACGCGCCGCCGTCCGCCGGCCTCTGGGCCGACGCCGTGCGCCGCCGGGCGCCGGTGCTTCACAACGAGGTCCCATCCTCGACGACGCATACGACGCTCCCCGCCGACCACCTGGAGCTGTCACGGTATCTCGCCGTGCCAGTGCTCGAGGGCGACGGCGTCCGATTGGTGCTCGGGATCGGGAACAAGGCCACGCCGTACGACGAGAGCGACGTGCAGGAATTGGCGGTGATCGGGCACGACATCTGGAGCGTCGTAAGCCGCCGCCGGGTGGATGTCGCGCTGCAACTCGCCTACGAGCGAGTGCAGGCGAGCGACCAGCGGTTCGCCGCCGCCATGCAGGCCTCGTCCGAAGGGGTGTGGGAGACGCTTCCCCGGGAACGGCGCAGCACGTTCAGCGAAACCTACGAGACCATGCTGGGCTACCACCCCGGCGAAGTCCCCACCGCGCTCGACGCCTGGTTTGAGCTCCTGCACCCCGAGGACCGCGCTCCCCTACGGCAGCGCGTGGCGATTCAGGATGAATCGGACGCGCCCTTCACGAACGAGTACCGGATGCGCGCCCGCGACGGGCAATACCGCTGGATCATGTCGCGCGGACGCGTCGTGGAGCGCGACGAAGACGGACGGGCGGTGCGGGTGATCGGCACGCACACGGACCTGACCGCACGGCGCGAGGCCGAGGAGGCGCTGCGCCGCGCCAAGGAACAGGCCGACGCCGCCAACCGCGCCAAGTCGGCGTTTCTCGCCGTGATGAGCCACGAGATTCGCACGCCGCTCAACGGCGTCATCGCGATGGCCGAGATCCTGGCGCGCAGCCCGCTGCCGCCTGCCGACATGGATGCCGTGCAGACCATCCAGACGTCGGCACACGCGCTGCTCGCGGTCATCGACGACATCCTCGACTTCTCCAAGATCGAGGCCGGCCGCCTCGAGCTCGAGCACGCGGACGTGTCGCTGCTGCAGTTGGCCGAGGACGTCGGCGATTCGCTCCTCGCCATCGCCACGTCGCGCCGCGTGGCGCTGCGGCTGTTCGTGGAGCCCACGATCCCTCGCCTCGTGTCCGGTGACCCGGTGCGGCTGCGCCAGATCCTGTATAACCTCACGGGCAACGCCATCAAGTTCAGCACGAGCCGCGAAGATGGGCAGGGCCGCGTGCAGTTGCGGATCGTGCCCACGCCGACAAATCCCCCGCAGATCGTCATTCACGTGATCGACAACGGCATCGGGATGTCGGACGAGACCGTGTCGCGCCTGTTCACGTCATTCTCGCAGGGCGAGATCTCGACGACGCGAAAGTTCGGCGGCACGGGGCTTGGCCTCGCCATCACCAAGCGGCTGGTCGAACTCATGGATGGCCGCATCGACGTCGAGAGCACCCCGGGCGCCGGATCACGCTTCACCGTCACCCTGCCGCTGCCCGTGGTCGAATCGGCTCCGAGTCTGACGCCGCACGACCTGTCGGGTGTGTCGTGCATCGTCGTCGAGGCCGGCATTGCCGTGGAGACCGGCGACCTGCGGCGCGTGCTCGAGTTCGCAGGCGGCCGCGTCGCCGTGGTCCCCGACGAGGCGGCCGCCGCCGCCGAGGCGCGGCGAGCCGAGGGGATTCAGGTGGTTCTGCACCACGCCGCCGATGGCAGGGCGACCTTCGACCGGTCTGCCTATGCCGACCAGCTGAACGCGCGCCACGTCGTCCTCACCCGGGGATCGCGACGCCTGCCGCGACTCGCGCCACCTGATATCGTGACGCTCGACTGCGACCTGATGCGCCCACGCCGGCTCATTCGCGCCGTTGCGGTGGCCGCGGGGCGTGCCTCACCGGAAGCCTTTGTCGATGCCGGCCCCGCCCTTCCCCCGCGCGCGCTGGTGACCCGCACGTCGGTGGAGGAGGCGCGGGCCAGCGGCCGGCTCATCCTCGTCGCCGAGGACGATCGGACGAACCGAAAGGTGATCCTGCAGCAGCTCGCCCTGCTCGGCCACGCCGCTGAAGTGGCGGAAAACGGCATGCAGGCGCTCCAGATGTGGCGTACGCGCAGCTACGCCCTCCTGCTCACCGACCTCCACATGCCCGAACTCGACGGCTACACCCTCACACAACGCATCCGTGCCGAGGAGCCGTCGTCGCGCTACCTGCCGATCGTGGCGCTGACGGCGAACGCGTTGCGCGGCGAGGCGGCGCGCGCCACCGCCGCCGGCATGGATGGCTACCTCACGAAGCCCGTGCCGCTGGATCGGCTTCGCGAGATGCTCGATCAGTACATTCCTCCCGTGGGCACCGAGGCCCCGCATCCTCCCGAGGCGACCGCCGCGACCGGACCACGCCGCGACGCAACGCCGACACCAGAGACCACCGTGAATCCGAACCCCATGCAAGCGCCGACGCATCTCGAGCTGGCCGTGCTGGCCGGCCTGGTCGGCGACGATCCTGCCGTGATCCGGGAGTTCGTCGCCGACTTCCAGGCCTCCGCCCGCGCCGCGGCGGAGGAGATCCAACGGGCGATCGCCGCTGGCGACCTGACGCTGGCTGGCACCACCGCCCATCGGCTGAAATCCTCGTCGCGCGCCGTGGGCGCACTTCCCCTCGGCGACCTGTGCGCGGAACTGGAGAAGGCGGGAAAGCTCGGCGATGCCGGCATGGTGGCCGATGCCCACCGGCGCTTCGTTGCGGAGCTCGCGCACGTGGAGCGTGCGATCGCCGCCCATCTGGCATCGGCCTGACCCCGACGCTGCGACGGCGGCCGGCGCATGAAGATCTTCGTCATCGACGACGAACCCTTTGCCCTCCGACTGGTCGGGCACCAGCTTCGCGCGCTCGGCTATGCCGAGATCACCGCGCACGTGCAGGCGGCGCACGCCGTGCAGGCGCTGGAACGGGATGCCGCGGCGGCGGATGTGATCCTGCTTGACCTGCAGATGCCCGAAATGGACGGCATCGAGCTCGTGCGTCACCTCGCACGCCTCAAGTTTGCCGGCGGCATCATCTTCGTCAGCGGCGAGGACGAGCGCATCGTGCAGACGGCGTCCCGCCTCGCGACGGCGCACGCCTTGCACGTCCTCGGCGCCCTGCTGAAACCCGTCCAGCCCGACGCCTTGCGGTGCTTGCTCGAGGCCATGCTCGCACCGAAGCTTCCGCCGCGGCCCATCGGGAAGGCGTACGGACCGGACGAGCTCGCGGCCGCCATGGCCGGCGGTCAGCTGGTGAACTACTACCAGCCCAAGGTGGCGCTGGCGACGGGGACCGTCGTCGGTGTCGAGACGCTGGTGCGCTGGCAGCACCCCATGGACGGACTCGTGTATCCGGAGCAGTTCATCGCGGTCGCCGAAGAGCACCAGCTCATCGACACGCTCACCAGCATGGTGCTCCTGGATGCGCTGCGTCAGACGCGGCGCTGGATGGACGAGGGCCCGACGCTCACCGTCGCGGTCAATGTGTCCATGGACAACCTGCGGTCGCTCGACTTTCCCGACGTCGTGGATCGGGCCGGTCGCGCTGCGGGTGTGCCGAACAAGCAGATCATGCTTGAGGTCACCGAGGGCCGACTCCTGACGGACACGGTGCTGGTGCTCGACACGCTCACGCGCCTGCGCCTCAAGCAGATCGGCCTGTCCATCGACGACTTCGGCACCGGCGATTCCACGATGACACGGCTCCGGAACATCCCCTTTGTCGAGCTCAAGATCGACCGCAGCTTCGTGCACGGCGCCGACCGGGATCCGTCGGCGCGTGCCATGGTCGACGCGAGCCTCGTCATGGCGCGCCAGCTCGGCCTCACGTCGGTGGCCGAAGGCGTCGAGGTGCTGAGCGACTGGCAGCTGATGCGCACGATGGGATGCGACATCGGGCAGGGCAACTTCATCGCGCGCGCGATGCCGGCCGATCAGTTCGACGCGTGGCTCGCGGGCTGGAACCGGCACCGCGTCGTGCTTCTCTCCGAATGACGGCGCGCGCTGGGGAACCGGGTGGGATCCTCCTCTCGCCACCACGCCGCGTCCTCGTCGCGACGCGGTCGCACGCCGAGATCGTCGCGGCGCTGCGCACGCGGCGCCCCGACCTGTCCGTTCGCGATGCGGCGCATACCGAGGTGACGGAGACGGACCTCGCCTGGGCCGATGCGTACGTGGGCTTCAAGCGCCCCCCGCGCGCGACGACGCTCGGCGGCGTCCGCTGGGTCCATTGCACGGGCGCCGGCGTCGACTCGTGGCTTGCGCCGCCCGCGCTCGACCCCGCCATCCTCCTGACTCGTACACCCGAATCGTTCGGGCCCGCCATCGCCGAGTGGGCCATGGCTCGCATCTTCGCCGTGCAGCAGCAGCTTGCGGAACTTGCGGCCGCGCAGCGGGAGCGCCGGTGGGCCCCGCGCGACGCGGCGCGGGTGGCGGGCACCCGCGCGCTGGTGGTGGGCACCGGCGACGTCGGCGGCGCCATCGCGGACGCGCTCACCGCGAACGGGGTTGTCGTCACCGGCGTGTCGCGGAGTGGTGGCGCTGCGCAACCGGGATTTCGCACCGTGCACACGGTGGACGCGCTCCCCGCGCTGGTCGGCGAGGCCGACTGGATCGTGCTGGCGCTCCCCGACACGCCGGCCACGCGCGGCCTGTTTTCCCGTGCGGTGATGGAGCGCTGTCGCGGCGCGGTCCTGCTGAACGCGGGGCGTGGATCGGTGGTGGAGGAAGCCGCGCTGCCCGAGGCGCTGGATCGCGGATGGCTGCGCGCCGCCGCGCTCGACGTCTTCGCCGTCGAGCCGCTGCCCGCATCGTCCCCGCTGTGGGACGATCCGCGCGTGCTGATCTCCCCGCACTGCTCGGGTCCCACGACGGTCACAGGTGCCGTGGACGGTTTCCTTGAGTGCCTCGCCGATCTCGAGCGCGGACGCCTGCCCCACTGGGTGGTTGACCGCGCACGGGGATACTGAGACCGGCTGCTACAGTTCCCGCCCGCCCTTCCCTGACTCCAGCGGGAGCGCCTGCACCTGCCGCCGCTGGTCCGCGTCGGCCAGCAGCTGCGTCACGAACCGCTGTCCCTCGCCCACGCGCTCCACCTCGATCGCCACCGCCTCGATGCCGCGCTCGAGATTCGACATACGGTCGTTGAACTCGGGCGGCAGCGCCGGCGGCGCCGCGGAGCGCCGCCAGAGGCGGCGCGAGTACGCGATGACGATCGGTAGAAGCAGGATCATCGAGAAGCCCATCCCCATCGCGACGATCTCCTCGGGATCCGGGCTGTTGCTGGGCGGTTGTATGATCACGCCCGGCACCGCCGCGCTGGTCGCGACCTGCAGGTCCGCCGCCGCGAGCTGTTTCTCGACGTCGGCAATCCGCGCGTCGGTCGCGACGAGTCGTCCCTCGAGCGACTTCCGGTCGACTTCGTTCGTCGCGCCGTTGAGCTGCTCGCGGATGCGACGGCGATCGCTGACCAGTACCTCGCGCTGGCTGCGCAGCTCGCCGCGCGCGAGCCGCGCCGCCTCATACATCTCGGTGGCGGTCGGCGCCGTGCGCGCGGGAGCGACCGGGGTTCCAGCTTGGGGGGCTTCAACGGTGGCTTGGGGCATCGGGGCCTCGAGAAAGACGTCGCGGGCTACCGGAGAAACTACGCACGGGGCCGGCGGGGCGTTTCGTGGACCGAATGGTCCGCGTGCGCCGGAAAGATGGCGCTCCGGCCGCCACTCCGACACAGGATCCCTCCATCCCCCGTCCTCCCCCTCTTTACTCCTGATCATATGCCTGCTATACTCATCCCTATGAGTCATCGCCTGCAGGTCCTCCTCGACGAGGCCGAGTTCGCCGAGATCCGCCGCATCGCCCGTCGCCACCACATGACAGTGGCCGAGTGGGTGCGGCAGGCGCTGCGCGCGGCCCGACGCGACGAGCCGGTCATCGACCCGCGACGCAAGCTCGCCGCCGTCCGCGAGGCCGCACGGCACGCCTACCCGACCGGCGACATTGACTGCATGCTCGCCGAGATCGAACGCGGCTACCTCGGGAGCGAGCCATGATCTTCGTCGACTCCAATATTCCCATGTACCTCGTCGGCGCGCCGCACCCCAACAAGGATGCGGCGCGCACGGTCGTGGAGCGCAGCATCAACCGCGGCGAACGCCTGGTCACCAGCGCCGAGGTGATGCAGGAGATTCTGCACCGCTACGTGGCCATTCGCCGCCCCGACGCCATCCAGCCGGCGCTCGACGTCCTCCTTGGCCTTGTGGACGAGATCTTCCCCATCGAGGCCATCGACGTGAGCAACGCGCGCGATGTGCTGGCCACTCGCGCGCAGATGTCGGCGCGCGACGCGCTGCATGTCGCGGTGATGAAGCGACGGGGCGTCAACAGCGTGCTGAGCTTCGACGCGGGCTTCGACGCGGTCGCCTGGCTGGAGCGGCTCTACTGATGCCCCAAGAGGTCTTCGAACTGCCTCGTGTCATCGTCCCCGAGGACATTGACGAGTTGGGGCACGTGAACAACGTCGTCTACCTGCGCTGGGTGCAGGACGTCGCCATCGCGCACTGGTCCACCGCCGCCACCACCGAACAGCAGGCCGAGGTCGCGTGGGTCGCCGTGCGGCACGAGATCGACTACAAGCTCCCTGCCCTCCCCGGCGATGGCATCATCGCACGCACCTGGGTGGGGACCGCGGACTCGCACCGCTTCGAGCGCCATACGGAGATCGTCCGCAACGCCGACCGCAAGCTGCTCGCGCGGGCGCGCACCGTCTGGTGCCCCATCAACCGGGAAACCGGGCGACTCACGCGCGTCAGCGACGCCATTCGCGCGCGCTTCTCGTCGGGGCCTTCACAATCATGAGCGCGGCCAGCGTGCGCGGTCTCGGCCGAACGGCCCGGAGCGTGGCGGCACTAGTCGCCGGGCTCGCGCTCGGGTGCGCCGATCCCTCCACCGCGCCCGCCTCGCTGCAAATCGACGCACAGGCCCTTCGCCAATCGGCCGAGTCCATCACCGCCGCCGAGTTTTCGCGCCTCGTCTGGATCATCGCGGATGACTCCATGCGCGGTCGTGCCACGCCCAGCCCCGAGCTGGAACTCACGGCGGCGTTCGCCGCCGAGTCGTTCCGCAGCCTCGGCCTCGTGGCAGGCGGGGATGCGGGTGGATTCATCCAACGCTACCCCGTCACGACGCCGCAGGGCGTCGTGACCTCGACACCGCCGAACACCATCGGCATCCTCGAGGGGAGCCACGCGACCCTCCGCGCCGAGTACATCATCATCGCCGCGCACATGGATGCGGTCGGAGTGACCGGTGGCGGACAGAACTGCGCGGCAAGCGGCGCCGATTCCACCTGCAACGGCGCCAACGACAACGGATCCGGCACAGTTGGTGTGCTGCAACTGGCCCGCGCGTTCGCCGCGCTGCCGCGGCGACCGGCGCGCACCATCATCTTCGCCCTCTTTTCCGGCGAGGAGCGCGGCCTCTGGGGCAGCGCCTACTTCGCGAAGTCACCGTCCCGGCCGCTGTCGCAGGCCGTCGCCGTGCTGAACATCGACATGATCGGCCGCAACGCGACGGACAGCCTCGTCGTGGTGGGCAAGACCTACAGCACCCTGGGTGATGTCACTGACCGCATGACGCGGGCGCACCCGGAGGTCGGCATGCGCCTCGTGAACGACCCGTGGAACGGCACGTACTTCACGCGGTCGGACCACTACAGCTTCGCGAAGCTCGGCGTGCCCAGCCTGTTCTTCTTCAACGGATCGCACGGCGACGTCCACACGGCGCGCGATGCCGTAGGGCTGTTGAACGCCGACGCGGCCGTCCGCGCACTGCGCATGATCTTCTACGTCGCCAACGACGTGGTGGGCACCGCGAAGCGCCCGACGTGGGATCCGGCCGCGCGCGCGCGGTGGGTCGTGCCCGCCGTTCGCTAGGCGCGCGGGAGGACGGGCGCTTCGTGGCGCTGCACCGCCGACCATTCGCTTGGGGGCGCGGTCCGCACTGGACGCCGGCGCACGCGCGTCCTTTCCGCCGCCGCTCGCACGCTGCATCTTCTGCCTACCCGCACCGTCTTCCCCCCACGCCGCCACTGCCATGACCCATCGCGCGCTCGCACTCCTCGTGACGCTCACCGCCGTCCTCGCCACGCCTGCGCTCGCGCAGCGGCGGCCTGCCGCGCCGCCGGCGCGCGCGCCGTTCGATGTCGTGGAGGCCACCATCCCGCAGCTGCAGGCCGCGCTCACCGACGGACGCCTGACGTCGCGCGAACTCGTGCTGCTCTACCTGGCGCGCATCGCGACGTACGACAAGCAGGTCAACGCCACGCTGACCGTGAGCCGGAGCGCGCTCGCCGAGGCGGACGCTCTCGATCGCGAACGGGCGCAGGGCAAGGTGCGGGGCCCGCTCCACGGCATCCCGGTGGCGCTGAAGGACAACATCCACACCACCAATATGCCGACCACGGGCGGCGCGCTGGCGTTCAAGGACCTCGTGCCGCCCTACGAGGCCACGCTCACGACGCTGCTGAAGGATGCGGGCGCCATCATCATTGCAAAGACCGTCATGACTGAGCTCGCGAATTGGGTGGCTGGCAGCCCCACGCCGATGCCCTCCAACTACAGCGCGCTGGGCGGGTACGGGTTGAATCCGTATGATCCGCGCACCGACCCGCGCGCCGGCTTCAATGACGGACGGCCGGCGCTGTTCACCGGCGGCTCCAGTTCGGGCATCGGCACCGCCGCCAGCTTCTGGGCGGCGAGCGTCGGCACCGAGACGTCGGGGTCGATCCTGAGCCCGACGAACCAGAACATGCTCGCCGGCATCAAGCCGACGGTCGGACGCATCAGCCGCTACGGCGTGATCCCGATCACGGCCGACCAGGACACCCCC
Organism: uncultured Gemmatimonas sp.; assembly: GCA_964416005.1. Lineage (GTDB taxonomy): Bacteria > Gemmatimonadota > Gemmatimonadetes > Gemmatimonadales > Gemmatimonadaceae > PNKL01. The sequence goes on from CAYQCP010000027.1 coordinate 30,108, forward strand.
GGGCCGATGGCGCGCACGGTCGAGGATGCCGCGATCATGCTCGGCGCGATGGAAGGGGCGCAGCCCGATCCAAACGACCCCGCGACTCGGACGTGTACGCCCCCGCCGAATCGCGACTACCGCCCGCACCTGAAGCGCGACGCACTCAGGGGCGCACGCATCGGCATCCCGCGCGCGTCGTTCTACGAGCCCCTCGCCGTCGCCGGCGCCGGCCGTCCGCGCGGCGGACTCGACGCGACGCAGGCGGCGATGATGAAGGACGTGATCGAGATCCTGCGCAAGGAGGGCGCGGTCATCGTCGATTCGGCGAACATCCCGAGCATCGTGAGCACCGACTCGACGAAGAACTTCCTCCTCTGGGGAACGTGCGGCAGCATCGGCCAGCGGAAGGGACACAACGCCAACTGCTCCACCGTGCTCGCCTACGGGATGAAGCGCGACTTCAACGCGTGGCTCCGCTCGCTCGGCAACGCGACGCCCATCAAGACGCTCACCGACCTGCGCTACTTCAACCTGCAGAATGCGCCGCGCGGCGCCATCAAGTACGGCCAGTCGCTGCTCGACATCTCCGACGAGCAGGACACGATCGCCGACCGGGCGAAGTACGAGGCCGACCGGGCCAAGGACGTCGAACTCGGCGGGACGCGCGGCATCGCGCAGGTGATGCAGGAACGCCAGCTGGATGCGCTGCTCTTCCCGGGCCCGTCGAGCGCGTCCATCGCCGCCAAGCCGGGGTACCCCACGGTGCTCGTGCCGTTTGGCACGATCCCCAACGCGCCAACGCCGGCCTTCCCGCCGGGCTTCGACGCCAAGCCATCGCCGTACGGGGTGGGCTTCACCGGTGTGGCGTGCAGCGAACCGCGGCTCATCGAACTGGCGTACGCGTTCGAGCAGGCGACCAAGAAGCGGGTGCCGCCGCCGCTGAAGTAGGCGGCGGTGATTCTCGCGGGTGCCGTGGCCAGCCGAACGGGCTGCGGCGCTACACCCGCTTGCCGCCGCGGTACGCCAGCACCCCGTCGTTCACGCTGTGCATCAGCAGCAGAGACTCGGGGTTGCCGTACCGCTTCATGAGGTCGAGCAGCACCGGCTCCTCCCCGCCCCACGGGTAGCCGAACACGACGTCGAAGTCGTCGAGCGCGCGTCCCAACTCGAGGTAGCCCGACGTGCCCTCGCCGAGCGTGCCGGTGCGCACCTCGCCGTCGGCGGCGCGGTACTTGTAACCCGCCGGGAAGAAGCTCCCGGACACGAAGCGCGCCTTCGAGTCGAAGCGTCGCGCCAGATCGCGCGCGGTGGCCACCAGCGCGTGGTCGATCTCGATGCCGCAGGCGTCGTACCCCAGCAGGTCGGCCATGATCGTGATGACGCCGGACGCCGATCCGAGCTCGATGAAGGTGAGACCCGGCGCGCGGTGCGCGATCAGCGCCTCCTGCACGACTTCGTACTCGGAGGCGATGAAGGCGTGGAATCCGCGCTCGCGCACCGTGCGGTCGAACCGCTCGAAGAACTCCCATCCCGCCGCGCAGAGGTCGCGCAGGCGCGCACGGAGCGCATCGTCGAGAAATGGCTGCGTGGTCGTGTGCGCTCCTTGGTGCCGAGGCGGCTACCCGTTCGTGGCGTTTCGTAATGCTAATCCGGAAGCTCGACGGCCGACACTGTTCGAACGCCTGTTCGAACGCCTGACATTCACCGCGGTCCGCAGTACGTTCATGATGCAGCGCGTCCCCAAACCGTCGAGACCGGCAGGCGTCCCGAGTGGCCAGTGCACACGGAGACCAACGAGTGAAAGGAAACCTCAAGCGCCGCATCCTCGCCGGGATCTGGGTGGCTTTCGTGGTGCTGGTGGGCTCGTCCACCACCGCGATGCTCGCCATTCGAGACCTGCGTACCAGCGTGGAGTGGGTGACACACACGCGCATCGTCGATCGGCAGCTGCTCGCCGTGCTGGCGTCGACGATTGACGTTGAGAGCGGCGCACGGGGTTTCGCTCTGACGGGACTGGAGGCGTTTCTCGAGCCGTACGACGCGGGGAAGCGCCGCCTGCCGGCACAACTCGCCGTGCTGCGCGCGCTGGTACGGGACTCCGCCCAGCAGCAGCGCCTTCCGCGTCTTGAGTCGCTGGTCGCGCGGCGGCTCTCGCTCGCGGAGGATCGTGTGCGGCGACGGCGCGCGATCGGTCCTCGCGCCATGCGGGATTCCGCCGCCTGGGTTGCCAGCAAGTCGGCACAGGATTCCATACGCACGGCGATTGCGCTGATGACTGCGGAGCAGGCGAAGTTGCTCCGCGCGCGCGAGCGGCGTTCCGAATCGACATCCCGTCAGGCCCTCGGGTTCATTTTGGTCGGGGGCCTTGCCAGTCTCGCCACGACGGCCGGCCTTGGCCTCCTCATTCGTGGGGGCTTCCGTGCGTTGCGCGAGGAGCGAGATCTCCTCGTCGACTCGCAGCGCATCGCGCAGGTTGGCTCCTGGCTCAGCGATGTGAAAAGCCCCGCGCACTGGTCGGACGAGACCTATCGCATCTACGGCGTCAATAGAGAGACCTTCACTCCGACGGTCGAGTCGTTTCTTGGCCTCCTGCATCCGGAGGACCGCCCGGCGATGCGGCGGTGGTTTGTCGCCCTGCTGGCGGGAGATTCACCCGGCGCACTCGAGTACCGCACCGTCCTGCCCGACGGCTCCGTTCGCTTGCTCAGCGCGCGCGGTGAACTGCTGAGTGACGGAGGCGGCGGACGCAAGCGCGTCGCCGGCACGGTGCAAGACGTCACCGCTCGGCGGGCGGCAGAACGGGCGTTGCGCGAGGGAGAGGCGTTGCTGAGGTCCGTCACGGAGGGCACGCCGGACGCGGTCTACGTGAAGGACAGACAAGGCCGGTATCTGCTGGTGAACTCCGCCGCCGCTCGCATGACCGGGATCCCGCCTGCCGAGATTCTGGGCCGGGATGACAGTGCCCTGTTTCCAATGGACGAGGCGCGCGCCGTGATGGAAGGCGACCGCCAAGTCATGGAGGCTGGCGAGCCGCGAACGTACGAGGAGTCCGTCACGCTTCACGGCGTGCGGCAGACCTTTCTCTCAGTGAAGGGACCGGTGCGCGATTCCCTCGGCCAGGTCATGGGCCTGTTCGGCATTGCCCGCGACATCACGGAGCGCAAACAGGCGGAGGAGGTGCTCCGGCAGGAAGAGCAGAAATTCAGCGACGCGTTTCACAGCAGTCCGGCGGCGTTGTCGATCACGCGCATTGCGGACGGGATGCTCCTCGACGTCAATGAGAGTTTTCTTCGGACCTTCGGGTTCCGACGTGACGAGGTGATCGGCCGCCGTTCCACCGAGCTGGGGATCCTCACACCAGACCAGCGTGCCAAACTCATTCAGCGGCAGCTCGCGGTCGGCGGGCTGACCAACGAAGAGCTGTCCGCCGTGAACCGCTCCGGCGCAACGGTGCACCTGCTCTTCTCGTCTCGGCCCATTGCCGTGAATGGGGAGGCTTGTCACCTCACCACATTGATTGACATCTCGGACCGCAAAGCGGCCGAGCAGCGCCTCGCTGCGAGCAACGCCCGGCTGCAGACGCTCTCCGGCCGGCTGCTGGAGATCCAGGAAGCCGAGCGGCGCAACCTGGCCCGCGAACTGCACGATGAGCTCGGGCAGTCGCTGTCGGCCATCAAGATCAACCTGCAGACCCTCCAGCGATTCCCCGCGCCCGCCGCGACGCAACTGGCAGAGTGCGCGGAGATGGTGGATCGGGCGCTCCAGAACACGCGGTCGCTCAGCTTGACCCTGCGCCCGCCGCTGCTCGACGACCTGGGGCTGCTCCCCGCCCTCCGCTGGCTCGCCGACCAGGTCAGCCAACGGGCTGGACTTCGCGTCGTCGTGGAGTCGGACAGCCCGCTCGAGCGGCTGGCCACACCGATTGAGACGGCCTGCTTCCGCATCGCGCAGGAGGCGTTGAACAACGCCGTGCGCCACGCCCACGCCCGGCAGGCGGTGATCTCCATCGTGCACACCACGGACCGCTTGGCGGTGACCGTCCGCGACGACGGCCTGGGCTTTGATGAGCCCGCGGCGCGACAGCGCGCGCGGGAAGGCGGGAGCATGGGGCTCATGAGCATGGAGGAGCGCGCGACCCTCGCCGGCGGCGGTGTGACATGGATCACCGCGCCCGGGAGAGGGACGGAAGTTTGCTTCTGGGTACCGATTCTCTCATCGCTCGCCGAGGAGACGGCATGAATCCACTGCGCATCGTGCTCGCCGACGACCACGCCCTGGTACGCGCGGGAATCCGCTTGCTCCTCGAGAGCATGCCGGACACGAACGTGGTTGGCGAGGCCGGCGACAGCCGCGCCGCCTTCGCCCTCGTGCGCGACCTCAAGCCCGACCTGCTGCTCACCGACATCGCCATGGGGCAACCGAGCGGCCTTGACCTCGCGGCTCAGGTCGCGCGCGAGTATCCCGCCGTCCGCGTCGTCATTCTGTCCATGCACGCCAACGAGGAGTACGTCCTGGCGGCGCTTCGCAGTGGCGCCGCCGGTTACCTCCTGAAGGACGCCGCCGCCGAGGAACTGGACCGCGCCCTGCTCGAGGTACGGCGGGGTAAGACCTACTTGAGCCCCGTGATCTCGCAGCGCGTGATCGACGCGTACCTGGGGCGCACGAGTACGCCGATCGCCGAGGGCGATCCCCTCACGCCGCGCCAGCGCGAGGTGCTGTGCCTGATCGCGACAGGGCTCAACACCAAGGCGATCGCAGGACGCTTGAAGATCAGCGTCAAGACCGCGGAGACCCACCGCGCGCAGTTGATGGAGCGTCTCGGCATCCATGATGTGCCGGGGCTCGTGCGGTACGCGGTCCGCCGGGGACTCGTCTCGCCGGAGGCGTAGTCCTCACCGCCTGCCCCGCGCGCGCGCTGACGGCCGCGCGACCGTCGGCTCGGGGACTCCCCGAGGCGCCCTGAGGCCGCGGGCGCGCGGGCTCGGGGAACTCCCAATGGTCGCGGCGCGCTGACGGCGAGAGGTTGTCCTCATGACAACCATCCGCGTACTCGTCGTTGACGACGCCGCCGTCTTTCGCCGCTCGGCGTGTCAGTTCCTCGCGCGCCTGCCCGGGGTGCAGGTCGTCGGCACGGCTTCGTCCGGCGCCGAGGGCATTGAGCTCGCACGGCAACTGGGCCCCGACCTCGTGCTCATGGACATCCTGATGTCGGGAATGAGCGGTCTCGCCGCCACCGCGTTCCTGAAGTGGTCCATGCGCGCACCACGCGTGATCGTCGTCTCGCAGCACGACGACCCGGAGTATCGGGCGGCGGCCAAGGAGGCGCTGGCCGATGGGTTCGTCTGCAAGACCGAATTCGCAACGCGGCTCCCGGAAGTGATCGAGTCGCTGTTCGCGCCCTTGCCCGGCGCGCGCGCCGACGTGACGGACGCATGAAGCGCCTGCGCTCGCTGTTGAAGCCGGATCCGCAGAGCCGCGATGGCGTCGCTGGAGGCGCTGCCCCGCCGGCCCCGCCGGCCGCGCGTTTCGCCGCCGGCAGCGCGGTGCTCTGCATGACGCTCGGCGTGCTCGTGCTCGCCGGTTGGGCGCTGGATCTCGCCGTGCTGACGAGCGTCTTTCCCGACTACCCGACCATGAAGGCGAACGTTGCCGCCGGCTTCCTGCTCAGCGGACTGGCCCTCCTTCACATCGCCCGCCATGGGAGCGGAGACGGCATGGCCCGTGCCGGGGCCATGGCTGCCGCGGCGGCCGTCGCCGCCATCGGCGCGTTGAGCCTGAGTGAACACCTGGTCGGCTGGGACCTCGGCATTGACCAGTTACTGGTCACCGAACCGCACGTGGGCGCTCCCGCCCACCCGGGCCGCATGGCGTTGAATACCGCCATCGCGCTCACCGTCGCCGGCCTGACGCTCCTGCAGCTGCTGCGACGGGGTGATGAACGCGCGTGGCGAACCGGCTGGTCCGTGACCAAGGGTGGGGCGTCCGTGGTCTTTGTTATCGGCCTCGCCGCCTGGCTCAGCTACGCCACGGAGATCTCGGCCGTGCAGCGTTGGGGGACGCTGGCAGGTGGTTCCGTGCATGCGAGCGTTGGCCTCATGGCGCTCGGCGCAGGGCTATTTGCCGCCGCGTGGCGACGTGCCGGTCGTCGCTGGGCGCTCGACCGCGTCGCGTCCATCGCGCTCGGTGGCGTTCTCGCGGCGACGGCAGCCCTCGTCGGTGCCACGTACCACGTGACCGAGGACCTGGACGAAGCGACGAGCACGATGAAAGCGCTCAATGAAGTGCGCTTTCGCGGCAGTGAGCTGCTGTCCGCCGTGCACGACGTCGAGTCTGCGGCGCATGCCTTCGCGCTCACCGGGGCCGAGCCCTACCGCTCGGTGCACGACGCGGCGGCACGGCGCGTACCGCTGGCGCTCGACGCCCTGCGCCGACTGGTTGCGGGGCAGCCCCTGCGCTGGGTGGAGGGTCCGATGGACTCCCTGATCGCGACGCAGGCGGCGCACGCGCGCGACGTCATCGCGCGGCGCGATGCGCTTGGCAAGCGCGCGGCGCTACCCGTCGACCAGAACGACGTGACGGCGGCAGACGGCATCCGCAGCCGGGTCACGCTGCTTGATGCTCACGTGCTGCGTCTGATGCGCGAACAGGACGCGGCGGCGGCAACCGCTGCCCGGAATGCGTTTGTCGTGTTGCCGATCATCGGCGTGCTCGCGTTTCTCGCGCTCCTCTGGACCCTGCTGGCACTCAATCGCGAGGCGGTCGCGCGTACCGTCGCCACTGAGGCCGCGCGCCGCAGCGACGACGAGCTCCGCGCCGCCTTCGAGCAGACCGCCATCGGGCTGGCGCTCAACGCGCCGGACGGACGGTTCCTGCGCGTCAACCAGCAGCTCGCCGATCTGCTTGGGTACGACCGCGGGGAGCTCGAGACGCTCCGGGTTCGGCATATCACGCATCCGGACGACCTCGAGACCAACAGGGCGCTGGCCAGGCAGGCGCTCGATGCGGTGCTGAACAACTACTCGATCGACCAGCGCTTCGTGCGCAAGGATGGCACGGAACTCTGGGTGAACTTGACCGTCTCTGTGGTGCGGCATGGCGCAGGGGAGCCCACGCATTTCATCGCCGCCGTCAAGGACATTACCGAACGCCGACGAATGGCCGCCGCGCTTGCCGAGAGCGAGGAGCGCTTCCGGCTCGCCGCCGCCGCCACGAGCGACGTCGTCTGGGACTGGCACGTCGGTTCCGAGGACGTCTGGCGCTCCAAGGACTGGCCGAGCCATCTTGGCTACGGCGTCAACGACGCGCCGACGAGAGGCTGGTGGATCTCGCACATCCACCCGGACGACCGGGACCGCGTGAGGCGGGAGCTCGACGCCGCGCTCGTTCCGCCCGTCACGCTGTGGGAATCACAGTATCGGTTTCTTCGCGCCGACGGTTCGCACGCCACAGTGAAGGAGCGGGCCTTCGTCGTGCGTGGCGAGGACGGCCGGGCGATCCGCGTGGTTGGCAGCACCGCCGACATCTCGCGCCAGGTGGAGCTGGCTTCGGAGCTCGCGCACGCGCAACGCCTGGAGACCGTGGGACAGCTCGCGGGTGGTGTGGCCCATGACTTCAACAACCTGTTAACCGTGATTCTGGGTACGGCTGACCTCGCGGCCCAGCATGGAATGGCAAGCGACGAACAGCGCGAGGAGCTTGCCCTCATTCGGCAGACCGCGCTGCGGGCGGCCGACCTGACGCGAAACCTGCTCGCGTTCAGTCGCCGGCAGGTGCTGCAGCCCAAGGTGTCGAACCTCAACGGTGTGATTGACAGCACACTGCCGATGCTGCGCCGACTGATCGGCGAGCACGTGCGCATCTCGCTGCAGCTTGAGCCGGCACTCGACCACATCTTCGTGGACGAGACGCAACTGCAGCAGGTCCTCCTCAATCTCGCCGTGAATGGCCGTGACGCCATGCCCGGTGGCGGCACCCTGACCATCGCGACCGAGCGTGTGATGGTCGACGAGGCCTACGCCGCAGGTCACCCCGGTACGGCGCCGGGAGCGCACGTGGCGCTTGTCGTGAGCGACGACGGTGGTGGAATGGACATGGCGACCCAGCAGCGGATCTTCGAACCTTTTTTCACCACCAAGGAACCGGGCAAGGGAACCGGCCTCGGCCTGGCAACCGTGTTTGGCATCGTGAAGCAGAGCGGCGGCAGCATCTCGGTCTACAGCGCGCCTGGCGAGGGCACGACGTTCAGGAGCCATTTTCCGGGCGTCGAGGCGCCCGCCATCGCCCCGGCGCCAGCCGCCCCGAAGCCCGCGCGAACGGTTGATGGAGCGGTCATTCTCGTGGTGGAGGACGACGACTACCTGCGGCGCCTGACCGCCACGATGCTCAAGCGGCTCGGCTGTACCACGCTGGTCGCCGCGGGCGGTAATGAGGCCCTTCGCGTACTCGCGGAGCACCCCGGGCGGGTAGACCTCGTACTCACTGATCTCGTGATGCAGGGAATGAGCGGCGTGCACCTTGCGGAGCGGCTGGCGGTCGCTCGACCCGCCACCAAGGTGCTGTTCACGTCCGGGTATGGCGGGGATGCGGCTGGGTCGGTGTTCGAGATCCCCGAAGCGGCGAAGTTCCTTCCGAAGCCGTTCACGTTCGAGGATCTGTCCGGGATGATCCTCGAAACGCTCGCGGCCTGAACCTCGTCGCTCCGGCATCGGGGACAGGGACAGGGACAGACAGGGACAGGGACGGGTTGTCATCCACTGTGCCGTGCGGCAAGTTTGTGCCAACCCATTTCCCCCCATCCATGCGACACTGCTTGATATACCACGGCGGCTTCGAGCGCAACTTCGGCCGCGTCACCCCCGGGTTTTCCTCCTTCGAGGGAACCGACGGCAAGGTCCACGACATCCCCGCGTGGCCGGCGAGCGCCGACGGCCTGTGCTTCGGATACATGGAAAAGGCCGGCAAGAAGTTCTGCGTCGTGCGCGTTCGCTACGGCGCGGACGACATCGCGCTGAAGAACGAGATGGCCATCGATCCAGGCCGCCACACGGGCTTCGGCCACCGCCTGGGACCCGAGCCAACCCTGGTCGAGGACGACGGCGTCGCGCTCACCCTGCTCGAGGACATCGCCAAGAAGAACGCCGACTCGGCGGACGCGCTCCTCAACATCCGCGCGAAGTTCAAGGCCGCGGCGAAGATCAAGTAGACTGCCACGCGCGGCCTACGATTGGTGATCTGGACCTAGGATTTCGATTCAGGATCGCGATATAGGACGGCGACCAGCGATCGTCTCATCGCTGGTCGCCGTCCTTCATCGAAGTCATTCATCGGAATCCTGAGTCCAAATCCTCAATCCGTTGTTCAGCGTCGCCCCTTCCTACCGGCAGCGCGGGTACGCCGGGTCGTTTCCGGTGATCCCCCGCCGCGTCTTTCGCGTCGCCAGCGCCATCATGACGTCGTGAATGAAGCGGCTCGACCGCGCGGAGTGCTCGTAGTCGACGTACTGCGGCTCGTCGGTGGGCTGGTGATAATCGAGCGAGTACCCGTGCGAGAAGTACGTGACCGGCACGTTGTTCACCACGTAGTTCACCTGGTCGCTCCGGCAGAAGCGATTCATCGGGTTGGCCGTCACGTCCCACGTCTTGTCGATGGCCATCACCTCGGCGCGCACGGCGTTGACGCTGTCGATGACGTCGCCGAACTCCCGCGACAGCCGTCGCGCTCCGAGCGTCTGGATGCTCGCGGGGCCGCCGAACTTCACCTCCTCCACCCGCCCCTTGCCCAGCATGTCGATGTTGTGCGCCGCCACGATGTCCTTGAGCGGCACGGTGGGGTGCTCGACGAACCACCGCGAGCCGAGCATGCCGGCCTCCTCGCCCTGATGGGAGACGAAGATGATGGAGCGGGCGGGCCGCTCGGCCGCGAATTGCTCGGCGATCTCGAGGAGCGCCACGGTGCCCGAGCCGTCGTCATCGGCGCCGTTCATGATCGTGTCGCGTCGCACCGGCCGGATCGCGCGCGCGCGCGCGATGAGCGAGTCGATGCGACGCTGCTGATCGGCCGTCGGGCGGCAGACGGGGTCGTTGGCCCCCTGCCGGCGCGTGACCATGTTGACCGCACGCAGCGAATCGTGGTCCACGGCGGCGGTGGTCCCCATGTGGTCGTTGTGCGCCCCGATCAGCACATACTCCGCGGCGCGGGCCGGGTCGGCGCCGGGCTTGATGGCCACGACGTTGCGCGCCGGCGTGTCCGACATCTTCCAGTCGTACGACCACTGCGCCGACACGGGCTGACCTGCGTCCCCCACGCGCAACTGGTCCACGCCCTTGCCGAAGAGCCGGGCGGCTGCCGGACGGGTGATCGCACCGGCCGCGATGGCCGTGGCGGCCGCCGGTGCGGGCTGCATCGCGCCGCGCTTGGTCCACGCCGCCGTCACCGTGGCAGGCGGAATCACGTCCTGGCTGATGAGCAGCACCGCCACCGCTCCCGCGGCCTGCGCGCGCGTGTCGCGCGCCAAACCGGCGGGAGCCGGGCGCGTCGCCGGACGCGGCGTCGCCGCTTCCACGAGCGCGGCCGCCTGCGCGCCGAAACGATCGGGCACCG
>CAYQCP010000028.1:0-39656 GCA_964416005.1 uncultured Gemmatimonas sp.
AGACGGCAGACGGCAGACGGCAGACGGCAGACGGCAGACGGCAGACGGCAGACGGACGATACTACGTGCCCGCGGCTAATATCGCTTCAACCTCTCATTCCCGCTTGCGCGCGCCGCGGTTCGGCGCGAGCATCCACTCCTTCTCCCCCTGCGAGTTCCGTATGCGCGCCTCCTCCTTCGCCCTGTGCTGTGCCCTCTCCGTCGCGGCTTCCACCAGCGGCGCGCAGGGGGCGCCGTCCCCGCTCAAGCGCACGGTGCTGCAGACGCACGCCCTGACCACCGCGCCTGGGCACGAGGGCGTTATGGTGCAGGCCGAACTTGCCGTGGGCGGCGCCGCGCCGCGGCACACGCATCCGGGCGAAGAGTTCGTCTACGTCCTCGAGGGGACAGCCACCTTCGACATGGCCGGACGAGCGCCGCTCGCCATCAAGCCGGGCGACGCCTTCGTCATTCCGCCCCACACACCGCACGTTGCCACCAACACGGGCACGGTGCCGGTGAAGCTGCTGAGCACCTACATCATCCCCAAGGGCCAGCCGCTCGCCACGCCGGCACCGTTGGCGCCGCCGGCGCCGTGATAGCGACCGCCGTCCGCCGCGCGTAGCTTTTCCGCGTGCCCTTCGCCATCAAGGTCCTCATCGGTCTGGCCGCGGGTTTCGTCGTCGGCCTGCTCATCGCCGGCGGCACCGTCGGCTTCCTCGCGCCCGTGGCGCGTTTCCTCGAAGTCGTCGGCACCATGTGGATCGCCGCCATCCGCATGACGGTGATTCCTCTGGTGATGAGCAGCCTCATCGTCGGCGTGAACCGCGCGCCGAACCCGGCGACCATCGGACGGCTCGGTGGCCGCGCGATCACGTTCTTCGTGGTCGCCACGACGATTGCCGCCATCATGGCGATCACCATCGGGGCGCCGCTCATGGCGCGCATCCCGCTCGACCCGGCGGCGGTGGACGCGCTGCGCGCCACGGCGAGTTCGGCAGGCGCCCCACCGGGGACCATGCCGACGGTCTCGCAGTGGTTCATCGACCTGGTGCCGCTGAACCCGATCAAGGCGATGGCCGATGGCGCGATGCTGCCGCTCATCACCTTCACGCTCGCCTTCGCCATCGCCATCACCGGCGTCGCCGAGTCGAAGAAGGCGCCGTTCCTCGCGATGGTGGAGGCCGTGCAGGGCGCCACGCTCACCATGGTGCGCTGGGTCATCGACACGGCGCCGTACGGCGTCTTCGCGCTCGCCGTGCCGCTCGCCACCAAGCTGGGGCTCTCGGCGCTCGGCGCGCTCGCCGGCTACACCGTGATCGTCTGCGGCGTGACGACGCTCTACTGCGTGACCGTCCTGTATCCCGCCGCGGTCTTCCTGGGGCACGCGCCACTGAAGACCTTCTGGCGCGTCTGGCTGACGCCGCAGTCCATCGCGTTCAGCGCGCGGTCGTCCATGGCGGCGCTCCCGGCGATGATCGAGGAGGCGCGCGACCGGCTGAAGCTGCCGTCGTCCATCCACGGCTTCCTCCTCCCGCTCGCCGCTTCCACCTTCCGCCCCGGCGCCGGAGTGGGCCAGATCCTCGGCGCGCTCTTCATCGCGCGCCTCTACGGCATTCCCATCGGCCCGGACGCGCTGGCCGCGATCGCCGCCACCGCCATCGTGACATCGTTCTCGGTGCCCGGAATCCCCGGCGGTTCGATCATCGCCCTCGTGCCGGTGCTGATGGTCGTGAACCTCCCCGTCGAGGGGATCGGCATCCTGCTGGGCGTGGATACGATCCTCGACATGTTTCGCACGACGACCAATACCACCGGGCACCTGAGTGCGGCGATGGTACTGGCGCATGGGGAGCGGGAGATGGAAGAGCCGCCGGTGATTGGGTGAAGGGGACGGGGTGCGGAGGTTTGGTACGGAGCAATGAGTGGAGGGAGGAGTGATGAGGGAAGAGACAACGTCTCTCATCCTCCGCACGACACTCGTCCCGCCGCACTAAGCCCCCGCACCCCGCACCCATCCCTCCGCCCCACGCAATGTCCTCTCCGTTGGCGTTCGCCCTCCCGTGGATCCTGCTCCCCGCCCTCGGCTTGTGGCGACTCTCGCGGTCCACCTATCTCCGCGACGAGCCCGACGCGCCGCCGGCTGACGCGCCGCTCATCAGCGTCATCTGCCCGGCGCGCAACGAGGCCCGGCATATCGCCGAGTTCGTGCGGGCGGCGCTGGCGAGCACGTATCCGCGGTTCGAGCTCATCGTCGTGGACGATCACTCCACCGACGGCACGGGGGCGCTGGCCCGCGCTGCGGGGGCGGGCGATGCGCGGCTGAAGGTGATTGATCCGCCGCCGCTCCCCGACGGCTGGTTCGGCAAGCAGTGGGCCTGTCATGCGGGGGCGCAGGTGGCGCGTGGCTCCGTGCTGCTCTTCACCGACGCCGACACGCGGCACGGCGCGGACCTGCTGGTGCGCCTGCTCAACGCGATGCAACGCCGGCAAAGCGATCTCATCTCGGTGGCGGGGCGGCAGGAGCTGGTGAGCTTCTGGGAGCGCGTGGTGCAGCCGTCGGTCTTCGCGGTGCTGATCTCGACCTTCGGCGGCACCGAGTCAGTGTCGAACAGCACTCGCCCGCGCTCGAAGATCGCCAATGGGCAGTGCTTCATGGTGCGACGCGACGCCTACGACGCGCTCGGCGGGCACGAAGCCGTGCGGCATTTCGTGGCCGAGGATCTGATGCTGGCCCAGCAGTGGTGCGCGGCTGGCAAGCGCGTGCACCTGGTGGTGGGCTTCGACCAGCTCTCGACGCGGATGTACAGCTCCCTGGCCGAGATCATCGAGGGGTGGACCAAGAACGTCTGGGCGGGAGGACGGTACGTGCTCCCCGATCACCCCGTGGTGCGGGGGGTGCTGCGCGGCTTCATGCCGTTCTCGTCGTGGCCGGGGCTGGTTCCGACAATTGCGATGGTGCTCGGCGCCACGGGGCTCGCGCCGGCCTCGTGGGCGACGTTCGGGGCTGCGGCGTACGGCGCGACGGTATTGTGGGCGCTGCCGATCATGCGGGTGGTGCGCATTCCGTTCTGGTATGCGTTCCTGCATCCGCTGGGAGCGGCGGTGGCGACGTGGATATTCGTGAAGGCGGCGTATCGCGGGGATCGCGTGACGTGGAAGGCGAGGAGCTATAGGGCGGGGTGAAGGGGGCGGAGGGCGGGGGTTTGGTGCGGGGGGACGAGTGGAGGTACGAGAATGCGTGCGGAGGCCTCGTCTCTCTTACTCCTCACTCCACTCGTCCCCCCGCACCAAACCCCCGCACCCCGCACCCCGGCCCCGTCCCTTATCTTCACGTGATGTCTCCTCCCGCCCTTCTCTTTGATCTCGATGGCACGGTCGTTGATTCCATCGAGCTCATCGTCCAGGCCGCCGTGCACGCCTTTGACGGGCGGGAGGGGCCGCGGCCGACGCGGGAGGAGTGGGTGGCGCTCATCGGCACGCCGCTGGCGCCGATGCTGCGGCGGTGGGCGCACGATGACGACGATGTGAAGTTCCTGTGGGACCGGTACCGCGCCTATCAGGTGGAGCATCACGACCGGCTCGTGTCGGCGTATCCAGGGGCGGTGGAGCTCATCCGGCGGCTGCACGCGCGCGGGCACCCGATGGCGATCGTGAGTTCGAAGATCGAGGCCGGCATCCGGCGCAGTCTCGATTACGTGGGCATCACCGACTGCTTTGGCGCGCTGATCGGCATCGAGGCGACGGAGAAGCACAAACCCGAGCCCGAGCCGGTGCTGCTGGCGCTGGCGCGGCTGGGGGCGTCGGCGAGTGATGCGTGGTTCATTGGCGACTCGCCGCACGATGTGTACGCGGGGCATGCGGCCGGCGTGAAGACGATCGGCGTGCTGACCGGACCGTATGACCGGGCGACGATGGAAGCGGCGGAGCCGACGCATTTGGTGGAAGCACTCACCGACATCGAGCCATTGCTGTAGCGGCGGAGCCTTCAGCGCTGAGCGATCCGGCGGAGTCAGTGATCCCGCGCCCTAAGGGCGCGATTGCGATGCAACCGTCCGCGCAGCGGGGCTAACGCAGCTATTCCCCGTCGACCCGTACGCGTACGCTCCCAGATCCGGTGAACCGGTGCGCGGATGGCATCCGATATCATCGGTGGGAGCACCGGTCGAGTTGCCTGCGCCCCGCGCGGGACTCCCGGCTTGGAGACGGAAATCGCCAGCGGCGGCGTTCACGAACAGCGGGTCACTGGCGATGTTCTGGTTGTTGCCGGTGAACCCTGCCTGATTCACGAGAGTGTAGCTCACCTGACTGGGGGCGACACCCTTGAAAACGTCGCCCGTGAAGCCCCAGAAGATGCCGTTCAGCACGCTCACACCGCTGACGCCACCACTCGATGTGACCCACGTACCAGCCCCTGGCGGGCCGGAAGGCCCGCTGCTGTAGACCGTGTTGTTGACCATCGACAGGCCTGTCACACGGTTGTTCGCGCCACCGTTCTGGGTATCGGTGATCTGAATGACGGCTGCACCCTGGCCGTTAAAGCCGGTTAACAGCACGAGGTTGTTGATGATCTGCGTGTTGGCGATGGTGTTGTTCGCCGACTCGGCACTCACGCCAGCCGCTGCACCAAGCGCCTGGAGGTTCCCGCTGAAGACATTGCGGCGAAACCTCGTATCCTGGATCTGTCCGCCAACCGAGGCTGCGTTGCAGTTCACGGAAACGCCCACCCGGTTTCCGGTGAAGGTGTTTTCGTAGACGTTGACGCGCCGGATGATTCCGTTCGTCCCGTTGGTGATCCCGACCTCCACCGCTGATGTGGCGTTCGTCGTGTTCAGGGAGAAGCTATTCCCGTAGATGTGGACATCCTGAATGACGGTGTTGCGCGGCATGAGGGCCGGTGGCCCGCCCGCCTGCAAGTTGACGCCTTCGAACAGCCGATCGAAGGAACTGTTGGCGACCGTCACATCGCTCACGATCGCGTTGTCTCTATCCGCCACCACATAGACCGCAAAGGTGTTCTCCGCGTTCCCGGAAGAGAAGGCGCTTCGCGTGATGGTGATGTCATGAAGTGACGCGGGTATGGCAGCGGGCCGACCGGCGGGGTCTGTTGTGGCACCACCGACCTGGATCGCCGAGCCGTTGGCAGGCATCGGGGCGAACCGGAGACCGCTCACGCTAAACGATGAAGCTCCGACGTAAAGAATGGGCCCGGCCCGTGTGACGGCGCTGGCGTCAATCGTGACGTTGGGCTGGCCGTTCGCGGTGATTCCGGTGAGCGTGACGCTGTCGCGTGTGATGAGCGGCAGCCGGCCCGCAAGACGGATTACTTGACCCGCGAGTGTCGTGCTGAGGGTGATGGTGAACGGACTATTCGCGCGGTTCGCCGCCGTCAGCGCCTCGCGGAGCGCGATACCATCGGCACCTGGTGATGAGACCAGCGCTGACGGACTGGTCGTGTCACCGTTCACCACGTCCGTGGCGTTCTGTACCGTGAGCACGGCCGCCAGCGCAGTCGCGGTGAACGTGACCGATACACCGCTCAGTCCCGTCGCCGCTGCCGAGAGAGTATTCGTGCCGGCGGTAGCGCCGAGCGTCCAGCTGCCAACCGTTGCGATCCCAGCCGCGTTGGTCGTTTGCGTCGCACCGGTGATCGTGCCGCCGCCGCCCGAGACGACAAACGAGACGAACACGCCCGCCACTACAGCGCCATTCTGATCCTTTACGACCACCGCCGGTTGCACGGCGACTGGCGCGTTGACGAACGCAGTTTGGTTCGCTCCGGCTGACGCCGCAAGCGATGTCACAACCGGCGTCGGTGTCGGCGGCGGCGTTGGTGCGGTCGGCGTGTTCCGCTCGCCGGAACCTCCGCCGCCGCAAGCTGACAGCAGCAGCCCGGCTAGCGACAGCCGGCGCGCAATCCGCATCCGCCGCGTCGGCTCCTGGCGCGGGATCGGCCCGTAGCCTGTCGGACTCGTGTACTCGGCGCGTGACGATGGCACGCGCAATTCATACGGGAACCCCAGCGCGCTCGCAAGCAGGTGCCGTGCGCGTGCGCCATTGCCGTTGCAAGCAATTGCGCCGACCTGCGCTGACACGGTGACGGTTCCCAGGGCACGTGACGCTACCGTGCCCTCGTGCTCACCGTCTCTGATGCCGCCGCGCTCCTGCAGCGCACCTCCGACCGCCGCGGTCGCATCGCCCTGCTCCGCACCCTGGGGTTTCGCGCACCGACGGGTGAACTGGATGCCCGGACGGGGCAGCGCTTTGGACTCGATGAAGCGCTGAAACGCGTCGAGGTCGCGGCAGGTACTGGTGCGCTGCGGGCGCTGCTTCTCGAGGTTCCGATGGCGATGTCTCTGCGCGAGGCCACCGGCCTCGTCGCGCGACGCGTCGCGACCCGCGCTCCGGAACTGCTCTGGCTCGTGCTTGCGTGGCAACGTCCCGGTGGACTGGCATTGGTCATCCCAACTCCGGGCGGCGCGTCGCATGCGGCGGCGATCGTCGTCGAGCCGGCCGACGTGCGGCCCGGTGACGCGGAGTCGCTCGTCGCGCTCGAGGGCGCGAGAGGGGACAGCGACCTCGACACGCATCTGCGCTGGCGTGAAGTCCTCGGCCGCGACGCGTTGACGCGGCGATTCTACCGTGACCTCGAGCAGGCGGTGCACGCACTCGCGAATGGCGCGAGGGGCACCGCGGACATTGGCACGCGACGCACCCTTTCGCTGCGCTGCACGTCGCGCCTGCTCTTCCTCGCCTTCCTTGAGGCGAAGGGGTGGCTCGACGGCGACCGCGCCTTTCTGTCGCGGCAGGTAGCGTCGTGCGGCGACGGGCTGCATCGCGCACTTCTCGAGCCCCGCTTCTTCGGCACGCTGAATGCGCCGATGTCGCGCCGGTCTCCCGCCGCGCGTGCATTCGGACGCCTTCCGTTCCTCAACGGTGGGCTGTTCACGCGCGACGTGCTGGAGAAGAGGCATCGTCCGCTGCGCTTCGCGGACGAGGACATTGCGCGCGTCGTCGGCGGCCTCCTCGCGCGCTACCGCGTAACCGCGCACGAGGGATCGGCTGAGTTCACCGAAGCGGCGGTGGATCCCGAGATGCTCGGTCGTGCCTTCGAGTCGTTGATGGCGGCGGATGACCGCCGGAACACGGGCGCCTTCTACACCCCAGCGGCGATGATCCGGCATATCACGGACCTGGCACTCGACGCCGCGATCACCGGCCCGGCGGAGCTCGCGGCGCTGGAGGAGGCCCGAACGGGACGAGTGGCCGACGTAGCCGTAGCGGCGCGACTGCGCGCATCGCTGGAGGATCTCCGTATTCTCGATCCTGCCTGCGGAACCGGGGCGTTTCTGGTGCACGCCATGAAGGAGCTCTCACGACTCCTTTCGGCAGCCCAGGACGAGCGTCCCGAGCACGCGCGTCGCCGAGCGGTCCTCGCGCGATCCATCTTCGGCGTGGACGTCAACCCCACTGCCGTCTGGCTGTGCGAGCTGCGGCTCTGGTTGTCGGTGGTGGTGGACAGCCCCGAGCGTGATCCGTTGCGCGTGCCGCCACTGCCGAACCTCGACCGCCACATTCGATGCGCCGACGCGCTCGCGGGTCCGGCATTCGATGTCACGGGTGGCCGCGACGCCGGAGTCACGCGGTTGCGCGAGCGCTATGCACGGGCGACGGGGCCGCGCAAGCGATCGCTGCAACGCGCACTGGATCACGCCGAACGCGCGCTGGCGGAACAGGCGGTCGAGGGCAGGCTCGCGGCGGCGGCGGTGCGGCGACGCGATCTCGTCTGCGCACTGCGCGGGCGCGACCTCTTCGGCGCTCGCCGCGTGGCCTCGGCCACCGAGCGCGCGGCCCTCGACGCGTGGCGTCGGGCGGCGAAAGAGCTGCGCCGCGCGCTCGCGGCGCTTCGCGCCGGCGGCGCCGTCCCCTTTGGATTTGCGTCGCACTTCGGCGACGTCGCGCAGCGCGGAGGATTCGACGTGGTCGTCGGGAATCCGCCGTGGGTGCGGCTTCACCGCATTCCCCCTGGCGAACGCGCTGAGTTGCGCGGACGGTACGAATCGATGCGCAATGCCGCATGGCGCGCGGGAGCGGCGACCAGCGGCGCCCTGACCGGCTTCGGCATGCAGGCCGATCTCGCCGCGCTCTTCACCGAACGCGCGGCATCGCTCGTTCGGCCTGGCGGCGTGGTGGCAATGCTCGTGCCGTCCAAGCTGCTTCGGAGTCTCGCCGGCGGCGGACTGCGTTCGCTGCTGTGGCGCTCCACCACGTTGCTGGCGGCGGAGGACCACTCGTCGGGACGCGCTCTTTTCGATGCTGCAGTCTACCCGGCCGTTCTCGCCTTTCGGCGTCGGGAACGCGCCCATGACGCGCGTGATCAAGGAGCCATGACGTGCGCCGTGGTGCGGCGCGATGTCGAGTGCCGGTGGCGCACGCAGCGCGGCCGCATCGCGCTCGACGCCAGCGACGGGGCGCCATGGCTGCTGCTCCCTCCCCCGGCCCGTGCCGCCTTCGATGCCCTGCTCTCGCACGGAACGCCCCTTGCCGACACGCCTTTTGGGCGACCGTTGCTCGGGGTAAAGAGCGGCTGCAACGACGCCTTCCTCGTGCAGCCGGACCCGGCGCGGACTGCTCGAGCGGGAGTTGCGTCTTGCACGGTGCGGAGCGGCGAGCGTGAGGGGCTCATTGAGCGTGCGCTTCTGCGCCCGGCCCTGCGCGGCGAGGACCTCGCGGCGTTCACAGGCCCGCTCCCTCCGCACGCCATCGTATGGACTCACGACGCGTCGCTGCGGCCGTTGCGGACCCTTCCGCCACGCGCGTCTCGCTGGCTCTCCCACTGGCGGCCGACACTGGAGCGGCGCTCCGACGTACGCTCGCGAGACGAGTGGTGGTCGCTCTTCCGTCTCGAAGCCTCCGTACGCGGATGGCGCGTGGCGTGGGCGGACGTCGGGCGCGCACCACGAGCAGCGGTGCTGACGCCGGACGATGACACGGTGCCGATGAACAGCTGCTACGTCGTGCGTGCACCGTCCGAGGACGATGCCGATGCGCTCGCCGCCTGGCTGAATTCGCCACTGGCCACGGCGTGGCTGGGCGCAATCGCCGAACCGGCACGCGGCGGCTACCATCGCTTCCTTGGCTGGACCATGGCGCGCCTCCCCCTCCCGTCTGACTGGGCGGCCGCTGTGCGCATCTTCGCGCGCATCGGACGGGACGCACGACGCGGCCGCACTCCGTCGCCCGACGAGCTCCATGACGGCACGCTGCGAGCCTTCCGCCTGCACGCGTCACTCGTGGAGCCGCTGCTGACATGGACGCACTGGTCTCCGTGAGGCGGCGCATCGCCGAGGCGATCGTCGGCAGCGCGCCCCCTGCTGACGCACGCCTCGGCGAAGTTGACCTTCGGCCGCACCAGGTGGACGCCGTCCGCCGGCTGCGGATGGCACTGCGCGCGCACGGCGGCGCACTGCTTGCGGATGCGCCGGGCCTTGGCAAGACCTACGTCGCCCTCGCGCTCGCCCGCGAAGTCGGAGGCGCCGTGGTCATCGCCCCCGCGGCATTGCGCCCACAGTGGATGCGCGCTGCCGCGCAGGCTGCCGTGCGCGTGGAGTGGTGGTCGCTGGAGCAGCTTAGCCGGCGGTCCGTGGTGTCCGTGGCACCGCTGCTCGTTGTGGACGAGGCGCACCACCTGCGCAATCCGCACACGCACCGCTACGCCGCGGCCGCAGCGCTGGCCATCGGCAAGCGCGTCCTCCTGCTGTCCGCCACGCCTGTGCACAATCGCGCCGAGGACCGCGATGCGCTCCTCGCCCTCTTTCTTGGTCCCGCCGCCGGCAGCTTGCCAACGGGCGTGTTGTCGCAGCTCATCGTGCGGCGCGAGGCAAGCGCGGTGCTTCTGCCCCGCCGTCAAGCGGTGCGGTGGATCGCCTCGCCACGCGGCCCAGATGTGAGCGGCGCACTGCGTGCCCTGCCACCGCCGCTGCCGGCTGCCGATGGGCGAGAGGTCGTCGCCCTGACGCGACTCTCGCTCGCGCATGCGTGGTCGTCGAGCATCGCCGCCTGTGATGCTACGGTGCGGCGCGCCCTGCATCAGGCCGCCGCCCTCGACGACGCACTCGCCGAAGGGCGCTTGCCAACGCGGCGTGAGTTGCGCGCCTGGGTCACCACGCCCGACGCGTCGCAACTGGCGTTCGCGCCACTCGTCGCCGCCCCGGCGAGCGGCGACTCCCTGCGCGCCCGTGCGATGCTGGCACGGCATGTGCGCGCACTCGAGGCGCTGCGCGGCAAGCTGGCCAGCTGGCGCAACGCAGACAGCGCCGCGCGCGCCGCGCTGCTTCGCCGTGTACTGAAGGTGCACCCAGGCGCTACGGTCATCGCGTTCTCGCGCTATGCCGCCACCATTGATGCCCTCTGGCGCGCGCTTCGATTCGAGGCCGGCGTCGTGGCGATCACGGCGCGGGGTGTCCGCTCAGCCGGCGGTGGACTCGGACGCCAGGAACTGCTGTCGGCTCTGGCGTCACGCACCGTCGAGAACGCGCGCATCCCCCTGCGGCTGGTCCTGAGCACCGACTTGCTCGGAGAGGGACTCGACCTGCTCACCGTATCAGTGATTGTGCATCTCGACCAGCCGTGGACGCCAGCACGACTCGATCAGCGCGAAGGACGCGCACTGCGGCTCGGCTCGCCGCATGAGACGATCACTGCATATGCGCTGCGTCCACCGCACGGGGCGACGCGCCTGCTCGCCCTGGCGACACGCCTGCGCCGCAAGCGCGCCGCCATGAACACGAGCGTGGCCGCGGGCGATGCGCGCGAGGCGCTGCTCAGATTCGTCAGCCCATGGCTGGACGCCCGGCGCGGCGGCGCACGACTGGCGGCGGTGGGCGCAGGCATCGACGGTTGGGTGGCAGTGCTTGGCGACGCGCGCGGGTGCGAACGCGTGATCGTGCAGAACAACGGCGTCGTCGTAGAGGACGATGCCCTACTGCTTGATGTGCTCGAGCGAGTGGACCGCGGTTCGGCGGCGACACCCGTCGCCGGGCGCGCGAGGCAGGCCAGGCGACGCATCCGAGAGTGGCTCCGGGCTGACGGTGCAACTGACCTCATTCACGCGCGCGAAGGTGACGGAGGCATCCGAGCGGCAATCGCGCGGCGACTCGACGGCGCGCTGCGCGCCGCACCGCTGCACCAACGCGCGGCTCTCCAGACTCGGATTGTCGCCGCGCAGGCCCGGGTCGCCGCACTGCGTGGCGCTGGAAGCGAACACGCGCTGGCCGCAGCCGCCAAGTGCGAGTCCGTACTCGAGTTGCTAGACGCCGTCGAGGCGATCAGCGCGGCGCCGCATGCGCGAGGGCCAGCAACGCGCCCATCGCGCCTGCTGGCCCTGTTGCTCCTCGTCACCGACGAACGGGATGACGCTACTGGCCGCCCGCCGACCCCTTGCTCGCCTCATGAAGCAGCTTGCTCTGGAACCGCTGCGCCTCGCTGATCCGCTCCACTTCCAGCGACATCGCGTCCACGCTCTGCTGCAGTTGCAGGAGCTGCTGCTGCAGCACCTGCGAGTGCTCGCCGGCCGCCTTGATCTCGGTGTTCCGGTTGAACCGGCGCGCGATCATGCGCACGATAGGGCCAAAAATCACCATCGCTGCAATCAACCCCATCAGGCTGATCGCCGTCTGCTGCGCCATCTGCGCCAACGGCATCACTTCGGGCGGAACGCCGGTCGTCGTGATGACCGTGCGATCCCCCTGCTTGTCCACGACCCACCGCCCCCCGCCCTCGGGAATCGGCGGAAGGGCCACGGGCGCCTGGGGCGCCGTGGTCGGCTGCGGCACCGTCGGCTGGCCCGGCCGTGCGGCCTGCGCCGCCTGGGCCGCCTGCACGGCTTCCTGCACCGCGCTCTGGACCTGCTGCTGGATTTCCGTGTTCGTGGGCCTGGCGTTCTGCATCGTCAGCATCGTTCCACCCGTTGGGGGACGGCACAAAAGTACACATTCTATACGTAAGGTGTGCGAGGATAGTGTCTTCTGCCGAAAGGGACGAGGGCGGCGGGCGGGGGCTTGGGCCGGAGGGACGAGTGGAGGAAGGGGGATGGCGCGAGGCGGCGGGCGGTACCTTGCCTACCACGGTTACCCCCAACCCCCCCACCCCTCCCTCCACCCGTCCCCCCGCACCAAACCCCCGCCCCCCGCCCTCATTACTCAACCAATGCCCGCCTTCAAACCTTCCTGCCCATCCTCCTGTCTGATCCTGCGAACCACCAAGGACCAGCACTCCGGATGCAGGCCACCCCACTCCCCGTGATGCCCACGCCGTCGCGCTCCGACGACGTCGCCCTCGCCGCCCGCGGTGATCGGCGCGCCTTCGAGCGCCTGTACCGGGCCCACGTGGACAAGGTCTTCACCCTCTGCGCCCGCATGGTGGGCGAACGGGCGCGGGCCGAGGAGCTCACGCAGGACGTCTTTGTCCGGGCGTGGGAAAAGCTGGGGCAGTTCCGCGGCGATTCGGCGTTCGGCACCTGGCTGCACCGCATGGCAGTGAACGTCGTGCTCAACGAACGGCAATCGGAAAAGCGCCGGCGCGAGCGGCACGACGATGGCATCGAGGATATGGACGCGCTCCCGCACAGTGAAGTTCGCCCGCTCCCCGTGCCGGGACTGAGCATTGACCTGGAGGCGGCCATCGCCGGCCTGCCCCCGGGGGCCAAGAAGGTGTTCGTGCTGCACGACGTGGAGGGCTACACCCACGAGGAAATCGCCGGCATGCTCGGCGTCACCGCGGGGGGATGCAAGGCGCAGCTGCACCGCGCCCGAATGCTGCTGAGGGAGGCCTTGAACCGATGACCCATCCAATGATCACCTGCGACGACGCCCAACTGCTGGTCGGCGACCGGCTCGACGGCACGCTCAGCGACACCCAGCGGGCGCAGCTCAATGCGCACCTCGCCGGCTGCGCCGCGTGCCGCGAGGTGTCGCGCGACCTGGAGCAGATCCACAACGGGGCCGCGTCGCTCCCCACGCTGACCCCGTCCCGCGACCTCTGGAGCGGCATCGAGGCGCGCATCGAGGCCCCGGTCGTTTCATTGGGATCGCACCGGCGCACCCCCCTCGCCCGCTGGTCCGCGCGGCAGTTCGTCGCCGCCGCCGCGGTGCTGATGGCGGTGACGGCCGGCGGCACCTGGTTCGTGGCCGTCCGCTCGGCGGGCTCGCCCACCGTCCCCGTCGCGACGTCCCCGGGTCCGCGCACCGAGCTCGTCTCGGTCGCGGCTGAAAAGGGAATGGCGGCGTACGAAGGCGAGATCGGCGCGCTGCGCAACATCATCGAGACGCGCCGCGCCGACCTCGACTCCGCCACGGTCGCCGTGCTCGAGAAGAACCTGAAGCTCATCGACCAGGCCATCGCCGAGAGCAAGGCCGCGCTGGCCGCCGACCCGGCCAGCTCCTTCCTCGCCGACCAGGTCAGTCGCGCCTACGACACCAAGCTCGAACTCCTGCGTGCGGCGGCGATGCTGCCGTCCCGCACCTAACAAGGACCGCACCATGCGCAAAATCCTGTTCGTTGCCACCGCCGCCCTGCTCTACTTCCCCGCCGTCGCTTGCGCGCAGGGCGAGGAGCGGCAGAAGATCGACACCACGTTCGCCTTCGACAAGAGCGGCGTCGTGGATCTCGGGCTCGTCTCGGGTGACATCGTCGTCACTGGCTGGACGCGGAACGAGGTGAAGGTCTACGCCTCCATCGAGATCGGCTACTTCGAGTACTCGATGGCATCGAGTCGCGTCCAGATCAGGGCGAAATCGCGGCGCAACCGCATGGGCGAGTCGCGTATCGAGGTCTCGGTCCCCATCGGCACCGAGGTGCGCGCCTCCTCCGTCTCCGGTGACGTGGCCGTGCGCGGCTCGGCCGGGCGCGTGACCGCCAACACAGTGAGCGGCGAAGTCGAGGTGCGAGACGCGAGCGACATGGTGGAGATTCATGCCGTGAGCGGCGACCTGCGCGGCGAGAAGCTCCGCGGGCGGATCCGCGCCAACACGGTGAGCGGCGACCTGCGCCTGGACGACGTGGTGGGCGACCTGCGCGGCAAGACCGTGAGCGGCTCACTGACGGCGCGGGGATCCCTGGACGGCCTCGAGTTCGAGAGCGTGAGCGGCGACTTCGAGTTCCGCGGTGATTTCCGCGGCACCGGGACGTTCTCCGCCAACACGCACTCGGGCGACGTGCGCCTGACGCTGCCGGAGAACCTCGCCGCCAACCTCGAGCTGCGCACCTTCAGCGGCGACATGCGCACCGAGTTCCCGCTCACGCTGCGGCCGGGCGAGTCGATCGGCCGGCGCTCGCGTGAGATGCAGACGACCATCAATGGCGGCGGGGCGCGGGTCCGCCTCGGCACGTTCAGCGGCGACATCACGATCCAGAAGGGCGCGGCGCGCCCCACCAAGGAGGATTGACCATGCGGACCCTGCACCTGATTGCCGCCGGCGCCGTGCTGGCCGTGTGCGCGCCGAGCGCGAACGCCCAGGAGCGTGACGATTCATTCAAGTGGACCGGCGGCATCGAGGCCGGGCGCACCGTGTACGTGCGCAACATGAACGGCGCCATCTACGTGGAAAGCGCATCGGGCGCCACGGCCGAGGTGCGCGCCGAGAAGCAGTGGCGCCGCGGCGATCCCAAGGACGTGAAGATCACGGCCGAGAAGACGGCGCGCGGCGACATCCTGGTCTGCGCCATCTGGGAAGGGCGCGAGACGCGCTGCGACGAGGACGGCTATCGTTCGCGCGGAGACAATTCGTGGTGGCGCGGCGACCGTGAACGCAATGACGTGTCAGTGAAGTTCACGATCTACCTGCCCAAGGGCGTCAAACTCGACGCGAGCACCGTGAACGGAGCGCTCGGCATTGCCGGGGCGACGGCGGCGGTGAAGGCCCGCACCGTGAACGGCGGCATCGAGGCCGCGTCGACGAGCGGCCCGGTGAGCGCCAAGACCGTGAACGGCAGCATCCGCGTGCGCGCCGGCAGCATTGGCGACGGCCCGGTGGAGTATGAGACCGTCAACGGCAGCGTGTCGCTCGACCTGCCCGAGGGGCTCAACGCCGACATCGAGATGCGCACCGTGAACGGCAGCATCACCTCCGAGGACTTCCCGATCACGGTGCAGGGACGCATCGACCGCCGCCGGCTTGAAGGCAAGATCGGCAAGGGCGGCCCGGAACTCAGCGTTGCGACGGTGAACGGGTCGATTCGGATTCGCAAGAACTAGACTAATACCACGAATTCGCAAGACGTAGACTGATACCACGAAGGTCTAAGGGCGCCAAGGGGCGCGAAGAACGGCAACAACTCGGGGGAACTGCAATCAGGCAGTTCCCCCGATTGTTCTTCGCGCCCCTTCGCGCCCTTCGTTCTTCGCGGTATCAGTAACCGATTGACATTCAATCACTTGCACTACGCGAACTTTCCGCTCCCACGGGCGTTATAATTCTAGTATCCCCCCGTTCCTCTCAGGAGCTGAACTCGATGGGCTTTTCCAGAACCATGGACCGGCCGGCGCTCGTCCTGACCGGCGAAATGCGCGCCACGCTGGTGCGCCGCACCTACCTGCTCGTCTTCGCGTCGGTGATCGTCACGATGATGGGCACGGGCCTCGCCATGACGCAGGAGGCGCTGCTCATCAGCGCCGCGAAGCACCCGATCATCACGATGCTGCTCGCCTTCGTGCCGTTGTGGATGGCCATGAAGACGCGCGACAGCGCGCCGCGCGCGATGGGCTTCGTCTTCCTGTTCAACCTGGTGATGGGCGTGGCGATCGCGCCGATCCTCTACATGTACACCCGGACGGAGCCGGGCATCGTCGGCCAGGCCGGCATCCTGACGCTCAGCACGTTCGGCGTCCTGACGGCCTACGCCTGGATGAGCCGCCGCGACTTCAGCGCGTGGGGCTCGTTCCTCGTCGTCGGCCTCTGGGTGCTCATCGGCACGTCGCTGCTCAACATGTTCTTCCAGAACCAGACCGCCAGCCTCTGGATCGCCGGCGCGACCGTGCTGATCTTCGGCGGCCTGCTCGTCTTCGACACGTGGCGCCTGCGCACGCAGTTCGGCCCGGATGACTACGTGCCGGCGGCGGTGCAGATCTATCTCGATCTGCTGAACATGTTCCTGGCGATCTTGCAGTTGCTTGGCGGGGGAAGGAATCGGAGCTAGTGACGGGAGACGGAAGACGGAAGACGGGGGACACAGCGGCGCCCGGGGAGCGATGCTCGCCGGGCGCCATTGCTACCCCGATCTTCCATCTCCCGTCTCCCGTCTCCCGTCTCCCGTCTCCCGTCTGCCCCTACGGAAACAAGAGCGGCAACGCCACATCCGCCGTATACATGCACCTTGCATTATGCCCGCACATCGGCACCACCACGACGTCGTGCTTGGCGCCGAGCTTCTCGTTCACGTACTTCGCAAACGCCTGGCCGCGCGCGAGGCGCGTCGGCCCCTGCGCCATCGCCGAGCACGACCCGTCGAAGCCGGCCAGCGGGAGGATGTCGAGTTCGCCGAGCAGGTAGACCATCGGGCGCGACGCGAGCTGTGTCCTGATCTGGTCGTCGGTCTGCGCCTTCGCGTAGCCGTCGCGATTGAGGAGACCGAACGACCACTGGTTGTAGTTCGTGCAGCCGCGGCCGCTGGCGCCGAGTGACATGAACGGAGGGGTGATCGGCCCCACCTCGGGGATGTACCCCGGCGGGTTTGCGGTGAGGCTCCACGCCGCCGCCGTCGGGCGTTCATCGCTCGGCCAGGCGTACGACGACGGGTTCGACACGATATAGCGCACCGGCACGCCGAGCTTGTCGTGCACCTGGTTGGTCATCTGGTAGCGGTTGGTGACCTGCCCACCCGCCGAGTGGCCCGTGACGACGATGACCTTGAGGTTGGGGAAGCGTTCCTTGCGCGCGACCTTGCGCAGAATCTCGTCGAGGAAGTCGAACGACGTGACGGCCGCATGCGTGAGGGAGGGACCGCCCGAGCGCCACGTGTTGCAGTGCCAGCTGATCTCATTGGGGGCCAGCGTGTCACGGCACCCCTGGCCGTCGTTGGACGCCATGCGCGGCGAGATGACGAGCGCATTCTCGAGCGCGCCGGCGAGGAAGGCCGCGGCCATCGCCGAGCTGAAGTACCCGTCGGCGTTGCGTCCCGCGCCGTGAACCATCACGAGCACGCGGGTGATGGACTCATTGCGCACGTCGATGGGGTGCGAACGATAGACGAGCGAGCGGCCGCCGCCGGTGCCGACGGCGATCCACTCCGTGCAGTCGGGCGTGGCGGTCGTGCACACCTTGGCGTGGGCATCGGATGGGGCAAAGGCGGCCGCGGCCGCCAGAATGAGCAGCTGGCGAATCATGGATTGGTCCTTATCGGGGAATTGGAGGACTGCATGGCGCGTGCCAACCTACGCTCCGAGACTCGGCCCCTCGGGCGCCTTCGGCAGCCCGGCGAGTTCATCCATCGTGCGGGCGAGCGTGAAGTCGAGGGCGGTCACACCGCCGCTGTCGTGCGTGGAGAGCGAAACGACCACGCGCGAGAAGCGGATGTCGAAATCCGGGTGATGGTTGGCGGCTTCCGCCGCCGCGGCGACGCGATTCACCCAGACCATCGCGTCGGCGAAGGTGGCGAAGTCGTACGTCTTCACGATCGCCTCACCCCTGCGCGTCCATCCGTCCATCGCGTTGAGCTCGCGCTGGATTTCTATGTCGGAGAGTGGAGGGCGAGCCATGAGGAAGCGGCTGAGTGACGGGAGACGGAAGACGGGAGACGGGAGACGGGAGACGGGAGTTGCCCGCTGTCTAATCCTAGCTGGCGCCGTTGACTTCGCCACCACGGAGCGCCCGAGCGATATCTCCCGTCTCCCGTCTCCCGTCTCCCGTCCGCCTTACCGCAACCAACTGCGCCACCACGCTGATCGCGATCTCCTCCGGCGTGTCGGCCGCGACGTCCAGCCCGACGGGGCAGACGATGCGCTCGGCGTCGGCCGCCTCCACGCCCCAGCCGCGCAGCGCCTGCGCGGTGAGCGCGGCCTTGCGGCGCGAGCCGAGCATGCCGAGGAAGCGCGGCCGCAGGGGGGCGACTTGCGAGGCGATAAGGGCGTCGTGCTGGTGCCCGCGCGTGCAGATGACCACACAATCCGTGGCGGCCACGGCGACGGCGCGTACGTCGCCGAAGTCGCAGACGAGCACCCGCTCCGCGCGCGGCAGTCGCGCCGCGTCGGCAAACTCGGCGCGGTCATCAACGATGGTCACGCGCCATCCGGCGAAGGCCGCCGCCTCGCAGAGGCGCGCGCCGACGTGCCCGGCACCGAAGATCACGAGGCGCGGCGCGCCGACGAGCGCCTCCACCACCAGCTCGTCGCCGAGCAGCGGCTCCTCGCGACGGCGATCGAAGGCCGCGGCCGCGTCGCGCAACGAGGAATTGTCGCCGACGGCCACCGTGCCCTGCGCCGTGTGCAGCACCTTGCGTGGCGAGCCATCGGGCCAGGCACGCGCTGTGGCAAGCACCGCCCGGTCGCCGCGCGCCACCACGGCCGCCGCCTCGGCGTACAGCGCCGCGAGTGCCGGGTCGGGGAGCACGGGCTCGATGAAGACCTCGGCGGTGCCGCCGCAGGTCAGGCCATAGTCGCCGGCGAGTTCGGCGTTGAGGGTGTGCGAGGTGCAGATTGGCACGCGGCGCTCACAGACATCGAGCGCCTGCTCCATGACGTCCGCCTCGAGGCATCCGCCGCCCACGGTGCCGAAGCGCGCGCCGTCGGCGGTGACGAGCAGCTTGGCGGTGGCGCTCATCGGAAGTGACCCGCGCCGGCGCACGACGCTCGCGAGGGCGCCGACGCCCCGGCCGGCGGCGAGGCGTGCACATTCGGTGAGGATGGCCGCGAGGCTCATGATCGCACGTTATCGCCGTGAGGCGGCGGGCGCCACCGCCGTCAGGCGAGCACGCGGTTGAGCGTCTCGGTCAGCTGCTCGATGGTGAAGGGCTTCGCAAGGAAGGCGCGCCCGGGCGCCCGCAGGTCCTGCTCCGGCAGTCCGTCGGTATACCCGGACATGTAGACGATGCGCACGCCCGGCAGCAGGGCTGCCAGCCGGCTCGCCAGCGTCGCGCCGTCCATGCCGGGCATGCGCATGTCGGTCAGGACCACGTCAATGCGGGGCGCATGCGCGCGCGCGATCTGCAGCGCTTCCTCGCCTCCCGGCGCCTCGAGGACCGTGTAGCCGCGCCTTGCGAGGATGCGGCGTGAGGCGAACAGCACCGAGGCGTCGTCGTCCACGACGAGGACGACTTTCTGCCGCGGCGGCGAGGCGCCCTGCAGTCTCTCGGCTTCTGGTCCGGTTCCTTCACCGTCATTCCGCACCATATTGGCTTCCGCGTTTGATGTTCCCCGACGGCAAGGCCGTGTCACTTCCAAGTTATGTGTCGGCAATCGGGTCGGCGAGGGCAAGATGCTGAATCGGATCCCGCCTGGCGCACCCGGCGTCGTGGCCTTGGCGGTGCGTTCGTGGAATGGCGCCATTTGCTTCGTTGAGGGATCTTTGGAAGCCCGTCCGACCGGATTCCGATGGCTCCAATGGAGAGTTGATGGCAAAACGTCCCTTTCCGGCTATCCGGCGATTCCGCGGCCTCGTCCGGTTGTTCCGGTTCGAGCTTCCGCTGGCGGCTGGACTCTGCGCCGTGCTGGGGCAAGTGCTGGCCCTTGGCGCGGCGCCGTCGATGCGGGTCGCGGCGCTTGGCTTCGTGGCGATCTTCTGCACCTCGGCTACGGCGCTGATCCTCAATGACTATCTCGATCTCGAGACCGACCGCATCAACGCGCCGCACCGGCCGATTCCCTCCGGCGAGGTGCGTCCGCGTGATGCCCTTTTCCTCTCGATGGCTGTGGCGCTCGCCGGCCTGCTCGCAAGCGCCGCGCTTGGCCGCGTCGCGCTGCTCACCGCCGCGATCATCTGGGTGATTGGCGTGCTGTACAACTGGCGGTTCAAGCGCACCGGACTTGCCGGCAACGTGATGGTCGCGGTGTCCGTGGGCATGACGTTCATCTTTGGCGGCATCACGGTCGGTCAACCGATGAGCGTGTATGCGTGGTGGTTCGGGGCCATCGCCTTCCTGATGGACCTCGGCGAGGAGATTGCGGCCGACGCGATGGACGTCGAAGGAGACCGGCTCATCGGGTCGGCCTCGCTCGCAATTCTCCACGGGCGCGCGTTCGCGCTGCGCGTCAGCGCGGTGAGCTTCGGCGTCCTCGTGCTCGTCAGTGTCGCGCCGTTCGTGCTGGGCCTGCTCCCGAACATCTATCTGCTACCCATCCTGACGATGGATGTCGTAACGTTGTACGCGGCCATCCGGCTGCTCGATGCGCGTCTCACAAACCCGCGCGCACACATTCGCGCCATCTACTTGAGCGGGCTGGTGGCGGTGGTGTTGTTTCTCGTGCTTCGGCTCACCTGATCCGACCACTCTCCAGGGCACACGTCATGCGACACTCGTTCCTGCCGGCCCTCGGCGCCCTCGTCCTCTTTGGCTCGTCGTGTCATTCGGGGGCTCGCGTGACCACGGAAGCGGCGCCCGCACGGGCGCCGGCGGCCGCACCGGTCATCGTCTGGCAGCCGTCGCACCAGACCGACACCGGGACCGACTTCAATGAAGCCGAGGTGAGCAACGGCATCGCGGAAGCGGCCATGAAGACCGAGCCGCGGCTCAACGAGTTCAAGGTGTGGAGCCACGGCGTGGCCGGTCTGCATCATCCCAACGTCGGCAGCAACACGATGATCGCGCACACGTCGGCGGTGGTGGACGGCCAGCTCTCGGGCTACGCGTACGAACTGCAGCAGTCCAACAAGCTCTCCCCCACCGTGTTCATCTCGCTGCACAACAACGGCGGCACCCGGCGGCATGCCATCTGGGGATACATCCACGACGGCGATCCGCTGGAAGCCGAGAATCGTGCGCTGGCGGCGCGCCTGGTGGCGGCGATTGCCGCGGTGACGGACCTCGAGAATCGCGGCGTGCTGCTGGACAGCTCGACCGGCCGGAACGACTACCGTTGCGTAACGACGGGACGGTTGGCGTTCTACAGCATGGATGAGAACGTGAACAAGGCGCCGTACCGGGTGCTGCTCGAGATCGGTGATAATGGCGTGAGCCGCGCGCTGCTGCAGGACCCCGCCAAGCAGCAGATCCTGGGGGCCGCGATCAAGAAGGAGCTCGCGGCGTGGCTGGCGGAGCGGAAGTAACCGTACCGCTCATCATGGCTTCGTACCGGCGGCGGCTCGGCTGGTTTCTTCTTCCGGTCGCCTGCATCGCGGCCGCGTGCAAGTCGTCGCCCACGGAGCCGCCCGCGAGCCTGATCGGCCGCTTCGACGCCGTCTGGGCCACGTTCGACGACGCGTACCCGTATTTCACCTACAAGCAGGTGAACTGGGATTCGCTGCGCACCGTCTTCCGGCCGCGGGCCGCGGCGGCGGCCTCGCAGGCCGCGCTCGCCGACATCCTCGTCGAGATGCTGGCCCCGCTCCGTGATGTGCACGTGCGCATCATCAGGGCGGACGGCTCGTCATTGCCGACCTATCAGCCGGCAGATCGCAGGAACTGGGAGCGGTCCGTGTGGGACCGGACGGCCGCCGCCTGCGGACTGCGGCAGGTCAAGCCAGACCTGAGCTATTGCACGATGTCAGGGGTGGCATACGTCACGATCGGCGGGTGGACAAGCAGCCGGTTCACCGTCGCCGACCTCGATGGCGTGGTCGACCATTTTCGCGACGCACCGGCAATGATCGTCGACGTGCGGATGAACGGCGGTGGTGATGATGCGCTGGCCTTCGCATTTGCCGGGCGGTTCGCGGCAGCCAGCACCGTGACCGGTTTCGTCCAGTTCCGGAACGGCCCTCGGCACGACGACTTCGGGCCCGAGACGACGCGCCGCATCGGTCCGCGTGGAGCGTTCCAGTTCACGCGCCCCGTGATCGTGCTGTCCGGTCGCGGGGTGTATTCGAGCAACGAGAGTTTCATTTCCGCGATGCGTGAGCTGCCCCAGGTCCTGATCCTGGGCGACACCACCGGCGGCGCCACCGGCAATCCCGCCGAGCATTCGCTAGGCGACGGATGGCGCTACACCGTCTCGCGGTGGATCGAGCGCTCCGCGGACCGGCACATGATCGAATGGCAGGGCATTCCACCGGATGAGCATGTGCCGTGGAATGCGAGCCTGGTGGCCCAGGGGCGCGATCCCGTGCTTGAAGCGGCGCTTGCACGGCTCGCGTCGCTCGCACCCGAAACCGCGAGCGCCGCAGCACAGCGGCGTTCGTTGGACACCAATCAGGGCAGATAGCGGATTCGCTTCCCGCCGGACACACCTGTCAGGCTCGCTTACGATGCCGTGGCCAATCTCTCGATGCTGTAGGGATTCCTGCGGTGTGCCCGGCTTGCGATGGTGACGTTTCCTATTTCTTCGCTATCGCGAAGACGAATGGCATCTGGACGAGTTGACGCACGGGCGTCCCGCGCATCTTGCCGGGAACGAAGCGCGACGTTGTTATCGCGTCGCGAACCGCCGCTTCGAACACCGCAACGTCCGCCTGACTCCCAGTGGTAGCCCTGGGAGCAGTGTCACTGCCGATGATGGAGCCCTTCAGGACCTTGAAACTCCCCGCCTCGACAGCCCCGTCCGTACCGACGATGAACTGCACCAGAACCTCGCATTCAATGCCTGCCGCCTTCTGCACCGCCGGATAGACTGGGCGGCCGCTGCCAGCGGCCTGTTGCACCGGCTCATCAAGCTGGTATTCGAAGTACGATTGCGCGGGACCTGCGGCCTGTACGACCTGCGATGCGGGGCGCGCCCCGCGGGCGATGGGGGCGGTGCCACCCCCGCCATTAAGGGCGGACGAGCACGCGGTTACGATGGTCGCGATGGCAACCAGCGACAGCGCGGCCGCCAGCAATCGTGAGTTTCGGGGACGTGTCGTGGTCATGGTGCGGATCCTCCGGGTGAGAAGTGAATGCGGTTCGGCGAGCATGGAGGCGAGGGGCATGGACGGCTGCCGTTGGGCGAGCAGCATGAGGAGCCGGCCGTATCGTGAGGCATCCGCGTCGGCCGACAGCACCCGGGTGTCGCAGTCCAGTTCAATGGCGGCGCGCAGGCGACTGCGCATCCACCACACTGCTGGATGCCATGGCAGCAGGACTACCGCACACTCGGCGGCAAGCAGCCACCGCGGATCATGCGCGCGGCAGTGTTCGCGCTCGTGCTGCAGGACGAGACGCTGCAGCGAAGGATCGACCTCATCGAGCCACCTCGGCCAGAGCACATGCGGCTGCACCCAGCCCACCACGGCGGGGCCAGCGTCATCCGAAAGCACGACAGGCGCGCCATCGATCATCGCGCGTTCGCCCGTGTGGAGTGCGGAGGTCGCGGCACGCGCGGCCAACACGAGTCTTAGCAGCATCATCAGCGACGCGAGGCCCCAGAGCACCGCAAGGCCCTGGGCGAGCCACGGCCGGCTTGTGGCCGCAATGTGTGCCGCCTGGGAGACGATCACGACAGCCGGCAGTTGAATAGCTGCTGTCGTCGGCGACGATGACATGAACTGACCCATGCTTGACTGGAGGACCGGCCACGCAGCAGTCGTGATCAGGGCAACCAGCCACGGCAGCCGTCGCGACGCACCGAGCAGCCAGCGCGCCTGTTCGGTGGCCCAGGCGGCCAGCGCGGCCAGGGCGCCGAAGACGAGTAGGGACCAGATGAGGGTAAGCATCAGCGTGCCCTCCCCTTCGATCTGTTGTCACCGCTGACGCGCTTCGCCAGATCGCGCAGTTCGTCGGGCGTGAGCGCTTCCGTTTCGACGAGGCGTGCCAGGAGCAGTTCGGGCGATCCCTGAAAGAGCCGCGACAGCATGTGCGACAGCGCGCTTTTCTGCGCCGTGTGCTGCGCAATGCGCGGCGCGTACCGATGTGCTCTTCCCTCGACAGTGTGGGATAGGTATCCCTTGGCCTCGAGGTGGCGCAGGATGGTCAGCACGGTCGTATAGGCCAGTTGGACGGGGAGGCGTTGGCGCACCTCACCAACCGTCCCCGATCCGATTTCCCACAGCACCGCCATCACATCGAGTTCACGATCTCCGAGCGAGCGTTTGTCCATGGGTGCCTCCGTCACTACTACGTTTGTAGTTGATATTGGGACATCCAAGGAGGTTTGTCAACTACTGGCGTAGTTGATAAGCAGATCATGGCGCGATGCGCGAATTAGCCGAAGACGTATGACTCTAGGTAAGCCGTTGCCGAGTAATCACTTGCCGGACCTGTCAAGCCGCGCGACAGTAATTGACGGAATGTCGAAGCGAACCCGAGCGCGGTGTCTCTTGAGGAGCGGCTCATCCGGTCCGCATCGCTAAACCAAGATTCGACTGTCGGTTCAGAACTGGGCAGAGTACGGGGTCGCGTCATCGCTAGCATCTAGCCATATGGCGTTATATCTTTCCATTATTGGCCATATGACTGAGAGCGCGTAATGGCGAAGAAGTTCAAGGGCTCGACCAAACAGAAGGGCGCCGTGAAAGCCAAGCGCGCCGCAATCAAGAAGCACTCCGTGAAGAAGCATGGTGCCGTCACCATGGCCCCTCGCGACATTGGTCGTGGCGTCAGCAAAGGAGCGCGTTCCCCGCAGTTCGCTACCTCGAGTCGCCGACCCCGAGTCAAGGCGGATTACTCGGCCCGCATACGGGAACTCCCGGCGGGGACGGTCGTCGCCGAGGTGAAGTCGGTGACCCCAGCAGCCCCCGCCGAGACACTCTTCTTCGATGTCGCCCGCCGACGGCCTGTAGCTGTGATCGAGCAGCCGTCCATCGAGCAGATGTTTCGAGCTTCACTGCATGCCTTTTGGAGACTTGGAGCGATCTTCCGTCTCACGATCGCTGAGCGAGCCAGGCTGCTCGGTGTCTCGGAGCGCACGTGCCAGCGCTGGGAGCAGGCGACCCCCGAGCCAGACATCAATGCACTGGATCGGCTACAGTTGATCCTGCGCACCTATCAGCACCTGTGCGAACTGGCCCCGGTGGCGGAAGCGGAGCTCGCCCGCGTCTTCCGGAGCGCGGGAAGTGCGGAAGACGCGGAGCATCCGGAGCGCTCGCTGCTCGATGCCCTCGCGGTACCGTCCATTCTCGAGATGCACGCCAACGCCCAGCGCTTTGCGGCGCTGGCGCACGCCGTCTGATGCCGCCGCGCATTCAGCTGAAGTGGCTCCGCGCCTTCCACGCGATGACGGCACCGCGGCCCAATGTGGTGCTCGCTCTCGCGTCACCAGGCGAGCGGGCTGCCCTCGAGGCTGCCCTACAGCGCAACCTCGCCGCCGATCGACTGGCACAGTCCTTCAGCGAGGCGGTGTATCCAAGTCGATACACCGACGGGACGTTTCCGGCCTTCTATGTAGCCCAGCAGGCCACGACCGCCATCGCGGAGAAGATGCACCACACGGCGAACTGGCTTGCGAAGCACCACATCGCGGCGCACCCGCATACCATTGTGCTCGTGCATGTCGACGTCGATGCGATGGTTGACGATTTGCGGGCGATGACCGTGACCACGCCGGCGCTGCGCCATGCGACGGACTACACCGCCTGTCAGCAGCAAGCGAGGACGAGCCGCGCGGCGGGGGCTCAGGGCGTTCTCTACGCCAGTGTCCGCGATCCCCAAGGCCTCGACTGTGCGGCGATCTTCGATGAGTCCACGCTTTCCGAGGTCCAGCCTCACACCGCGGTTCGGCTGGAGTGGGACGGCACTCAGTTCATCTAGGTCCGTTTCACCCACACTGCTGCTTCAACCGGCTGCGTCCATCACTCAAGGAGTTCCTCGGCCGGTAGAGGCTAACGAACGGCGTCGTGCTGTAACGCCTCTAATTGAGGCGGCTGCTGACGTGCCTTGAACTCCCGACTGGGCTTTTGCCGTGCGCGCAATTGACAGCTACACGACCCAATGTGCCCAAGGATGGTGTCTACCGAACCCGGCGCAGCTCACTCCGAGTGATTCCGGAAGAGGGCTACGGGGTCTGACGTCGGCGGGAATGCATCTAGGATGCGGCGCTTTGCCGCCTCGTGAATATCAGCCACCCTGACCCTCTATATGCTGACCCGCATGAGCCCAATGGAGTGCCAAGTCCGTCGTTATGTGCAACGCGCACGATGCTTGTCGCCCTAACGATGTTTAGATCGCGAGCATGCGGTTGCACGTGCGGAACAGACCGCGAACAACCGTCTTTTCGTCATACCAAGTCACCCGCCAATCTCCCGCATTCTAGGATGCTACGCCAGCACTCTTTTTGTTCAGCCGCCGTCGGTGACTTGTCCGCCTGGCTGCGAGCGGTCACGGCGTAGCTCCGCGCCGCCTTGAGGCTATGTGGTCGGTAATCATGCCTATCGGCGTTCCATCCTATCCCATTGTCTTTAATGGATTTAGTGCCCACTCTAACGGAATTCGTGCCCGTTTAACGGAATTGTTGCCCAGTTAACGGATTTATTGGTTCACGCCAGACTGCAACCGGACGGTCCAAGGCAGTCTCTTGCGCTTTCGGGTTTTATTCGGTAATTGTAGAACCCGTCTTCCGTTGGTGTGACCGTGTCCATTGCCGCCCTGCGTCAGCAACTCGCCGAGATCGTCGAAGGGGGGCGCCCCGCCATGCCAGGGCTGGCCACCGGAATGGCCGCACTCGACGCGGTCCTTCCGGGCCACGGCCTCCCGCGCGGCCGGCTCACGGAAATCACCGGTGCCCCCGGCAGCGGGCGCACCACCATCGCCCGCCAACTCGTCGCCGCCACGCTGCAGGCGGGATGGTGGGTGGCGTACGTGGACGCGGCCCGCACCCTCGCCCCGCGCGACTGGGCCGCGCTCGGCGCGCACGACGGGCTCTGGGTCGTGCGCCCCGAGGACCCGGCGCGCGGGGCCTGGTGCGCCGACGTGCTGCTGCGCAGCGGCGCCTTTGGCCTCGTGGTGCTCGACGGCGCGCCGGCGCTGTCGCGCCCGGTGGCGGTGCGCCTGGTGCGACTGGCGCGCGCGAGCGATGCGGCGTTCGTGCTGCTCGCCCCCGACGGCCAGCACGCGGGGGTGGCCGGTGCGCTTCAGTTGCGCGTGCAGCGCGTGCGAGCAAAACGAAAAGCCGAACCGCTCGACCTGACGGCGCGGTTGGAGGGGCAGTCCCGTGCCCCGGCCTCATCCCCGCCCGTGGCGCCCATCAGCGCGCGTCGCCTGCTGATCTCGATTGAAAAAGGTGGCCCCGCACAGCGGGTGGAGGTGGAATGTGCCAGCGACGAAGTGCGTCACGGAACGGGAAACCCTGCGCGTCGCGTGCGTGAGGATCCCCAGGTTCCCGATCGGCGCGGTGTGGCTCGACGCGATGTCTCCCGACGCGGCGTACGCGCCGGAAGCGCTGGGGGGGCCAGCGAGCGCGGCATCCGCAACGGCGCCACCACCGCACTGGGACGACCAACTCCTCGCCCTGCGTGACGGACAGCGGCTGCGCGCCGTGACCGCGGCGGCAGCCCGCCTGCACGTACGCGCCGGCATGACCGTCGCCGCGGCGCGCGGACGCTGCGCAACACTTGAAGTACGCGACTGGGACGATGCCTGCATGACGCGCGAACTCGCGCGCACGAGCGCCGCCTTCCTGTCGGCGAGCCCGCAGGTGGCGCCGGCCGCCGGCATGCCGGGCACCTGGTGGATTGGCGCCACCGGCTTCGACGGACTCGGCGGCGAACGTGCGCTCGCAAGCGTGCTGCAGCGGATGGCGAGGGTGTGGAGTCCCAGTGCCCGCGTGTGCGTGGCGGATTCTTGTGTGGCGGCGCGGGCGGGCACTTGGGAGACGGGAGACGGGAGACGGGAGACGGGAGATGGATGCATTGTGCCGCCGGGCGGCGACGCCGCGTATCTCGCGCCGCTTTCGCTGGCGTTGATCCCCATGGATCCCGAAGTGCGCGAGGCGCTCGTGGCGCTGGGGTTGGGCACGTGCGGTGCACTGGCGGCGCTGTCGAGCGGCGACGTGGAGCGGCGCTGGGGCGCGGCCGGTCTCTCGGCGTGGCGGCTCGCCCAGGGCATCGACCCGCGCCGTCCGGTGCTCACGCCGATTGGTCCGGCGCGACAGGCGCACGCCGAGTTGGCGCTCAGCACCACGAACGCCGAGCCCGTGCTCTTTCTCGTGCGCGGCGCGCTCGAGCGGCTGATGGCCGACCTCGTGCGCGACGGCCGCGCGGCGGCCGCGGTGTCCATCACGCTGACGCTCGACGACGGACGCGGCGCGCTCCCTTCGGGCGGCCTGCCGCACGCGATCACGCGAGAGGTGCGCGCACCGCGCGCGCTGGCGCGCGTGGCCCCGTGGTTCGAGCGATGCCGCGCGCTGCTCGACAGCTGGACGCTCACCGCGCCGGTGAGCGCCGTCACCGTGGCCATCACCACCGTTGCGCCGCTCAGCGCCGAGCAAGGCGACCTGCTCGCCCCCGCGTGGCGCGATCCCGCCGCCGCCGAGGCCGCGTTCGAGCGGCTGCGGTCCACGCTCGGCACGCAGGGCGTGGTGAGGCCGGTGGCGGTCGACGCGTATTGTCCCGAACGCGAAGGGCGGTGGATGGGCGTCGAGACGGGAGACGGGAGACGGGAGACGGGAGATACAACAATCGCTGTGTCGGCGGGTGCATCATCTCCCGTCTCCCGTCTCCCATCTCCCGTCTCTCTCCGCCTCCTCGAATCCCCCGAGCCAATCAACATCATCGCCTCGCCACAAGGAGAGCCTCGCGCACTCCATTGGCGCGGCCGGCGCATCCCGATTGCGCGCGCACGCGGGCCGGAACGCCTATCCGGCGCGTGGTGGACCGACGCGCCGTTCGCGCGCGACTACTGGCGCTGCGAAAGTGATGAGCTGGAGCAGGAGTTCCTGCTGTACCGCGATGCGGGGGGGTGGAGGCTGCAGGGGTGGTATGACTGACCGGCCAAACGACAACCGCTACGGCCGCGACGGACAGGTGATCCGCTTCGCCCGCGTGGGAAACCATCGCGGCGGATTGTTTACATCAATGGCGTCGGTGGTCTGCATGACCATGCCCACGAGCGTCGACTCGGTGACCGCAAGACGCAGGTCGGGGCCCGAGAACCCGTCCCGCCACTGCACGCGAATGGAATCCCCGCGCAGGAAGTACCACCCACTGAAATCCCGATAGCGGGCCAGGACGCTGTCGCCACCCCAGCCGGTCACAACTTCGGCGCGCAGCCGCCCCCGCGCCCAGCGGGACGGCTGCTCCTCGGCATACAACCGAATGATCGACGACTGCGAGGTGTGCATCGTCCGGAACGTGCGATCGTAAGAGAAGACGCGGAAATGCAGCGCGTCGAACTCGAAGCATCCGGTCAGGTCGGCGCTGGTGAACCGCGACGGTGCCACCGGCGCCCAGGGACGTGCGGGCGCAGAGTCCGCCGCCACGAGGAGTCGACGGGTCAGTGCAGTGACCAGCGCGGAGTCCATCCGCGGGGCAAATGGAGCGGCAACGCCGGCGAAGCGCCCGCTGCTCTCGGTGGAGAACAACTCGAGCCGCAGCGCCGGCGAGCCCCCGGCGGTGTCGAACCTGACGATGAGTGAAAACGCGGTCAGGCAGAGTTCCGGCTGGGTCAACTGCCGGCACGGAGCTTCCCGCACCGAGAAACCCGCAGCGTGCAGCGCGCCGCGAATCACGGCGGGGATCGTGCCGGTATCAATGGCGGCAGGCCAGCGGTGGTCCACGATGACGCCCACGCGTCGCGCCGCCGCAGGCACCGAGCCGGCCGGTACCTGCCCCACCGCTGACGCGAGGGGGGCGCCCGCAAGCGCCAACACGCCGGCGAGGAGGCTAAGCGGCCGGCTTCGCAAATCCCTCCCGTTTCATCACGCCCCAGCCCGTGTCGCCGCGCATCACCTTCCAGAACGCGTGCAGGCGGTAGAACACGGTGAGCTGCCGGTAGCCGAACCCTTCGATGAGGGCGAAGAAGAGCAGGCGCCAGAGATCGCCGCGCGCGTTGTAGCGGCGGAACGTCACTTCCTCGAGCACGATGGCCCACATCGAGAGCAGGATCCCGTAGCCGACC
The DNA here is from genome assembly GCA_964416005.1 of uncultured Gemmatimonas sp. Lineage (GTDB taxonomy): Bacteria > Gemmatimonadota > Gemmatimonadetes > Gemmatimonadales > Gemmatimonadaceae > PNKL01. Next base: position 30,088 of record CAYQCP010000028.1, read on the forward strand.
GCCACCGCGAGGAAGGCGACGGCGAACGGCGCATTCACCGAACCAACCATCAAGCCGAGAATGAGGCCGAGGTAGCCGAGCAGTTCGACGACGGGAGCGATCATCTCGCCAAATGCAAAGAACGGCAGCGCCACCATGCCCACGGAGCCGTAGCGGGGGTTGAACAGCATGCGGCGCCGTTCCCAGATCGTGCCGATGAGCCCGCGGTGCCAGCGCTCGCGCTGGCGGTGCAGGATCTTGGTGGAGGTGGGCACCTCGGTCCATGCGACGGGATCGGGGATGAACGGCATGTCGGCCTTGATGCCGTGCTCGCGGAGGTGGATGTGCAGCCGGACGGCGAGGTCCATGTCCTCGGTGACGTTGCCTGTCTGGTAGCCGCCGATCGCCAGCAGGTACTTGCGCGCGAAGAGCCCGAATGCGCCGCTGATGATCAGGTTGCCGCCGATGCGGTTCCAGCCGAGCCGCCCGAAGAGGAAGGCGCGCAGGTATTCCACGGTCTGGCAGCCGGGGAGCCATCGCGCGTCCACGCGCGCGTCGACGACGCGGCCCAGTTCCACCGTGCATGCGTTGACCACGCGGATGGTGCCGCCAATCGCCGCGATCTCGCGTCCGAGCAGGAAGGGGCGCGCCAACCGCAATAGCGCGTCGGGTTCGATGAGCGTATCGGCGTCGCAGGCGATGACATATGGAAACCGCGCCGCATTGATCGCCGCGTTGAGCGAGTCGGCCTTGCCGCCGTTGTCCTTGTCGATGACGAGCAGCTTGGAGTGCGTGCGGGAGCGATAGACGGCGCGCACGCTCGCGGTGGGGAGGATGCGCTGGATGACGGGAGGCACTTCGTACAGGTCGTACGCGCGCTCGAGCTCCTCCATCGTGCGGTCCTTCGAGCCATCGTTGACCAGCACCACCTCGTGGCGCGGATAGGCGAGCGTCAGGAACGAGAGCACGCTCGAGGCAATGCTGACCTCTTCGTTGTACGCCGGCACGAGCACGGAGATGGGCGGCAGCGCGTCGGTGGCGAGCACGCGGGCAAAGTACTCGTCGTCGGCCAGCTGGAAATGCGTCCACAGCTCCGGGAACGACAGCAGCAGCAGGAGTGCGTAGAACGAGTTCAGCAGGACGAAGTAGACGAGAATCGCCCAGTCGAGCGCCTGCAGTCCCTCCCGCAGCACGTCCATCATACGTCACCCAGCTCCAGCACGGCGCCTTCCGCGAGGCCCGAGGTCATCACCGCCATGTCCCGCGCAAACTTGTCACGCGACTGGCGCGCCCGTCGCAGGGCGGCGCGCCCCGGTTCCCCGAGCAGGGCCAGCGCCAGCGCGCAGCGGAAGCGGACCCACCACGCGCCGTCCGAGAGGCCGCGCTCGAGCTGCGGCTCCGCTTCCGTCGCACGGAGCGCACCAAGCGCCTGCGCCGCCGCGGCGCGCACGAAGTCCTGTGGATCCTCGAGCAGCGCGCGCACCGCCTCCACCGACTCGGCGTGCGGATAGTGGCGCAGGGCGCGCGCCGCGCCGGCGCGCGCTTCCGGATCGGGATGTGATGCGAGCGCCGTGACGGCCGGACGCAGGGCGGGCAGGTTGAGAGACTCCGCGAGCGCGAGCCAGGCGGCGATCTCCCGGCCGGAGGCGTCGCGCGACGAGAGGCACTCCCGCAGCGGCCCCTCCGCGAGCTGCCAGACGGTGCGCAGCGTGGTGGTCGTAAAGAGGCGCACCGCGAGCGCCTCCCCCGGATAGCGACGGACGGCGAGGCGCACGAGCTCCGGGTCATCCACCGCCCCGAGCGCCTGCGTGGCGGCCAGCCGCACGGCGGCGTGCGTGTCGTCGAGCAGCGGCTTCAGAATCTGGGCATCCTCGCGCGTGCCGACGATGCCAAGGGCGCGTGCCGCGTCGAGCCGGCGCCACCATCGGCGCTGCGTCGCGCCGGCAATGGCCCAGTGCGCCCACGGCTCCTCCCGCAACGCGGCGCCAAGCTCGGTGCGCAGTTCGCGCGGCACGCGCGTGTCGTAGATCTCGGAGGCGAAGACGAGCGCCGCGTCGTGCGGCAGCGCGCGCAGGGCGTCCTGCACGGGCCGCACCGACCCCGCGCCCACGAGCCACCTGGCCAGCGGTGCGCTCAGCTTGGCACGGCTGCGCGTCACGGTGGCCGCGCGTCGCAGCAGCTTCTCGCGTCGCGCGAACACGAAAATCCCCAGCATCACGGCGAACACCGCCTGCGCCACGGCGATCACGCCAAGCGCGAACAGCAGGCTCACGGCGCGCTCCGCGGCTGGCGCACCCACCGCGGCAGCTTCGACAACAGCACACGAAGGCTGACGGGTTTCGCCAGGTAGTCGGCAGCCCCGGCGCGCAGGGCGCGCACCTGGTCGGCGTCGCCGACGTGCGCGCTCAGGAAGACGACCTGGAAGTCGTGCGGACGCTCGAGCAGCAGCCGCTCGTGTATCGCGTGTCCATCGAGTCCGGGCAGATCGAGGTCCAGCAGGACGAGCGGCTTCAGGGCAACCACCGGCATGGCGCGCAGCGCCTCGAGCGCCTCGGGTCCCGTGCGCAGGACCCTGTACGTGTAGCCTTCCTGGCGGAGCGCGTACTCCAGCAGGTCCGAAAACGCCGGATCGTCCTCCACGATCACCACGTCCGGAGCGCGCGTCGAGTCATCACGCGTCCACACATGGTTGTCCTGGCGCGCGGTGAGGGCGACGGCCGCCGCATCGGCGGCGGCATGCCACAACTCCTCGACGTGCAGCGGCTCCACGACGGATGCTTCCGCGAGGCCAAGCACCCACGGCGCTTCGTCGCCGTCGGGATCGGCGGCCCGCAGCGTGTTCAGCGCGAGGAGCATCGGGTAGTAGCCGTCGCGGACGGTGGCGACGAGCGACAGGCTGTCATGGTGCGCGAGCATCGCACCGGTTCCGCGCAGGGCGCGGGCGAGTCGTGCGCACAGGTGCGGCCACCGCACCTCGTCGGCCGGGTCTCGCAGGCGGATCAGCGCGGCGCTCAGCGCGCCGCCTTCACGGCGCAGGGCCCCGAAGAGCTGCGAGGCCTCGCGACGCCCCACTTCACGCTCGGGCAGCGCGGTCGCCGGGTTGAGCCCGTGCGCGAGGCGATACTCGCGCACCTGGTCAAGGCGCGCGAGCAGCTGCCTGCGGAGTTCCGTGGGTGCCACCGGCTTCGGCAGGAACCCATCGGCCCCGGCGACGACGGCGTTCTCGCGGGATTCCTTGCTCGCGTCCGCCGAGAAGAGGATGATCGGAAGCGCCGCCCACTCCGGGTCGGCCCGCAGCCGGCGCGTGAGGTCGAAGCCGGTCGTCCCCGGGAGCTGCACGTCCATCAGCAACACGCCCGGCCGTTCGTCCTCGAGCGTACGGAAGAGCAGCGCCGGATCCTCGAGGGTGATGGCCCGCAGTCCAGCGCCCTCGCAGATGGCGCGAGAGAGAAGGAGAATCAGCGGGTCGTCATCGAGGATTACCACGCTGCCGCCCGTCACCGACGTGCGTTGCGCGAGCCGTTCGATGATGACGGCCAGGTCGTCCGCGGCGATATCGTGGTCCACGACCGTGACCGCGCCATACGAGCGGCCCGCCGGCGCCGGCGCGTGCTGGTCGCCCGCGAGCAGCACGAGCGGCACCCCATCGGGGACCGGAAGACCGCGTCCGATGTCGGCCGGCGCGATCACCGCGTACGGACGTTCGCGCTGGCCAACGCGTCCGGAAAACTCGGATCCGGCCATCACGACGAAGCGCATGCCCGCCGACGTGCCGACCTTGCTCCACTCGGCGACGCGCCCCGGTGGCGGTGTCACGCACCAGATCTCGCGCACCTGCAGGTCCGCCGAACGACTGGGGGCGGCGCCGAACGCCGTGTGGAGCGCATCGACCACGCGACGCAGGTGCGCACCGCGGTGCTCGGCATCGAGCGTCGGATCTATCGCCCATGTTCGCGCGCGCTGTTCCATCGTGCCGATGCGCTCACTCGCCTCCTCGAAGCCGTACGATCCGGACGACCCGCGCAGGCGATGCAGCTCGCGTCGCAGCGTGTCGAGCACGTTCGCGTCGCGCGGGTCGCGGTCGAGCAGCGCGGCACACTGCTGCAGCCGCTCCAGCGCGGCGCGTGCCGAGCCGAGGAAGCGCTGGCGAAGGACGTCAGTGGGTGCGGTCACGTGAGACCGGGAGGGAATGAGGCATTCCATAATCTTCGTCGTCGGGCGCTCGCGCGACATCCCTTGCGCACCGTTATCGGCCGAGCAGCCGCCGTCGAAGCGCCGCCCCCTCCCCGTGCCCAGGTGAGACGCGCCGGAGGTCGTCGAGGACGACGAGCGCCTCGCGACGGCGACCGAGCACTTCCAGTGCCCGCGCCTTGCCGTACAGCAGACTCGCGTCGCGCGGGAACTCGGCAAGCGCCTGATCGGCCATGGCGAGCGCGGCCGCGCCGTTCCCCTGGTAGACCTCGAGTTCGAGCCGGGCGGCGAAGCCATCGGCGTAGCCGGGAGCCCGCTTCACGAGGTCGTCAAGGATCGCACGGGCGTCGTCGAAGCGCCGTTCCCAGCTGTACGTGCGGCCCAGCAGTGCGCGCGCGTCGTGATAGCTTGGCGCGTCACGCAGCAGTCGCCGCAGCAGGAGCCGCGAGGCGCCAAAGTCGCGCTGCACCGCAAGGTCGCGCGCCACCCCGAACGCCTCGTCCGGTGTGCGTCCGGCCAGTCCAAGAGCGCGGAACGCCAAGTCTTGCGTCGCCATCAGCACCGGATCGGGGGCGGTGGTCACTCCCATCTCGGAGGCCGGGGTCAGGCGATCTCGCGCCGTCACGTATCGGTTGATCGCGCGGAAGCGATCGAGCGCGGCGCTCGCGGCCGCGCGTGACGCGCCATCGCCCAGCGTGGACAGCGCAAACGTGGAGTCGAGGTGGTAGACCTGCTCGCCCGAGAGGAACAGCGTGCCGTCGAGGTACTCGTCCAGTTCGTTCTTGGTGCGCATCAACGGTATGGCATGCGCGTGCCGGAACGCGGTCGTCGTGTCGAGGCCGCTGCCCAGCCACGGTGCCCGCTCCGGCACTGGCATGCCGTAGGTGCGGTGCAGCATGGCGAGCAGCGATGGCAGGACATCGAAGTGCGACGACACGGCGCCAACATGCCGCGGGGCGCGCAGCATGGGCGAGAAAACCAGGAACGGCACGTGATAGCGCGCGATCCGGTCTGACGGCGGCACCGGGATAAGCCGGTGGTCGCCCGTGATGATGAAGATCGTCCGGCCATAGTCCGCGCGCGCCGCGTAGGCCTCGAGGAATCCGCGCAGGGCGTCGTCGGCGTACGACAGCGTCTCGAAGACCCCGCGATACGCGCGCATCGTCGCCTTCCGTGCGTCACTCGCCTTCAGGCCGCGAAGACGCTGTTCGAACCGCGCCTGATAGCGCGCACGGTCCGGCGGAATGAACGGCTCGTGCGTCGAGATCGTGAGGTAGATGTCCAGACGCGGCGTGGAGGAGGCCGGCCCGAGGAGCTCGAGCGAACGCGTGAAGAGCGCGTCATCGGGATAGCCCCAACTCTCGCCGCCGGCACTCGCGGGTTCCCGCGCGTACGCCGGCCCGAAACCCGCGGCATCCACGAAGCGATCCACCCGCTGGCGCTCCATGAACGCGTCGATGCGGTCGAACTGTCCGTTTGTGCCCGTGAAGTAGTTCGTCGCGTACCCATGCGCCTGCAGCAGCGTCACGAGGCTCGCATGCGCCGGCATGCGGGCGCCGAGCTCCATGAACCCCGTCTCGCCGAACGGGAGCGACCCGAGCAGCGACGGCAGGACGCCAAAGGTGCGTCCGGAGGTGCTCAGGAAGTTGTCCCACGAGAGGCTGCGCTCGGTCAGCGAGTCGAGGAACGGCATGAAGCCGCCGAACTCGGCGCGCGGCCCGGTGAAGTCGCGCCCCAGCCCCTCCACGATGACCACGACGATGTTCGGCTTTTCGGCGCCGAGCGTAAACTGCGGACCCAGGACATCGCGGTAGGCAACGGCACGCATGAGCGGGTAGCCGCTCAGGGCCGCAGCGGCGCGCGCCGTGCGCCAGCGCGACCAGAGATGCTGCCCCGTGCGACGGCCGAACCAGCCGGACTTGTTCACCGCAACGAGGAAGGCGGTGTCGGACCGGAATGCCGCGGGTGACGGCACCAGGAGCGACGGCGCCACGAGGTTGCCCAGCACGACGACGCCAAACAGCGCGCTCGCACCCCGCCGCCACGGCAATCGCGTCGCGTATCTCGATGCAAGCCAGGCCAGCGTACCGAAGCTGGCGAACGCGAGGCCCGTCCATCTCGAGAACCCGCTTGAAGCCCCGACCGTCTCGCGAATGTCGCTCCAGCTGTATCCATAAAGATCCGCTCCGAGCGGCACGAGCGTGGTGGCGAAGTACTGTGAAAGCGCGACCGACGCCAGCGTGACGAGCACCAGTGCCGCGCGGTGCATGCCGCGCGCCATCCGCGGCCGCCGGCGTGCCAGCGCGAGCACCGGCAGCGCGAGCAGCGCCGCCACCCAGAGCGCGAGTGCCACGTCACTCGCGGCGGCGCGCAGCCACTCGGTGGCGGACATGGTCGGCAGTTGGTGCGCCGCGCCGGAAAGGAGGCGCTCGTACGCGTGCACCAGCAGCACGACCGGCGCGCACGACAGGCTCGTGCGCGCAAAGTCCGCTGCCGGCGCATCGTACCAGGACGTGCCGGCGCGCGCCGGTGCGGCGCTCGACATGGGCTAGAACGTGAGCTTCAGCCCGGCGGAGAACGTCGTGCTGGTGCGCGTGTTCCCTGGCGCCAGTTCCTCGGCGTCGTGGCCCAGCGTCCAGGTGGCGAGGAGGCGCGGCGTCAGTCCCGTGGATCCGTTGACCGACAGCGAAAGCGCATCCGTGCGTCCGATGGCATCCGGCGTGATGCGGTCGGTTGGGCTGCTGCCGTAACTCGCGGCGGCGCCCACCCAGTGGTCCCCGTCCTCGAAGTAGCGTCGCACCGTGAGGCCTGCCGAAGCGGAGAGCCCGCTGTCCTTCTGCCGCAGGTACGGCCGGAGCGAGAACCAGTAGTTGCCGACGTACTTGCCCACCGCACCCGTGAACAGCGTGACCGGGGCGCCGCCAAACCGCAGTTGCCGAAATCCGAGCGATGCCTCCCACGCCCCGGGCAGCGAGGTGAAGGCCTCCCCGCCAAAACGCCACTTCGGAAAGATCGAGGCGCCACTGTACCCCGCGTTGAGGTACAGGTAGACGTCATCGCTCAGTCGCGGGTAGGCGTCCGCTTCCACCTGTACGCCGGTGGTCGCAAAGCGATCGGCGTAGTTCACGCGCGCGATCAGCGACCCGGCCGCGGTGCGCCGCGACAGCGACGCCGAAGCCAGGCGCCAGGGATCGGTGTTGCCAGAGAACGAGACGTAGCTGAAGTCGGAAGCCACCGTCATCGTCGGCGCCGTGACCGATCTCACGGCGGCCGCATCCTGCGCGCGAACCGGCGCGAGCGCGCCGGTGGACAGGGCCAGCAGCATTGGCAATCCGCGTCCGAACCAGCGACAGAGTGGCATCATGTCTGCAAATTACCGCGGACCACCCCGCCTCGATAGGCGGCCGCGCACCGCATACACGATGCTCCCCGTGACCGGCACGAACAGCGCGACAAGAAGGGCGCGCGGGTTCTCGGCGATGCTCGCCGCCACCATGGCCATGATGCCGGCAATGAACACGATGAGCGGCAGCGGATAGAGCGGCATCGAGAATCCCTCCGGCGGTCCAAGGCGGCGACGGAGCACCACCGCGCTCCCGAGCGCCAGCGCGAGGAACGGATACCAGACGAGCGCATAGGCGCCGATGATGGCCGAGTAGCCGCCGGAGAGCACGAAGCAGATGGCAATTCCCGTGAGGGCGATGACCGCGTTGCCCGGCGTCTGCGTGCGCGGCCAGACGCGCGCGAGCCATGTCGGAAAGAGCCCGTCCTCCGCCGGGGCGAGGTAGTATCGCGACTGCCCGATGCACTGCGCAGCCACCGTGCCCAGCGTCGAGCACATCACCAGCAACGCGATGACCTGCGCGGCGCGCGGCCCGATGGCCGCGCCCAGCGTTTGCGCGGCGACGGCCTCCGAGGTGGCAACACCGGCAAAGCCGAGCACGTGGAAGTAGACGATGTTGGTGCCGACGTACGCGGCGGCGATGCAGGCGAGGCCAAGCAGCAAGCCGATGGGAAGCGTACGCTGCGGCGTTCGCACCTCGCCTGCCAAGGAGGTCACGGCGGCGTATCCATCGTAGGCCCAGAGGATCGCCACGAAGGCCGGCCCGAGCGCCGCGAAGCCCCCGACGCTCGCCGGCATCGGAGGCGAGGCGGGGTACGCGCCGGTGAAGAAGAGCCCGGCGATGCCCAGCGCGAGCAGCGCCAGCAGCTTGCCGGCGCCGGCGATGCTCGCCACGCGCGTACTTGCCGGCGTCGAGAGCACGGCGATGCCGCCGAGCAGGGCGATCATCGTCGCGGCGAGAATCCGGCGCGGCATCTCGGCGAGCGGCCAGAGGACCGCGAAGTAGTCGGCAAACGCCCGGGCTACGGCGGCCACAGCCATCGGCGCGCCGAAGAGCGTCGACCACGCCATGAGGAATCCAAGCAGCGGCCCGTACGCCGTGACGGTGTATACGTACTCGCCCCCGGACCGTGGCATCCGGACCGACAACTCCGCATAGCAGTACGCGCCGCAGAGCGCGACCACGCCGCCGCCGACCCAGAGCATGAGGCTCACGGCGACGGACCCGGCGCCAGAGGCCACCTGGCCGGGCACGCGAAAGACCGCGCTGCCGATGGTCCAGCCGACGGTGAACAGCGCGGCGCCGAGTGGACCAAGGAACCGGGGAAGGCGGTCCTGCGACATGGGGGGCTCCAGTGGCCAGGGCGTCGTGCCGGTACTCGCCCGTTATGGACGGGAGAATCTGGCGGTGCCGGCGTGTCGCGATAGGGGCAGCCAAGCGAGGACCGTGCGCATCTAATGAATGCCTTGTGTCTTCGGTGTTTATTCGGTATTCTGGATTGTCGCCTCCGCGGTCCGGCGCGCGAGTCACCGTGCACTCCCCTGTTCCCTGCTCCCTGCACCTTGGATTGCGCCCGTGTACGCCGAGCTCCACTGCCATTCCACGTTCTCGCTGCTCGACGGCGCCTCCGACCCGGAGCGCCTCGTGGAACGCGCGGCGGAGCTGGGCCTCCCTGCCCTCGCGCTCACCGACCACGACGACCTCGGCGGCGCGGTGCGGTTTGCTACCGCCGCGAAGGCGGCGAATGTCGCGGGGATCATTGGGGTCGAGCTGACGCTCGACGACGAGACGGGAGACGGGAGACGGGAGACGGAGGATGGCACTGTCGTGTCTTCCGTCTTCCGTCTCCCGTCTCCCGTCTCTCAGCTCGTACTGCTCGCCGAGAGCCGCGACGGCTACGCCAATCTCTCGTCGCTCGTCACCCGCGCGCGCCTCGACAACCCGCGCGGCTCCCCGCGCGTCTCGCTCGACACGCTGGCGCGGCACGCCGATGGGCTCTACGCGCTGACCGGCTGCGCGCGCGGCGCGGTTCCGCAGGCGCTGCTGCGCGGCGGG
>CAYQCP010000029.1:0-36922 GCA_964416005.1 uncultured Gemmatimonas sp.
GGACGCGGCCGATGCCAAGGTCGGCGGCAATGCGCTTGGCGGTCACCGGGTTGTCACCGGTGAGCATGACGACTTCGATGCCGCGCTCGCGCAGCTTCGAGACGGTGGCCCTTGAGGTAGGCCGCACGGCATCAGCGATGGCGATCAGGCCGATCACCGTACCGGCCTGCGACACATGGACCACCGTACGGCCGTCTCCCTGCAGGCGGGTGACTTCAGCCTCCAGTGGGCCGAGTGCAAGCTTCTGGGTATCCATTAGCAGCCGGTTGCCGAGGAAGACCGTTCCATTCACCGTCTCGGCGCGTGCACCCATGCCGTCCAGGCTTTCAAACCGTGTCGGCGCAGCCACAGCGAGGTGCTTCGCCCGGCGCACGATGGCCTGCGCCAGCGGATGGTCGGATCCCTGCTCGACGGCTGCGGCGGCTGTCAGCACCACATCTTCGGTGACTCGAGCCGCCGGCACGATCTCCACCACCTCCGGCTGGCCGACGGTGAGCGTGCCGGTCTTGTCGAAGACGATCACGTCCAGTTTCGTGGAGTCTTCGAGCGCCGACGCGTTCTTGAAAAGGATGCCGTTCGTGGCGCCGAGTCCCGTTCCTACCATGACGGCCATGGGGGTGGCCAGCCCCAGCGCATCCGGGCAAGCAATCACGAAGACCGTGATGGTCAGCGTCACCGCGAACAACAAGGGCTGTCCGTTCACCCAGAACCAGACCGCGAAGGTCGCCACACCGATGACGATCGCGGCAATCACCAGCCATTGCGCGGCCCTGTCCGCCAGGAGTTGCGCCGGTGCTTTGGAGTTCTGCGCCTCCTGCACCAGCTTGACGATTTGCGCCAGCGCCGTGTCGGCCCCGACCTTCGTCGCCTTGTAGTGAAAGCTGCCGCTCTTGTTGATGGTTGCACCGATGACCGTGGCCCCCGGCCCCTTCTGCACCGGCATCGACTCGCCCGTGAGCATGGACTCGTCGACCAGCGATTCGCCGATCAACACCGTGCCATCCACCGGAATCTTGTTGCCCGGCCGGATCACAACCGTCTCGCCCGCGAGCACTTCGGCCGAAGGCACTTCAAGCTCCACGCCGTTCCGGATGACGGAGGCCCTGGCCGGCGCGAGGTCCATCAATGCCGTAATGGCGGACGATGCGCCCGCGCGGGCGCGCATTTCGAGCCAGTGCCCAAGCAAAATGAAGACGAGCAAAACGGCTACGGCTTCGAAGAACTGCCCGCCTGCCGTGAAGAAGAACGTTGCGCCGACGCTGAAGAGATACCCCGTGCCGACGCTCAATACGACGAGGGCGGCCATGCCCAGCGTGCCCTTCCTTGCCGCGCGCCATGCAGCGACGAAGAACGGCCAGCTCGGATAGACGATTGCGGCGCTGGCGAGGAAGAACAGCCACAGGTTGAGTTGGAGCCCAAAGGGAGGCGCCGGTGGCGTGAAGAAGCCTCCCATCGGTGCGTAGAGGAAGATCGGCACAGTGAAGACCAGGCAAATCCAGAACCGGTTGCGCATGTTGCGCACCATGGCCGGCAGATCGTGGCCGGCATGACCCATTTCATGCGCCATATCTGCTGGCATGATGGGCGGCGCACCGGGTGCTGCATGGCCTGCCGCGTGATGGTCACTCTGGGGGACTGCCTTGTTGTGTACGCTCCGCGCCATCAGCAGGTCTCCGCCAGTTCGTCGTGTAGCGTCGGCGCCGCTGACCTCACGGTCAGCGGCGCTCGATGCGGTTCAAGAAGAGGTTCCTTTGCCGCTCTAAGTGACACTGCTGACCTTCCCGAAGATCGCTCCGGATTCAAGTTGAACTGCTTCTTGAACCCGGAGCCAGAGAAGTAGTACGTCTGCCCTGCGTGCCGCGAATGTCCAGCGGCGCTGGCCGTTTCGACGGCCATGCCGGACACAGGATATTGCACCGAGCTCGCGGTCTTCCGTCAGCCGGCCATCTTGCGGCACGCCTCGGCACAGCGGCGGCAGGACTCGGCGCAGCTCTTGCAGTGAGACATGTCGTGGGCGCCGCATTCCTTGGCACACCAGTCGCAGATGTCCGCGCACAGCTTGCAGAGCTGCTTGGCGAACGGACTGTGGCGTGCGATCGCGTCGCAGCAGAGCCGGCAGATTGCCGTGCACTCGATACAGCACGCGGGACAGGCGTTGGCGCTCGCCTTGCCGGTCATGTGGGCAAAACAGTGGCCACATTCAGTCGCGCAGTCATTACACGCGGCGATGCAGTCCTTGGCATCCTGATCCAGATGTTCAGTCATGGTGTGTCTCCGTCCGTTGTGGTCGGGCAAGTGTGGCGTGCCCGTGACGCTTCCTCCGTCTCATGCTGTTCTGCATCACCCTCTCCGACGGCGGTGCATACAACGAGCGAGCGGATGGGTGTCCTCTCGTCACTTCATGTGATGGGGCTCGGTCTTGGCGGGCTTCGCCGACATCTTGGCACACTGTTTCAGTATCTCGTTTGTATGCGCCGAGACCACCTTGGCATCCGGTGTAGCGACGTTCACTGCGGATTCCAGAGCCGTGAGATGCTCGTTGAGCGCGGAGAGATGGCTCTCCATGTCCTGCATCGTTCCTGACATCGGCGGCATCGTCTTGCCGCCCATCTTCTTGTCACCCATCATCATGCCGCCCATCGGCTTGTCGCCCATCTTGTCACCCCTCATCATGCCGCCCATCGGCTTGTCACCCATCGGCTTGTCACCCATGGTCGTCATCTGCGCCTGATGGTGTTGCCGCATCTGGTCGAAACTGCGCCTCATTTCGGCCACCGCGGGTCGCGCCAGGTCGACGTCGACGGCCTTCGACTTCGTGCTCGATGCCAGCAATGCCCGAGCGAACGTCTCAAGGTTGGCGCGATAGGCCATGGCCAGCACGTGATGTGGTTGGCTTTCCATGCCACTCATGCCCTTCATCTCCTTCATGCCCGCCTGATGCTGGTGCAGCTTGTCGGGAGAGGGCGCGGGAGCCTGCGCCAAGACGGTTGCGGTGGCGGCGCTCAGCAGCAAGATCAGTCCGGCCGCGGCCGGCAAAATCAAATGCCTGTGGTGCTTCATGATGCTACCTCGATTGAGTTGGTCGTACGGTGCGATGCGTGATCTGCCCCAGCGACTAACGGGATTCGTGACCCGGGGTGGAACTGTCGCTGCCGAAGCGAACCCTTAACGTACCGGCAATTTTACATAACGTAAAATTGCACACTATCAGGCAACCCCTTACGAGCGAACAAGTTGCCTGCTTTGCGTTGAGCGAGACTCCTGGAGAGCGCACCGTCGCTCCCAGAATCCGCTCCTGATGGACGAACACTCTCTCGCCCGAGCACGTCCTTTTCGAATGTGACGTAATGGTCATCGGGGGCGCACGGCAGATGGCGGCTGCACGTGACGCTAAGCTCCAATCCCGGAAGAGAAATCCGTCGCACGTAGATAGGGGTAAGGGCAGGAAGCGCACAATCGCTCAAGAGCGCTAGTCTTCGCGCGCTAGAGGCGCGCTGGCGCCACGAGGCCGGCGGTGACGCGACGCGGGCGCCGCGCGACCACGGCGTACAGCGTCGGGAGCACGAGAAGCGTCAGCAGCGTCGACGTCACGAGACCGCCGATCACAACGGTAGCGAGCGGGCGCTGAACCTCCGCGCCCGTTCCCTGTGACACGGCCACGGGAATGAACCCGATCGAGGCCACGAGCGCGGTCATGAGCACTGGACGCAGTCGCGCGCGCGCACCGTCCACGGCCGCGTCCCGGGAGCTGGTCTTGTTCCCCTCGTCGCGCAGACGTTGGATGGTCGAGAGCAGCACGAGGCCATTGAGCACCGCCACACCGAACAGGGCGATGAACCCGATGGACGCCGAGATGCTGAGGTGCAAGCCGCGCAGCCAGAGCGCAAGCACGCCTCCGACGGCGGCGAACGGCAGATTGACGAGGACGAGGCCGGCCAAGGTCCACTCACGCAGGGAGGCATAGAGGAGCAGCGCGATGAGCAAGATCGACAACGGAACCACCACCTTGAGCCGGCTCATGGCCTTCTGCTGGTTCTCGAACTGCCCGCCGTAGGTCAGGAACACACCGGGCGGCACGCGAACGTCCTGCACGATCTCTCGCTGGACGTCCGCGACATAGCCCCCAAGGTCGCGGCCGCGGACGTTCGCCTGCACGATCACGAGCCGCTGCGCCCGCTCGCGATTCACCTGCACGGGCCCGTCTTCCACGCGAATATCCGCCAGGTCCGCCAACGTCACTCGCGCGCCCGTTGGTGATGCGACCGTGATGCTCCCGATACCTTCCGGCGTCTCACGGAGTTCCGACGCCACCATGACCACGGCATTGATTGTGTAGATGCCGGCGTCGACGACACTCGCCACCGGGTGCCCGCCTACCGCGACGGCCAACGCCTGCCGCACCTCTTGCACCGGAATGCCGTGCCGCGCGAGCGCCTCGCGATTCATGCGCAAGTTCACGTACCCCTGTCCGGTGGTCGCCTCGACGAAGACCTCCGCCGTACCCCGTACGCGTCGAATGGCGGCGGCGACGCGTTCGGCGATCTCGCGATTCACATTGGGATCGTCGCCGAACACCTTGACAGCCAGGTCGCTTCGCACGCCCGAAATCAGTTCGTCAAGTCGCATCTTCACCGGCTGCGTGAACCCGAAGCCAACGCCCGGGATCTGCTCGTTGAGCCGCTGGTCCAGTTCGCCGATGAGATCCTGCTTTGTGAGACCCTGCCGCCACTGCGCGCGGGGCTTGAGCATCACGAAGACATCCGATTGACTGATGCCCATCGGATCGCTGCCGACTTCGGCGCGGCCCATGCGGCTCACGACTGTTGTCACCTCCGGCGTCTGTCCGATGACGCGCTCAATCTCTCGATGCACCTCGGCGGCATGCGGCAGCGAGATGCTCGGATCCTTCGTGGCCTGGATGAGGATGGACCCTTCGTCGAGTTCGGGCAGGAACTCCGTGCCGAGGCGCGGCACGAGCAGCGTGCTCGCGCCAAAGACGGCCAGCGCCACAGCGATCACCGCTACCGGACGGCGCATGGTGGCGTGCAGCACGCGCGTGTAATGATGGTCGAGCCAATGTTCGAGCCGCACCGCGTAGGCCGACTCGCGCGCCCCATGGCGAAAGAGCCACGTGGCCACGGCAGGCACGGCCAGGAGCGCTAGCAGGAGACTGCCCAGCAGCGCGATCGCGACGGTGAGTGCCATGGGGCGGAACATCCGTCCTTCCAGTCCCTGCAGCGTCATGATCGGCACGTACACGAGCATGATGATCAAGACGCCGAAGACAATCGGTCGTCCGACCTCACGCGCCGCGGCGAGAATCCTGGTACGGGCTTCGTCGGAAGACAGGGCGCGAGCAGCCGGTGCCGCCGTCCCTTCATGCGGGTGCGCGTCGTGGACGGGGTCGGCGTGCAGTTTCCGGATGAAGTTCTCCGCCATCACCACCGCACCGTCGACAATCATGCCGAAGTCGATGGCTCCAAGGCTCATCAGGTTGGCCGACAGCCCGAGCCACCGCATGCCGAGGAACGCTGCCAGCAATGACAGGGGGATGGTGGCCGCCACGAGAAGCGCCGCGCGGACGTTGCCGAGGAACAGCAGGAGGATGGCGATGACGAGGAACCCCCCCGCCAGCAAGTTGTGTTCGACCGTCGCCAGCGTGCCCTCGACGAGGTCCGTCTGGTCGTAATAGGACGCGAGCACCACGCCGGGCGGGAGCGCCCTGTTGATCTCGGCTACGCGCGCCCGAACGGCGCGGACAACCTCTCGACTATTGGCGCCACGCAACATCATCACGATGCCGCTCATGACCTCGCCCCTGCCGTCGCGTGAGACGGCACCCTGGCGCACCTCGGCTCCATAGCTAACCATCGCAACGTCGCCCACCAACACCGGCACGCCGCCACGCGCACGAATGACGGTCTTGCGCAGGTCGTCGAGGTTGGTCGCCTGCCCAAGCCCGCGGAGGATGTACTGCTCCTCGCCGTGCTCGAGGTACGCGCCGGTCGGCACCTGGCTGTTCTGTTCGACGGCCGTCACAACGTCGGCGATCGAAAGGCCGTAACTTGCCAACTTGCCCTGGTCCACCACGACTTGTGCCTGTCGCACGAAACCGCCGAATGGGTTGATCTCCACCACGCCAGGCACGCTGCGCAACTGCGGGCGCACCACGCGGTCATGCAGCGTGCGAAGCGCCATGAGCGCGCTGTCGCTGTGGGCCAGTGCACGATGCAGCGTGTCTTCGAGTGTGTAGAGGTAGATCTCGCTCGTCGCGCCGGCCATCGGCCCGAGCGTCGCCTCGGTGCCCACGGGCAGCTGGTCGCGCACGCCCTGGAGCCGCTCGTTGACGAGCATCCGCGCGAAGTAGATGTCGGTGCCGTCCTCGAAGACGACGGTGACTTGCGTGAAGCCGTATTTCGAGAGGGAGCGCACCTCTTCGACACGCGGGACGCCGTTCACCGCGACCTCGATCGGGAAGGCGACGAGCCGTTCGACCTCGACTGGCGAGAGGCCTGGCGCTTCGGCCAGGACGGCGACCTGGACGTTCGTCAGGTCGGGAAACGCGTCCACGCGGAGCGAGCGAAATGCCCAGATGCCGCCGCCGCCGAGCGCGACAACGAGCAACAGCACGGCGACCCGAAAGCGGATCGCCCACGCGATTAGATGATCGATCATGCGCGCGCCCTCAATCGACGTCCATGAGGGATGCCTTCGCCAACTCCGACTTGAGCGTGAAGGCGCCGCGGACGACCACGCGATCGGCTGCGGTGATGCCGCTCAAGACCGCCACACGCCGGCTGAGCGGCCCGATGCCGGCGGTCACGGTGGCCAGCAATTGGACAGCGCGCCGTTCGTACAGACGTGGGCCGACCTCGACGAACACATACCGCTCGTCGCCGCTAACGATGATCGCGTCGAATGGAATCGTCAGCGCATCGACTGTCTCGCGATCGGTCGTGTTCAGTGTGACGGTGGCAAACATCCCCGGCCTGAGCGTCCGGTTGGTGTTGGCGACGGTGACGATCGCCGTGGCGGTGCGCTGTTCGGCGTCAATCACGTCGGCGACCCGCGTTACGCGCCCGGTGAAGGTTGACAGTGACGGGCCGGCGACACGGATCAGCGCGTGCTGCCCGATGCGCGCGGCGGACACGGCGCGCTCCGGGATCCTCGCCGCGACGTTGACCGTCGACAGGTCGGCGAGTTTGTAGAGCGCCGTGCCGGCCTCGACCGCCTGTCCGGCGAGCGCCGAGATCTCGATGATGCTGCCGGCAAACGGCGCGGCCACGGCCAGCCAGGCGTCGGTCGCGCCATCGGAGGTTTCGAGTCGCCGAACGAGCGTGTCGGATGCGCCGAGGAGAAGCAGCCGCCGCCGCGCGGCGTCGAGGAGCGCCTGGGCGCCCGGCTCGTCCGTGGTGCCGCGAAGGAGCGTCGCGCGCCGCCGCGCCTGCAGCAAGTCATTCTGCGCCGTCACGTACGCGGTGCTTTGCACATAGGCCACCACCTGACCAGCAGCCACCCGGTCGCCGGGCACCTGGAGCAGTCGCTCCAGCCGTCCGCCGGTACGCGGCGAAATGATCGCCACGCGTGACGGATCGAACTCCACTTGACCCGGCACCTCCATGCCGTCGCCAACCGCGCTCACTCGCTCACGTCGCGGCGTCTCAACGACGATGCGTGCCGTGAGCGCCGCCGCTTCGCTCAACGTCACTAGTGGCGCGGTAGCGGCAGACGTCTCTTCTTCGACGCGTGTTGCTTCAGGCGTCGCGGCGTCCTTCGTTTCTTCGCGCTTGGTTCCGTCACGCGAGCACGCGGACAGTACCGCGCTCACGAAAAGCGTCACGAGCATGGCGCGCGCGGCATGCGTTGTCGCACGGGGCGCGGGGCGATCGGCGGCCGGTGTGCCGCTTATGACCAAGCGCCACAGGCGGCGGAAGGTCTTTAGTTCATCGGTCATCGGAGGGTCGGTCTGGGCCATTTTCGCCGGCAATGGGCGAGGGAATGGTCGCGTCGCTAGAGGAGGCGCCGGACAGGAGGTCAACAAGCGATGTGAGCGCATCGAGCAGGGCTCGCGTGCGATCGATTTCCACCCGAGACAGCGCGCGCTCGAAATCGAGCAGCTCGATAAGCGAGAGATCATTCGCTCGATAGGCGGCCAACGCGCCTTCGCGTTCCTCGCGGGCTCCCCGGAGCAGGGCGGCATCGAACGACGCGAACCGCTGCCGAGCCGACTCGTAGCGGGCGCGGCCTACGGAGAGCCTCGCGCGCGTGGTGGCCACCGTCGCGCTGCGCTCGACCGCAGCGGCAGCTGTGAACTCGTCGGCTGCCACTACGGCGGCCCGGTTCGCCGCGCCAGCAGTGAAGGGCAATGAGATGCCGGCCGTCACGATGGGACCAAAACCGGCGCCGCGTTCTCCGTCGGCGGCGATCCGCTGCAGCCCGATGCCCGCCGACACGACCGGCCGCTGACGAGCAAGCAGGAGTCGGCGCTCGGTGGCCGCCTGCACCACACGGGAGTCCGCCAGCCGCACATCCGCTGCAATGGCGAGAAGCGATTCAACCGTGGGCGCCGGTGGAAGATCCATATCGGCGCCAACGGAACCGCCGGCGACGCTGGGCGATGCGCGGTCGACAGCCGTGACCGCGTTGGCGGCGGCGCTGTCGCCGGCGAGCGTCGCGAGCGAACGCAGCGCGACATCGGCCTCCGTTCCGGCCGCCGCGCGATCGCTCTGGACGCGCAGACGCTCGGCGCGCAGCCGCAGCACATCGACATAGCGTGCCTCGCCGACGCTGAACCGCGCACGCACGGCGCTCTCGGCCGCCGAAAGGAGAGAGTCCTGCGCAGCAAGCCGGCGCGCGATGGCGCGCCAAGCGGCCGCCGCGTAGAGCGTGCGCGTGGCCTGCGCGACAACCTGTCGTTCGGCGGCGGCCACGGCAACGCGCGCCACGCGAGCGTCCCCCTCTGCCGTCGCACGCAAGGCACGCCGCAGGTTGCCGGAAACCAGGTCGCGTGAGACAGTGAGTCGTGGACTGCCCGTCTCGATGCGACCGTTCCTGGCGTCTTCCGACTCAAGCGAGAGCACAGCGGCCGGCCCGAAGCCGGCGGCGCGCCAACGCGCCTCGGCTGCCCGCAGGGCGACCCGCCGCGCGGCGATGTCCGGAGCCGACGCGAGCACCGACGCCCGAAGCGCCGGCGGCAGAAGCCGCGCGAGCAACGTGTCAGCGGTCAGCGATTGGGCGTTGGACGTGTCGGGCACCTGCGCGCTGCCCTGGCCGGCGATCACCGCCAGCGCGACAGATGCGCGAAGCAACCACGACGCCCATTTGCGCCGGCTGGCGCGCACTGGTGTTGGGTGACGGCGACGCGAATACACGCGAATGACCTCAGAGAGCGATGCGGGCATGCGACGCCCGCGGAGGGGGTTCGACCGGCTGGCGACGTCCCGTCGGTCGAGACGGTTGCGAAGTCGTTGCAGTCGGCATTAGGTTACATGAACGTCTGTTCAGCTAATCAGGAACCTGATATGCCGCGATCCGTTTTGCAACCCCGCCGCGCCTCGCCCCGTCCCGTGCCGGCTGACACGCCGTCTAGCCGGCCGCGCCCGGCGATACACCAGACGCCTCGGCACGATGCCGCCGACGTCTGTCAGGTCCGGTGCATCAACCAGCAGAAGGTCGATGTAGCGCGTGCGGCCCTGCCGTCGCTGGCCACATTAAGCGGGCTCACGGAGTTCTTGCGTGCGCTTGGCGACGTCACGCGCCTGCAGATCATCTGCGCGCTTGGCGCCGAAGGCGTGGAGGAGCTGTGCGTCTGCGACTTGGCAACGTTGGTTGGGGTCTCCGATTCCGCGGTCTCGCACTCGTTGCGCACGCTGCGTCAACTCGGCGTTGTGCGCTACCGCAAGGTGGGCAAGATCGCGTACTACACGATGGACGACGCGCACGTCACGGCCCTGGTGCGACAGGGGATCAAGCACCTGGTGCCTGAGCATCGCCGGAACTGACCATGCCGTCGCTGCACGATCACTGCGCGCGAGGCCCCGGTCGTCGGCTTGCTCACCCTGACGCTGGCTTGGCACTACCAGTAAGACGGTCCCTCGACCATTCTTCGTGAGCCTTATCTCCCCAACGCCCGACGCGCCTTGCTCCGCCGATTCCTTGCCCTCGTTGTCCTTGGTGCGACGATCTTCTCGTCGGCCGAGTCAGCGCTTGCCTTGAAACCGGACGCGCGACTACATGGTGCAGTTGCCGACGCTGTCGAGGCGCACGACCGCGCCGTGGCGGTGGCCGGAGACGGGCATGCGCATGCCGAGTCCACTGGACATCCGCTGCCGCAGCACGGTGAGCATCGCCACGGTCCGGCGGCCGATCATTGCACCCACGCGCACGCGGTAGGCCTGACCTCGATGGTCCGGTGGATACCGGCGTCGTCGGATCACCGCGACGCCATTGCCACCGTCGTCGCCGCGTACACCGACGCCGACCCGCATCGCGCGCTGCGACCCCCCAGGGCGTAGCCCCACGCTGGCGCTCTGAGCGCCAGCCTGCCGTCGCCTGAGCGACCGGCGCCGACCACAGTCATTCCGACTCGCTGGTCCTCCCACATTCGAAAAGTCATAGACGTGTCGCCCCGCGACGCGTCGGAGAGTTCGCAGATGATGCCATCCCTGATGGGCGTCGCCGCGCTCCTGCTCACGCAGGACACGGTCGCGCTCACCCTCGAGCAAGCCACCGCACGTGCCCTCGCCGTGAGCCCGGCGATTCGCGCCGCGGACGGCGCCGTGCGTGCCCCTGAAGGACTTCGTGCGGAGTGGCGGTGGCCATTCCCTGGTAACCCGACGCTCGCCTTCGATCGCACCCGGCGTCAGGCGCCGCCGGGCACGACGCGCGATCGCGCGTGGACTCTGTCGCAAGAACTGGACCTCGCCGGCCAGTGGATAGTGCGACGACGGTCCGCGTCGGCCCTCGTCGAGGCCGCACAGGCGCGCGCGCAGGATGCGCGACGGCTCGTGGCCCTCGACGCTCGACGGGCGTACCTCAATCTCGTGATTGCCCAGCGCCGCGCGGTGCTCACCGACTCGGCCGCGTTCTTTGCGGAGCATTTCTTCGACAACGCCCGCCGTCTACTCGACGCCGGAGAAATCAACCGGCTGGAGCGCAACGCGGCGGCGCTCGAGGCGGCGCGCGCACGCAGCGCTGCTGAGCGTGCTCACGGCGAAGCAGCAGCGGCGGCGGCGGAGCTTGCGCGCCAACTCGGGCTGCCGCGGGACTCGGTGCCGGTGCCGCTCGGCTTGCCGGGCATTCCCGTGCTGACGTGGCCGTCCGACTCCATGCTGGTCACCCTGGCACGGGCTCGCCGTCCGGACCTCCGCGCGGGCGAACGCTCACTGCTCGGCGCACAGCGCGCGGTGACTGCCGCGAAACTCGCACGCGTGCCGAGCGTCGTCGCGTCCACGTTTGGCGGCCGCGAGGCCGGCACCGACCGCCTGCAGGGTGTGCAGGTTGGCGTCGCCATCCCGCTCTTCCGACGCGAACAGGCGAACATTGGCCTCGCCGAGGCCGAGCGCGCGGCGACGACCGCCGATCTGACGGCCACTGGACGCGCGCTTGTCGCCGAGGTCCTCGCGGCGAGCGC
The DNA here is from genome assembly GCA_964416005.1 of uncultured Gemmatimonas sp. Classification (GTDB taxonomy): domain Bacteria; phylum Gemmatimonadota; class Gemmatimonadetes; order Gemmatimonadales; family Gemmatimonadaceae; genus PNKL01. The sequence goes on from CAYQCP010000029.1 coordinate 11,633, forward strand.
GCGCTTCCGCCGTGCGTCCGTCTCGGAGCGTCGTTTCGCCACGGAAGTGCTGCGCGCCGCCACCGAGAATGTCACGCTTACCGAGCGTGCGCTGACGGAAGGCGAAGTCAGCATCACCGACGTGCTGGTCCTGCGCGGCACCGCCGTGGCGGCGCAACTCGAGTATCTCGACGTGCTGCGCGACGCCGCCGCTGCGTGGTTTGAACTCTCCGCCGCGCTGGCCGCCGAGCCGAGCGCGCTCCCCACCATTCTGAACCCGGGCAACTGATATGCGCACATACAACACGCTGGTGCTGGCGACGGTCGCGGTGGCGACGGTCGCGTGCGGCGCCGCCGAGAGCACCAAGGACGCCAAGCAACCCGTCGTGGCCGACGTCGTGGCGTTCGATTCGGCACAAATGGCTGCGGCGGGTGTTGCCCTCACGACCGTAGGCCAGCTGCCGGCCGACACCATCTACCTGACCGGCACCATCACCTTCGACGCGGCCCGCGTCAGCCACGTGGCATCGCGGATTCAGGGGCGCATTCGCCGCGTCTACGCGGACATCGGGACACACGTGCGGCGCGGAGACACGCTTGCCGTGCTCGATTCGCCGGAACTGGGTGCGGCGCAGGCGCGATGGGTCCAGGCGCGCGTCTCGCAAGATGTGGCGCGGCGCAATTTTGACCGAACGGAGCGCCTGTATCGCGACGGTATCGTGTCGGAGCGGCGGCGCCTGGAAACCGAAGCCGCGCTTCGCGAACAGGATGCCGCGCTGACCGCCGCGCTGCAGATGCTGTCGGCCCTCGGCGCGACTCCCGACTCAAGCGGGTCGGGACTGTTCGTCATCCGTGCTCCGCTGGACGGCGAAGTGGTGGAGAAGCACGCCACCGAGGGCGAGGTGGTTGGACCGGAGGCGGGCCTGTTCATCGTGGGTGAGCTCGATCGAGTCTGGCTGTTGCTCGACCTGTACGAAACCGACCTTCGACGGATAACGGTAGGCGTGCCCGCGCGGGTGGTTGCCGATGCGCATCCGCAGCAACCCTTCTATGCCCGCGTGGGGCTGGTCAGCTCGGTCGTTGACAGCGTGTCGCGCACGGTGAAGGTGCGCGCCGAGATTCCCAATCAGGCGCACCTACTCAAGCCCGGCATGTTTGCGCGGGCCGGACTGGCGCTTCAGGCGCCCGTCGCCGCCCTTGGCGTGCCGCACGCCGCCGTGCAGACGATGGGAGGGCGTGATGTGGTGTTCGTGCCCGAGGGCCGAGGGCGTTTTCGCGCGAAGCCGGTCCGGCTGGGGCCACCCCGGGCGGGCGGCTGGCTCGAGGTGCACGAGGGCCTACGCCTCGGTGATTCCGTAGTCGTGACGGGCGCCTTTGCCCTCAGGACGAAGTTGCTCCAGGCGGCCGAAGGCGAGGGCACCAACCAATGATCCAACGCATCGTGGACTGGGCGTTGGGCCAGCGATTGCTGGTCATCGTGGGTACGCTGGGCGTGCTGGGCGGCGGCTTTGCCGCCATGCGGCGGCTGCCGGTTGATGCGTTTCCCGACGTCTCGCCGGTGCTGGTGCAGGTGACGACGGAATCCCCTGGACTCGCCCCGCAGGAGGTGGAGGCGCTCGTCACGAATCCGGTCGAAGTGGCGATGAATGGGCTCCCCGGCGTCACCCGGGTGCAGTCCATCTCGGCCTTCGGGTTGTCGCAAGTGAGCGTGTATTTCCGCGACGACGTGGACATCTACTTTGCGCGCCAGCTTGTCTTCGAGCGCGTGCAAACGGCACGCAGCACGATTCCGGCCGGGTTGGGAGAACCGTCGCTCGGGCCGATCACCACGGGTCTCGGACAGGTCTACCAGTACTTGGTGACGGGTAAGGACATCTCCGCTGACTCGTTGCGGACGCTGCAGGACTGGATCGTCAAGTACCGCCTGCGCACGGTGGCGGGGGTTACCGACGTGCTGTCGTTTGGCGGCAACATCAAGCAGTTCCAGGTTCGTCTCGACCCGGGCAAGCTGATTCAGTACCGTGTCACGCTGCCGCAGGTCATTGAGGCGCTCGAGCGGAACAACTCCAATGCTGGCGGCAGCTACATCGTCGTCGGCGCCGAGGAGTATATCGTGCGCGGCATCGGGTTGGTGCGCACGCTCGAGGACATTGGCAACGTGATCGCCGCCGAGAACGGCGCGACGCCCATCTACGTGCGCAACCTCGGCACCGTGGCCTTTGGCGCGGAGATTCGCCGCGGCGCAGTGACGGTGAACGGCGACGGCGAGCGCGTAGCAGGGATCGTGCTCAAGCGCATCTACGAGAACACCTCGGCGGTCATCGCCAGCGTGCGCAGCGAAGTGGCGGCCATCAATCGGTCGCTGCCCGAAGGGGTCCGTGTGGTTCCATTCTACGACCAGGCCGACCTGGTGGAACGCGCGGTGGCCACGGTGCGCGACGCCTTACTCGAGGGCGGCGTGCTCATTGTACTCATCCTGCTGCTGTTTCTCGGCAACGTGCGCAGCGCGGCTATTGTAACGGCCATGCTCCCTGTCTCGGCCCTGCTGGCGTTCATCATGATGTATGCCGCTGGCATGTCCGCAAACTTGATGTCGCTGGGCGGATTGGCCATCGGCATCGGCATGCTGGTCGATGGCGGCGTAGTAATGGTGGAGAACATCTACCGGCATCTCTGGGAGGACCGCGGCGCGGAGACGCCGCGCCTCGTGGTCATCCGACGTGCGGCGCACGAGGTGGCGCGTCCGATCGTGTTCGCGATCGCGATCATCATTCTCGTCTTCGTGCCGCTCTTCACGCTCGAGGGGGTCGAAGGGAAGCTCTTCAAGCCGATGGCGCTCACGATCACGTTTGCCATGCTTGGCTCGCTCGTGTTCTCGCTCACGCTCGTTCCGGTCCTCTGCGCGATGGGCCTGAAGATCGGCGCCGACGAGGAGACACGGCTGGTGCATTGGATCAAGACGCGCTACGAGCCCCTGCTGCGCTGGGCGCTGGCCAATGGCCGCCGGGTCGTGGTGACGGCGGTTGTGGCGCTGGTGGGCAGTCTGGCGCTCGTGCCGATGCTCGGGACCGAATTCGTGCCGACGCTCGAGGAAGGGTCCATTCTCTACCGGGCAACGCTTGCCCCAAGTGCCGGGCTCGACGAGGCGATTCGCGTGTCGGCGCAGCTGGAGCGCATCGCCAAGGAGTTTCCCGAGGTGGTGGACGTGGTGTCGAAGATCGGACGCGCCGAGATCGGCGGCGACCCCGAGCCGGTCAATAACGTCGAGGCGACCGTCACGCTCCTGGCTTCCGAATCGTGGAAGAAGGGGCGGACCAAGGCGCACCTGGTAGATGAGATGCGCGCGCGCATGGCGGACATTCCGGGAATCGATCTGAACTTCTCACAGCCCATCGCGACGCGCGTGGACGAGTTGATCTCGGGCGTGCGTGCCCAGCTCGCCATCAAGGTCTTCGGCGAGAATCTCGATTCCCTGTCGCGCGTCGCGGCCGACGTCGAGGGTATCGTGCAGCGCATGCAGGGTGCGAAGGACGTGCAGAGCGAGCAGGTGCTGGGCCAGCCGCAGCTGCTGGTCCACATTGACCGCACGGCGGTGGCCCGCCTGGGGCTGAACGTGGAGGACGTGCAGAATGTCATTCGCACGGCCATCGGTGGCGCCGACGCCGGACAGGTGTTCGAGGGCCAGCGCCGCTTTGACATCGCGGTGCGCTATGCCGAGCCGTTCCGCGCCACCGCGCAGGACATCGCGCGAGCGCAGGTGGCCACGCCCGAGGGGGCGCGGGTGCCCCTGAGCCAGGTGGCGACCATCGAGGAAACCGTCGGCCCCAAGCAAATCAGCCGCGAGGCGAACCAGCGGCGCATCGTCATTCAGGCCAACGTCGAAGGACGCGACCTGGGCGGCTTCGTGGCGGAGGCACAACGGGAGGTGCAGCGCGCAGTGCGTCTGCCGGCGGGCTACTTCATCACGTGGGGCGGCCAGTTCGAGAACCAGCGGCGGGCGATGGCCCGGCTGGCCATCATCGTGCCGGTGACAATCGCCCTCATCTTCCTGCTGCTGTTCGGGTCGTTCAACTCCGTCCGGCAGGCGGGGCTGATCCTGCTCAATGTGCCCTTTGCGCTGATTGGCGGAATCGTCGGCCTCTTCGTGACGGGACAGTACCTGAGTGTGCCCGCGTCGGTGGGCTTCATTGCGCTCTTCGGCGTTGCCGTGCTCAACGGCGTGGTCCTCGTTACTTACATCAATCAAGTGCGCGCCGAGGGGGTGCCGTTGGCCGAGGCCGTCGTGCGCGGCACCCTGCTGCGCCTGCGCCCCGTGTTGATGACGGCGCTTGTGGCGAGCCTCGGGCTCGTGCCGCTCCTGCTGGCCTCGGGGGCGGGTTCGGAAATCCAGCGTCCGCTGGCGACCGTGGTCGTCGGGGGCCTCATCACATCCACCTTGCTGACGCTCCTCGTGCTGCCGCTGCTTTACGTGGCCTTCGAGCGGAAGCACATCACGTCGGCGGAGCTGCCATGAAACTGATCATTGCCATTGTCCGTCCCTTCAAGGTCACCGCCATCGTGGACGCGATCAGTCCCGACGCAGACTTTCCCGGGCTGACCGTTGTCAGCAGCCGCGGGTTCGGGCGGGAGAAGTCGGCCCCGCACGTGCACACCGAAGCCGAGGACCTCCGGGACTTTGCAGACGGCGCCACCCTCTTGATTGCCGCTCCCGACGACGCGGTCAACCGGGTGTGCACCATCATTGAGCGCATTGCGCACACGGGCCGACCGGGGGACGGCAAGATCTTTGTGCTGCCGTTGGAGGACGCCGTGCGCATCGCCACGGGCGAACGCCTCGAGGCGGCGCTGCTATGACTACCGTCGAACGCCCCTCTCCGTGGAAGACGCGCTTCGCGCAGCGGACGTATGCTGCGGGCGCCTTGCTCGCCGTTGGCGGGGTGGTGAGCCTCGCCGTGAATGCGCCCGACCAAGCCGGCTGGCTCGCCATCCGGCTCGACGCGGCTGGACTCTTCTACACGCTCGCTTCGGTGGTCGGCGGAAGCAATTTCTTCGCGGCCGGCGTCCGGGCCGCGCGCACGCTGCGGCTCGACATGAACTTCCTGATGTCGATCGCCATTGTCGGGGCGATCCTGATCGGTGAGCCGTTCGAGGCGGCAACGCTCGCATTCCTGTTCTCCGTCGCGGAACTGCTCGAGCGGTTCGCCGTGGATCGTGGGCGCCGTGCGGTCGCGCGCCTCGTCGAACTTGCGCCGGAGCAAGCGAGTGTCTGCCTCGCAGACGGGTCTGTGCAGCAGGTGCCTGTCGCAGAGCTCCGCGTCGGCGATCGCGTGCGTATTCGGCCCGGCGACCGCATCCCGGCGGATGGCCGCGTCGCCTCCGGGCAAACGGAGGTAAATGAGGCAACCATCACGGGCGAAGCGCTGCCGCGCGCCAAGACGGTCGGCGACGCGGTCTTTGCGGGCACGCTGAATACCGACGGCTCCATAGACGTCGAAGTCACCGCGGACGCCGCGCACTCGACGCTCGCTCGGATTGTCGAGTTAGTGCGCGCCGCCGAGGGGCGACGCGCGCCCATCGAGCAGTTCGTGGCCCGTTTCGCGCGCGTCTACACGCCGGTAGTTACGGCCACGGCCTTCCTGCTCATGACGGTGCCGACGCTGGCGTTCGGTGCCGACAGTTTGGAGTGGTTCGTGCGCGGACTCACACTCCTCGTCATCGCCTGTCCGTGCGCGCTGGTGATCGCGACGCCGGTCACCGTGGTGAGCGCGCTGACCAGCGCCGCGCGGCACGGCGTACTCATCAAGGGGGGAGAGCATCTCGAACGGCTGGGTGAGGTGCGTGCATTGGCTCTCGACAAGACGGGGACGCTGACGACGGGCCAGTTGGTGGTGCAGTCGCTCGTGGTGGCAGAGGGAACCGACGAGATGGACCTGCTACAGCGGCTCGCGGCCGTCGAGGCCCGGTCGGAACATCCGATCGCCTGCGCCATCGTTCGCTACGCAGAAGAGCGAGGTCTCACACCGCATGCCGAGGCGGTCGACGACTTCGAGGCGTCGCCGGGCCGCGGCGCGCGCGCCCGTGTGAAGGGTGCGCTCTTGTGGGTAGGCACGGAGGACTTCGTACACGCGCTGTTGCAGACGCAAGGCAAGGAATCCGACGCAGGATCGGAAATCGCTGTTCGTACGGAAGACGGCCTGCGAGGGCTGGTGCAAATCGGCGATGCGCTTCGCGACAGTGCGCCAGCCGTCGTCCGCTCGCTGCACCGGATGGGCGTGCGCCCCATTGTGATACTGACCGGTGACGCCGCCGGACCGGCGGACCGCGTGCGCAACGCCACTGGCGCGGACGAGGTGGCCTCCCGCCTGCTCCCGGCCGACAAAGTGGCCGCGGTCGAGCGGCTGCGCGCCAAATACGGGACGGTCGCCATGCTGGGTGACGGTGTTAACGACGCGCCCGCGCTGGCGGCGGCCTCTGTTGGCATCGCGATGGGTGCGGCGGGCTCCCCGGCGACCATTGAAACCGCCGACGTGGCGTTGATGGCCGACGACCTGACCAAGCTGCCGTACGCGATCGCGCTGGCGCGGCGAGCGCGCTATGTCATTCGCACGAACATCGGTGTGGCGCTCGGCCTCAAGCTCGTGCTCGGCGTTGGTGCCGTCGCGGGCGTTGTCAGCTTGACGGTCGCCGTGCTCGTTGGCGATCTGGGTGCGTCGGTGGCGGTCACGCTGTCGGCGCTGCGGTTGGCACAGTTCGTGCCGCCGTCCATGGACGCGATTGGGGGCGCGAAACATCCGTGAAGCTGACCGCAACAACGAGAACGCACACCGCCGGTCATCCAGACGCTGACCACGCCGACGGCCGAGACACGCGCGCATGGCCGCTGGTCTTCGGCGCCTGGCTCCTCGCCGCCGCCGCGACGCTCGGCGCGCTTTTCTTCGGCGAGGTGATGCGCCTGCCGCCGTGCGCGCTCTGTTGGTACCAGCGCATCGTCATGTTCCCGCTGGCCATTATCCTGCCGTTCGCGCTCTTTCCGTTCAGCCGCGCCGTGGTGCGGGCCGTCCTGCCGCTCCCTGTCGTCGGGTGGCTGCTCGCCGGCGTCCAGTTGCTGCTCGTCGCCGGCATCCTCCCCGAGCGCGTCGTCCCCTGTGCGCAGGGTGTGTCCTGCTCGGACACCGTGATCACCTGGTTTGGATTCGTGACCATCCCGCTGCTGTCATTCGCCGCGTTTTCTGCAATTGCCGGCCTTTTGATCGCTGCCTGCTTCAGGAGTGAAAAGTGAACCGCAAGACTGTATTCACCGGCGCCGCCGTCGCGCTCGGGCTCATCTTCGTCGCCGGCATGCTGATGTTCAATGCGTCGAAACAGGCGGGCGCCGACGCGGCGACCGTTGCCGACCGGACGATCCTGGAACGCGGGCACTCGGCAACGCTTGGGCCAGCAGACGCTCCCGTCACGATTGTCGAGTTCATTGACCCGGCGTGCGAGACGTGCGCCGAGTTCTATCCGTTCGTGAAGAGCCTGATGTCGGCCAACGCCGGAAAGATCCGACTCGTGATGCGTTGGGCGCCGTTCCACGCCGGGTCGCAGGACGTGGTGGCAATGCTCGAGGCCGCGCGGCTGCAGGAGATGCTCTGGCCCGCGCTCGAGGCGCTGTTGCAGTCGCAACCGGCCTGGTCGCCCGACCACACGTCGCAGGCCGCCGCCGCGTGGGAACAGCTCAAGGGCCTTGGCCTCGACCGCGAGAAGGTCTTTGCCGTCATGGCGTCGCCCGAAGTCGCGCAGCGCGTCGCGCAGGATATGGCCGATGCGCAGGCGCTGGGCGTGAAGGCAACGCCCGAGTTCTTCGTGAACGGCAAGCCCATGCCGAGCTTTGGGTACGAGCAGCTGCGGCAGCTGGTGGATGAGGCAGTGGCGAAGGCGGCGCGACGGTAAGCCAGCGCGTTCGCGATCAGTCCTGGCGGTGTAGCAGTCGGCCGGCCAAGGAGAAAGCCTCCGCAACGCGAGGGCTTTCTTACCCCAATCGGTACGAGAGGAGTTGAACCTCCAGCCTCCCGCTCCAGTTGCAGGACCTGCGATCGAACACGGTATCGACGGCATGCGCGCCGTGCTATCTCAGCGCAAGGCCGACGTTCTATCGGAGAGTAGTCCGCAGGACTCGCAGCCGTCCACCGCCAGCCGTCGACCGTTACCCACCGAACCTCGGTGGACATTCCCGGGGTTGCATTGTGTGCCACGCTTAATAATGTTAAGTATACTTCACATTGTTTCATATAGTAAATTCCGATAAACACACTCACCTATGACCGCTCTCAGACCGCTGCTCGTCGGCGCCGCCCTGGTGCTCTCTCCCACGCTCGCTCACAGTCAGCGTGCCACTCCCCGCGATTCCTCAGTGCGACTCGACACCGTCAAGGTCCGCGAGACGCAGCGCAGCGACTATGTCGTGCCCGCGACGCGCAGCGCCACGCGCACTTCAGTTCGGCTCGTCGACCTTCCGATGTCGCTCTCGACCATGTCTCGAGCACAGCTTCAAGACCAGGCGGTGCGCTCGATGGCCGACGTGGTCCGTTACCTCCCGGGAATCGCGATGGGCCAGGGCGAAGGGCACCGCGATCAGCCGACGATGCGCGGCATCTCATCGACGGCCGATTTCTTCGTCGACGGCGTGCGCGACGACGTGCAGTATCTGAGAGACTTCTACAATGTTGAACGCGTAGAGGCGTTGCGCGGTCCAAATGCCCTGTCATTCGGCCGAGGCGGCGGTGGCGGCGTCGTGAATCGGGTGCTACGACAGGCCGACTTCGGAATGCGCCGGGAGCTCGTTCTGGCGGGCGGAAGCCACGACCAGCGCCGGGGAACGCTCGATCTGGGGCGTGCCCTCACCCCGGCCGTGGCCGGCCGCGTGACCGCCATGGCGGAACGGAGCAACTCGTTCCGCGGCGTCGTACTGTCTCGGGCAGGCGTCAATCCAACCAGCGCATTCGTGGTCGGGGGTGGAACGCTGCGCGCCAACTACGAGCACTTCGAGGACCGACGCACCGTGGACCGTGGCATTCCGTCATTTCAGGGAGCGCCGGCGCCGGTCGACGCGTCGCTCTTCTACGGTGACCGTTTGGTGAATCGCGCGCGGGGTGTCGTGGATCACGGACGGCTGGAATTCGAGCGCCGTGCGGGGCAGGCGCTGCACGTGCGCACGCTGGTCTCCTGGTCCGCGTACGACAAGATGTACCGGAACATGGTGCCGGGCGCGATGAACGAGGCCGGGACCTCGGTATCGATGACTGCGTACAGCAACCAGACGGAGCGGCGCAACATCTTCAGTCAGACCGATCTCGTCTGGATGACACAGACCGGCGCGGTCGAGCACGAGGTCCTCGCGGGCGCGGAGTTCGGCAGGCAACAGACGGCGAACTTCCGCCAGACCGGGTACTTCGCCGGCAATGTGACGAGTGCCCCTGTGCCCGCTTCGGGCGCGACGAGCTGGCCGAGCGTCGACTTCCGGCAGTCCGCGACGGACGCCGACAACGGCACGCTCGCGAATGTCGCCGCGGCGTACGTGCAGCATCAGGGTCGGCTGGGGCGCCGATGGCAGACCGCTATTGGCGTTCGCGTCGAACGGATCGGCATCGCGTTCGAGGACCACCGCAGCACACAAGGGCTGCATCGCGCGGACGTGATGGTCACGCCACGGGCTGGCCTCGTGTACAAGGTGCGCCCGTCCGCGTCGCTCTACGCGAGCGTGGCCACGTCGGCGCTGCCGAGCGCGGGCGATCAGTTCGGATCGCTCACGGCCAGCACGACCGCCCTTGAGCCCGAGCGTTTTGCGACACGCGAAGCTGGTGCGAAGTGGGAGCCGACCACCGGCCTGCGGCTCAGCGGTGCCGTGTATCTGCTGACGCGCAGCCGCTCGAGCGCGCCTGACCCGATGCGCGCCGGCGTGATTGTGCAGACAGGGAAGCAGGAATCGCGCGGAGTTGAGCTGGAGGCGCAGGGGCAGGTCACCACTGGGTGGATGATCTCGGCGGCCTACACCGCACAGCGCGCCCGTGTCGTCAGCCGCACCACGGCGGCGACCGCCGGCGCGACGATGCCATTGGTCCCGGCCCAGTCCCTTGCCCTCTGGAACCGCCTGCAGGTGAGCCGCCCAGTGGGGCTGGCGTTGGGCGTGGTGCGCCAAGCACGCATGTACGCGGCGATCGACAACCGGGTGGTCCTTCCGGCATTCACGCGACTCGATGCCGGCCTGTATGTCTCGTCCGGTGCGCGCTTGCTGTTGCAGGCGAATGTCGAGAACCTGGCGAACGCGCCGTATGTCGCGTCGGCCAACGGCAACAACAACCTGCAGCCGGGCGCGCCGCGCCTTCTGCGGCTGTCGGTGACGGTGCGATGACGGTGGCCCGCCGTGGCGCGTAGTGGGGTCTGGTCGCATCACGGACGACTCATCGCTGCCACAGCGCGCGATCTGCCGCGACAGGAATGGCGGGCGCTCGGGCGGGAGTATAGCTCCGGAACGCCGTGCCGCCACCCCGAACGCCCGTGCGTGGCCGCGCCTCGTTGAAAGGAGCGATCACTGACAGGGAGAAGTGGGCGAAGCTGACGAGGACATCATTCGTCATCTTCGCCCAGCCGAAATCGGGATAGCGGAGGCCGGGGGGGACGCGCAATGGCGTCACCCACGCGTGCCGCTTGGGACCAGATCCACCGGACACCGTGGCGATCACCGCGGCCACAGATGCGCTATGCCGGGACGGCATCTGCGAAGAGGTTCGCCATCGCATACCAGTCGGGCAATTCCTTGCCCTGGGACGGTGATTCCCTGATACCGTATTCATCGGCTAAACACTACCGTTCTACTATATAAACATATAAGGGAGTTCCTACATGCCTGTGCGCCCCCGCCTCCTCGCCGTGCTTCCCGTCGCCGCCCTCTTCCTCGCGGCCTGTTCTCGTTCCGACACGGGCGTCGGACCTTCCGATGCCGCGGTCAATGCGCCGTCGCTGGCGAGCATTCAGCCCGCGAGCGCCACGACCGGTGTCGCCCCCAACGCTCCAGTGGTGCTTCGCTTCAGCCATGCGATGATGAGCGGCATGGAAATGCTCGTGGTCCTGCACGAAGGGAGCGTAACCGGCCCCGTAGTTGCCGCCACCGCCACATGGTCAGCCGACCGCACCACGCTCACACTGATGCCGCAAGCGTCGTTGAAGGGCGCCACGAAATACGTGGTGCATTTGTCGCCAAGCTTGAAGGACACGGCCGGCCGCACGATCAACCTGTCACCCGGCACGATGATGGGTGGCCAGAATGTCTCAGGCGGAATGATGGGCTCAACCTCGATGATGAACGGTCAATGGGGCCCGGGCATGATGGGTACCGGATGGCAGGCGGCCAATGGCACGTTTGGGATGATCTTCACTTTCACCACGGCCTAACCGCGAGGCCCGCCATCGGCGGCGCAACCAGCCCCGTGCGAACCGAACACTTGCCACGAGCGAGCCAGCCGTGTGCTGGAGATGCCACGTGATGGCCGGTGTCCGTTTCGCCCGGGAACTTCCGGTCCGGTGTCCGGGGCGTTCATCGCCGGTTTGCAGGGAGCATCTGCCTCAGCCGTCGAAGCGGCGTACCGTGCTCCCTCTGTAGCGCGCCACGATCCACGCCACCTGCGCGGCCTATTCGTTTCCAAAACGGAAGCCGACGAGGCGGCGCCATTGGCGTCGTGCGTATGCGGCTCGAAGATGCCTCGACGTACGCACCCTCATCGGCAAGGTTCTCGCGGCGCATGGTGGTCATCTGCGGGCACCGGCACGCGCAGGGTTTACTTCACCCCGTCCGAGCGCCGCGATCAACGGGCACCGCACGCTCCCAGAAGTCGCCGCGCATCGGCGGACCAGTTGCGCGAGTGCCGTCTCCATCCGCCGGAGGTCCGCGAGCTTGGCGCGGACGTCCATCAGCTTGTGTTCCGCCGCGGCGCGCGCCTCGTCACAGTGCGTGCCGTCCTCGAGCCGAAGCAAGCCAGCGATCTCGTCGAGGCTGAAACCGAGTCGTTGCGCCGACTTCACGAATCGCACGCGTGCGACATCCGTCGGCCCGTAGTGCCGGATCCGCCCATAGATCCGGCGCGGCTCCGCCAGGAGCCCCTTCCGCTGATAAAACCGTATGGTCTCGACGTGCACGCCAGCCGATGCGGCGAGACCACCAATGGTCACATCGTCCCGGCCCGGATCACTCACTCTTGACTCCGTAGTTAGGTACGGATGTAGACTACGGGACATGTCCACCCAACACAACAACGAGCCACTCTCGGATGCCGGGAAAGGTCGCGTCGCCCTAACCATCGGCGGCCTGGCCGCGCTCCTCGCCTCGGCCTGCTGCCTCGGGCCCTTGGTATTGCTCGCGCTGGGCGTCAGCGGCGCCTGGATCGGCAATCTCACCGCGCTGGAGCGGTATCGCCCGATCTTCATTGGCGCTGCGCTCGTAGCGTTGTACGTCGCCTACCGTCGCATCTACCGCCCGGAGGCGTGCGCGCCCGATGAACTCTGCGCCGTACCGAGGGTCCGACAATCGTACAAGCTCCTCTTCTGGATCGTCGCGGCACTGCTCGGTATCGCCCTTGTCTTCCCGCTCGTGGCCCCCCTCTTCTACTGACGGGACTCTCTCATGCGCCTCCTGTTCTCCCTCGCCGCCGCCGTCTCGTTCCTGGCCGCCCCCGCTCCCGCCTCGACCGCGCCCAGGACGGTCACGCTCTCTGTGCCCGGGATGACCTGCGCGGCTTGTCCGATCACGATCAAGAAGGCGCTGCTGAAAGTGGCCGGCGTACAGAAAGTGGACGTGAGCTACGAGAAGCTCGAGGCCGTCGTGACGTTCGACGATGCGAAGACGACCGTGGACGAACTGATGAACGCGACGAAGCGCGCTGGCTACGCCTCCAGCGAAAAGGGCAAGACACCGTGACGAGCGCGGCGCCGGTCACCGGACGTACGGTTGCTCCGCGCGGGGGCACGTCCGCGCTGCGGATCGTAGTGATCGGCAGCGGCGGCGGCGCCATGGCGGCGGCGCTCAAAGCAACCGAACTGGGCGCCTCAATCACGCTGGTCGAGCGGGGGGTGATGGGCGGAACCTGCGTGAACGTGGGCTGCGTGCCGTCCAAGATCCTCATTCAGGCGGCGCACATCGCTCACATCCGACGCGGCAGTCCGTTTGATGCCGGGATCGCTGCGGCAGGTGCAGTCGTTGACCGGCCCCAGCTGACGGCACAGCAACAGCGGCTCGTGGCAGAGTTGCGCACTGCCAAGTACGAGGGCATCCTCGCCGGCATTCCGTCGATCACCGTGGTCCACGGGGAGGCCCGGTTCCGCGATGCGCGCTCGCTCGCGGTAACGCTGCCAGCCGGCGAAGAGCGCGTGCTGCCGTTCGACCGGTGCCTCGTCGCGACTGGTGCAACTGCGACCGTGCCTGACATCCCGGGACTTGCGGACACCCCGTTCTGGACATCCACCGAGGCGTTGGCGAGTGAGTTGTTGCCGCGACGTCTCACCGTGCTGGGTTCGTCGGTGGTCGCGGTGGAACTCGCCCAGGCCTTCGCGCGGCTGGGAAGTCAGGTGACGATCCTCGCGCGTCGCTCGCTGCTCGTCCGGGAGGACCCGATCCTCGGCGAGGAGCTGATGAAAGTCTTCCGCGCGGAGGGAATCGAGGTGCGCACACAGACGCAGGTCCGGCAGGTGGCGCACGACGGCGGCCAGTTCAGACTTCAGACGAGCGCCGGTGTCGTGGAGGCGGATCAGCTCCTGGTGGCGACCGGACGCGCGCCAAACACGGCGACGCTGGGGCTCGACGAAGTCGGCGTCGGGCGTGACGCACACGGCGCCATCGTTGTAGACGACCATATGCGGACGAGCGCTCCGGACATCTACGCCGCCGGCGATTGCACCACGCAGCCGGCGTTCGTCTACGTCGCGGCTGCCGCGGGGACGCGCGCAGCGGAGAACATGATGGGGGGCGACCACGCGCTCGACCTGTCCACCGTGCCGACCGTCATCTTCACGGACCCGCAGGTGGCTTCGGTCGGGCTTTCCGAGGCAGAGGCCCGCCGCCAAAATCTCGCGACCGAGACGCGCACGTTGTCGCTCGAGAGAGTGCCGAGGGCGCTGGTCAACTTCGATACCCGCGGGGTGATCAAGCTGGTCGCCGAGGCGACCAGCGGACGACTGCTAGGGGTGCAGTTGATCGCGGCGGCAGGCGGCGAGGCGATTCAGTCCGCAGCCATGGCCATTCGGGCTGGACTGACGGTGCACGATCTCGCGGATCAGCTCTTCCCGTATCTCACGATGGTCGAGGGGCTGAAGCTCGCCGCGCAATCGTTTACGAAGGACGTGGCGCAGTTATCCTGCTGTGCCGGATAGGAGTTGATTGTTGCCCGTTGATGCGATGCATCGTGGCAGGGCGTCGCTTCGGGACCGTCGAACGCGCGAGCGCCAGCTCGGGGCGCTGCGCGGCAACACCACCGCGCAGACGTCGCACCGAGGCAGGAACGCGGCGCTATAGCGCTTTCGCGATCGCCTCGATCGCCTTCGAGCCACTCCCGAACCGCGCCATGCTCTCACGATGCTCGGCGAGTGCGCCGTACGGAATGAACCGAACGGCGAGCTCCCCGATCCGCTGGAACGCCGGCCGCGCGAGTTGGGCGCGCACGTCGGCCTCCCGTGCATCCGGCGCGACCAGGTAGAGTCCGTGCGCCGTCCCGGCGCCGGCCCCGAGCGCCAAGTCGAGCAATCGCACGATCCCGCTGTAGATCGACGTCGTGTGCTCCACCTCGAATGCGGCCCGCACCTCATGGTTGGTCGTGTCCAGCCAGAGCACGTCGATCAGCCGAATGGCGTCCCCACCGGGTCCGCTCTGTAGCGCATCCGGCAACACCTCAAGGCAGCCATCGCCCAGGCGCCCCGTGCCCAACTCGCGTCGCTGGTCATTGCTCGCGATCCACACGTCAAACCCCAGAGCCTTGCCGAGGTCGCGCAACCACCCTTGGACTTGCGTGTGCGACAGATCCTCCGTCACGTCCTCGGGAGTTGCCGCCGCGGCCGACGCCTGCACGGCTGCTTCGAGCGCACCGCGCCATGCGCGACGTGCATCGGCGGTCTCATCTGTCGGGAGCGGAGGCGCGGGGTAGCGTCCGCTCCCGACGTCAAAGAGGAAACCGGCAACCGCGCCGAGGTCATTCGACAGCACGCTGCGATACCTGGTGGTCAGCTCAAGCATCCCCTGCCGCATGGCTAGGTAGGCAGCCCATTTGCCGAGCGGTACTCGCACGCCCGTCAGAAGTTGGTATCCCTTGCCGATGGCCGTGTTGCTTGGCGGGGCAATCGTGGGATGGAGGAAATAGAGCAGGTTTGCGGTGGCGGGTCCCAGGCCCTTGATCTGGCGTGCGTCGAGGCGATGGATGGCCGCCAGCACCTCGGCCTCGCTATCGCAGCACGCGCACTGGTCGAGAAACGCCGCGAAGGCGAGTTGATTGTCGCGGTTCTCGTAAATGTCGGGGATGCGGAGCTTCGGCTTCCAGAGAAAGGCGTGGTCCGCCCCGCGAAATACGGGCCGCTGTTCGGCGACCGATTTCACTACGGTCTCGAGCGACGACCCGCGGTACTGACGCCCGAACGCATCGGAGCGAATCTCCTCCACCACGAGCGCAAGACCGCGACGGATGCTCCGAAAGTTCTTCAGGCGCTCGTCCCACAGGAACCAGCGGTGATACGAGCCGGCGGGATCTTCGCGCCAGCGATCCAACAACGTCGCGAGCAGGTCCATGGGGAATAGGTGGGGCGAGAAGGCGGAACTCCGTCGCTTTACTGGGGCTAAAACATCGCGTAGCTTTCACCTCGGGGGCAAGGTCACGGCCCGTCCCATAGCATCTAGGAGCACAAATGGCACCCTTGAAACCGACCAGGCGAACTCGGTCAGAGCCGAAGCTGCAGGACACCGTCCGGCTTTCCGCGGAGGGTCTCGCCAAGGTACTCGGCGACCTGGAAGCACGCATCCTGCGCGCGGTGTGGGCCCTTGGTCGTCCTGCCACGGCACGCGTGATCCATGAGCGGGTGGTGCGGACGCATGCCGTATCGCCGCTGACCACCATCACGGTCTTGAACCGCTTGACCGCCAAGCGCGTCCTGGAGCGCACGCGCACCGACGACCTCTATCACTACGCAGCACGTCTCGACGAGACGGCGTTCATGGCCCACGCCTCGCGTCGTGTCGTAGAAGGCATTCTCTCATTCGGTCCGGATGCGGTCGCTGCCTCGCTCGTCGATGTGCTGGCGGAGCATGACCCGGCGCAACTCGAGGATCTTGCGCGCCTGGTACGGCGCAAGCTGCGCGAGCGTGACGGGGCGTGACGCCAGCGGTCACCGAAGGACCAGCGGTCCTGCCGCCGCTGGTGCGGCGCGAGCAACGTCACCGGCGGCGGATCCTGCTCTCGCTGGCGGTGTTGCTCGTGTTGAGCATCAGTCCGGTTGTAGGCCACCACCTGATCGGTGCGGTTCCGTGGATCTCGGCGTCGCAGCAGCATCTGGGCATTCTCTGTCTGGTTGCGCTGCACCACCTGCTGGAACCCGTTCATACGGTATTTCACACCCTCCTGTACGCCGGTCTCGCGTTCGCCGCCTTCGATCGCGTGCGTGCCGCGCAGCGTCACGCGCACATCATGCGCGCGCTGCCGCTGGAGACGCCTCCCGCTGGCGGCGCGGTGCATCTGGCCGCGTCCCAAGCGGGCCTCAGCGTCGGACGCGTCCGGGTGGTGGACGGTCTTCCCAATCCGGCATTCACGACGGGCTGGTGGCGGCCGAAGGTGTATGTCGCCCGGGACCTGGCGCAGCGGCTCACACAGGACGAACTGGTGGCCGTGCTTGCCCACGAGGCGGAGCACGTACGCCGTCGCGATCCGCTGCGCCTTTTCGCGCTGCGTGCCCTGGCCGGCGTCCTCTTCTGGCTGCCGACTATCCGGCGTCTGGCAGACGACCTGTCCGACGAAGCGGAGATCACGGCGGATGACGCCGCGGCCCGGCAGCATGCGCTCCCCTTGGCTTCCGCGATTCTCCGTCTCGCGGGGGCGAATGTTGATGCCACCGAACCGGCTATCGGTTTTCAGCGGACCGACCTGATGGCTCGCCGCATTCGCCGCCTGGCGGGAGAAGACGCCTCGGTTGGTACGCGTGTGTCAGGCGCATCCATTGGTGCCGCGGGAACCGCGCTGGTGATGGCGTGGGCCTCGGGCCTCATGGTGCTGCACCCGCTCGTGCAGGCCGGCGACCCGTTGTCTCACTGCGAACATCGTGGGTCATGGGCCATTACGCACCTGATTTGTCCGGGCCTGCAGGCAGCCAGTCCATCAGGTCTGTGTCCACACACGGCGCGTCCAGAACGCACCGACACCCACTGAGGTCCCCAATGCGCGCACTGCACGCACTGTGCGCGTTCGAGCCTACCCGCTGACGCCATCCTGGCGTAGCTCATCGGCGGTCGCTTCAACCGCCACGGTGCCTGGTGGATTCTGGTACCACCCCGAATCACCGCCGCGCGGCAACCGCTCCCGGATCTTCAGGATGGTGAACATTCCCCCCATGTCGATGGAGCCGTGCGGACCGGCGCCGCCGAGCATCGCAATGGATCCGTCGGGGATCGGCATCCCCATTTCGGCCATCCCGCCCATGCCTGTCTCACCCATGGTCATGTAGTCCGGGAGCAGCTTCGATGTCAGCGCATCGATCACCCCGGGGTCAGCGCCCACCATGTTGGTGCCGCCGTGCCCCATCTGGTTCATGATGTGATGCGTCATGTGGCAGTGCATGGCCCAGTCACCAGGGTTATCGGCGACAAACTCAACGGTCCGCGTCGTTCCAACAGGAACCAGCACCGTGGTCTCCGGCCACTGACCAGCTACGGCGATATCACCACCGTCGGTGGCCACAACGCGCCAGCGCAGGCCATGTACGTGGATGGGATGGTGGCTCATCGCGCTCAGGTTGCCGAAGCGGATCCGTACCCGCTCCCCGATCTGCATCTGCAGCGGCTCCGTCGCCGGAAAGGCCTTGCCATTGAAGGTGAGGATGTTGAAGTCGGTCATCTCATTAGGGTCGGGCCGCGATGCGCCGATGGGCACCTTCCATTCACTCGAGAGCAACACAAAATCCCGATCCGGGCGGGCACCCGGATGGCGCGGATGAATGACGAACATCCCCATCAAGCCGAGCCCCTGCTGCACCATTTCGTCGTAATGCGCATGGTACATCAGCGTGCCGTGCTGGCGCAGCGTGAACTCGTACTTGAACGTCGCGTTCACCGGAATCGGCGGCTGGCTCAACCCAGCCACACCATCCATCCCCGCCGGCAGGAGCACGCCGTGCCAGTGGACACTCGTTGGCTCGGGGAGCTTGTTGGTGACGTAGATGCGCACGCGATCACCTTCGACCGCTTCGATGGTCGGCCCCGGTGTTCGCCCGTTGTATCCCCAGCACGTGACACGCAGTCCCGGCGCGAACTCGTGGGTGAATGCTTCGGCCGTGAGGTGGAAGACCTTCACGCCGTTCACCAGCCGAAAGGGGAGCGTTGTCCCGTTGGGCGTGACCACGGGGGTGTAGTCGACGCCTGGACGGCCCGGCGGCATCTTTCGCGCGTCGGGTAGCGGCGGTGGCGGTGCGGGCGTCTCCATTTCAACAGGCGTTGCCTGCGCAAGCATAGGCCGCGCCCCCATGACCAACGCCCCGCCGGCGATAGCCGCGGCACCCTGGCGCATCATGTCTCGCCGGGAGAGCGTGGTGCCTTCCGGCTTGCGATCAATACTGGTCATCGTCTGTTCCTCGTCCATCAGCGTGTCCCGCGGGCCGGCAGCGTGCCACCCACCGCCCGTTCGAGCGCTGTATACGCGAGCCAGTAGTCGTGCAGGGCATCGAGATACAGACGGCCCGCGTCGAGCTCAGCCTGTTTCGCCTGCAACAGTGCGAACACCGAGGCATCCATGGCGTTCACGTGGCGCTGCAGTTCGTCGAGCACGCGCCGACGAAGCGGCAGCACCACGGTGCGCAGGTGTTGTGCTCGCCGCCCGGCGCTCCGCACTTGAGCGAGTTGCGTACGCACCTGCGCGTGCACGTCCACCACGAGCGCGTCGTGTTGCGCGACGCGCTGACTGAGCTGGGCGCGGGCCCGGGCGATCGCGGCGCCGCCTCGGTCGAACAGCGGGAGTGGGATACCCCCGGCCGGGCCGGCGAACCGTCCGTCGGGCTCGCGTTCCACGAAGACGCCGATCGTGCCGTCCGCCAACAGACGAAAGCGCTGGTCGAGACCCAGGGCGCTGGCAGCAGCACGGGCGCCATCGCGCGCGGCAGCCACGTCGAGGCGCTGGACAAGCGCGAGCGAATCGAGGGCAGCTACCGGCCAGGGGATCGTGCCGGGATCCCGGAGCCGTTCGGGAATCGCCCAGGCGGTATCACCAACTCCGGCTCCCATGAGGCGCCCCAGTTCCGCGCGGGCCGTTGCGAGCGCACCTTCGGCCTCGGCGACGTCGGCGACGCTCTGTTCGGCCATCGCCTGCTCGCCCACGAGCACGAGCGCGGGCACATTGCCCGCCTCGCGCAACGCCTTCGCGGCACCGGCGGACGCCGCCGTTGCGCCCGCGAACGTCGTGCGGAGTTCCAGCACCTGCTGCGCGTGCTGGACGTCGAGATATGCGCGCTGGACATCGCTCATCACGCCGAGTACCGCATCGGCTACGCGTTGTTCGGTGCTCGCCAATTCAGCGGCGGCCACACGCCGGCGCAGCGGCAGTTGGAGTGCGCGGACGAATGAAAAGCCGACACCGACATTCGAAACGGCGGTGCCCACGCGTGGAAAGCCGTACAGCAAGTCAAGCACGGGGTTGGGGAACGTTGCCGCCTGCCACAGCTCGGCTTGCGCGATGCCCACCTCGGCGAGGATTGCCCGCACGCGGGGATTGCGCACCAACGCCAGACGGGTTGGGATCTCGGGATCGAGCGGGCCGGCGGGGATCGGCACCGCAAGCCGGACCCCCGAATCGATGGCAACCCAGGAGGGCTGAACGCTGGTGCGATCGGTTACCAAGGCGGCGACACCGTCCGATCCGCGGTGCACGGCGGGGGGCACGCAGGCGGCACTTGTCACGACGGCGGCGATGGCGACGCGTCGCAGTGGCGCCCACGGTGAGCGCGACATGCGGGGGGGCATGAGTACCAGGATTTGACGGAGGATAAAATTACGAGTACGAACAAGCAAAACGGTTGCAGGCCCAGAGTCAATGAGCGCACCTCGCCCTGCCGTGTATCGAAGATATTCGCGCACGCCGTCGGGAAGGCACACGACCCATCTCCGTGAGACGGGTCATGTGCCCACTGGTCGGGCTGCTCTCGCTCTACAAGAGAACACCTGAGATGGAGACGGCGTTGCGACCTGATGGACCCATTGGCTTTACGAAGGGTAAAATACCATGTAGGTTTGCTGAAGTTGCCAGGTTGGTCTACTGAGGGCGCATGCACTGTCGCCACTGATCTCCATCACTTCCACCTTCTGAGTCTCCCAATGTCGATCATCCGTACATGTCGTTCGCTCGTTGCTACGTTCCTTGTCCTTTCGGTTCCACTTGGGGCCCAGGCCGCGCACAATGCGCACGCGCCGCAGGCACCGCGAGCATCCGACGACGGGGAAGCCAAGAAGGTGGCGGCAACGCTCCTCGCCGTCTTCGCCGCTGCCGAGCGGAATGACATGAAAGCGCTCGATTCGCTATACGCTGGCGACAGTCTGACCGTCTTTGAGGGCGCGGGGGTAAATCGCGGATGGACCGACTACCGCGACCATCACCTCGCCCCCGAACTCCTGGAGATGAAGAACTTCCAGTACCGTCCCGCCGATCTTGAGGTTCACGTGGCCGGCGGAACCGCGTGGGTGCTCTTTCGGTATACACTGAAGGCGGAAGTGAATGGTCGAATGATCGATGCAGTAGGCCGCGGCACGGCGATTCTCGAACGGCGCGGTTCGCGCTGGGTCGTGCGACACACGCAGACCGGCAGTCGCGCGCGCCGGCCAACGGATCCGGCCTGAACGAGTTGCAACGGACTTGGCGGGACCCGTCATCAACGATGTCAATCCCAACGGCTCACGCAGACGAGGCCGTCGTCAGGTATTTTACGTATCATAAAACCCGTGCGGCGCGGCTCGCCGGCCCCCTCATCATGAGAGACTCCATGTTGCAGCTCCGCAGACCTAGGTCGTTCGCGTTCCTGCTCCTGCTCGCCCTCGTGCTCCCCTTTCGCTCGGCGGCGGCGCATCCGCGTTTGGTGCGGGCAGAGCCAGCCGCCGCGAGCCACGTGCAGACCATGCCACGCGCGTTAGCTCTGACGTTCAACGAGCCCTTGACGATTGCGTTGAGTCGACTCACGCTGCTCGATCCCGCTGGACAGCCGGTTGCGCTTGATACCCTGCGGTTTGCGCCGGAAGACACCAAGACGTTGACCGCGAAGATACTCGGCACGATGCCGGCGGGTCGGTATACCGTGAAGTGGCAGGCGGCAGGCGCGGACGGTCACCCGATGCGAGGGGAATACACGTTTGTCCTCGATGCTGGCCCAGTCGAATCGACGAAGCGAACGACAAGTGGGTGGACGTTGGGAGGCGGCGCGTCTTCTATGCCGAGTGGCGCGTCTCGGCCCCGCGCGCCTGGCGCGCGATGATCGCGCCGGCGCTGGTCGCGTTCGCCCTACTGCGTCAGGTGCCCATCGATTCGGCGTTCGGGGTGGAATCCCCTGCCTACGTGGCGATTCGCGCGATTCTGTCGATTGCCCTCGTGGGCCTGCTCGGCATCCTTGCCCTGCACCTGGTGGTCTGGCCGCGTTTTGCGCGGCAGGCGAGCACCAGCGGGGTGGCAACGGCGGGCGCGGTGACACAGGCGGCGATCTGGTGGGCAAGGATGCTGTTGTGGATCATCGGCGCAACCACCGTCGCCCGATTGATTGCGCAGCACGCCGTGTTCTTCGGCGTCAATGAGGTCTGGACGCGCTCGTCACTCTCTGCGCTGCTGTTGCACTCGGGCTGGGGGCGAGCCTGGTGGCTGGCGCTCGGCGCGACCGGCGTCGGACTCTGGGGAACGCACCGAATTCGCCGAGCGCGAACGCACGGGTGGACCGCACTCACCGGGGCGGCCTTCGCCTTGGCAGCGAGTGTTGCAATGTCAGGTCACGCGGCGGCGGCAACGACGCTGGCGATGACCGTCCATGCGCTGCACGTCATTGGGGCCGGAGGGTGGATCGGCGGTCTTGGTGCGCTGATGCTCGTCGCGGTACCGACTGTGCTGCGATCGGGCGGCGAGGAGCGGCACCGGCATGTGGCGGGCCTGGTGAGCGCGTTCAGCCCGACGGCACTTGGTTTCGCGGGATTGCTGGTCATCACGGGAGGGATCGCTGCGTGGCGCAACATCGGCTCTGTGGCCGGTCTCTGGCAGGAGCCGTACGGGCAGGTACTGCTGGTCAAGCTCGCCCTGCTGTCGGTTGCTGCCGGGACCGGCGCCTACAACTGGAAACGGGTACTGCCGAATCTGGGGAGCGACACTGCCACGGCCCGTCTTCGTAGATCCGCAGCACTCGAGCTGACGGCGGCGCTCGTGGTGCTTGTGGTAACGGCCGTGCTCGTGGCCACGCCAATGCCGAGCGAAATGATGGATGCGATGGCACCGTGACGGACCACAATGACGATTACGTCCCGGCCTTGGCGTACCACCGGCTGACGCCGCTCTACGACCGTGTGGTCGCCGCCACCACGCGAGAGCGGGAGGTGAAGCGTGCCCTGATTGTGCAGGCCACGATCAGGCCGGAACACGTCGTGCTGGATTTGGCGTCTGGCACAGGTACAGCGCGCCTGCGTCGCTCAGCGGCGATTGAGTTCGCAACTGCGCTTCCGGTCCTGATTGTGACCACCGTACGTGTCGCAACGCCGATGCCGGCGGAGATGCTCCACACTACATAACGGTAGGCTGGGGGAATCACGATGTCCTGGTTTGTCGCGTCGATCTACGACCGCTGGATGCGCCCCGCGGAGGCGGCCTGCCTCGTCGAATGGCGCGCCGAGCTGCTGCGTGGACTCACGGGCGACGTGCTGGAGGTTGGCGCTGGAACCGGCGCGATGCTCTCGTACTATCCCCTGACGATCTCCCGGCTCGTCCTCGCCGAGCCTGATCGCCATATGCGGCGCCGACTGGAGGCGAAGTGCCGTGGGCTGGTCCTGCCGATGTTCGAGTTGAGTGACGCGCCGATCGAGAAGCTCCCGCTACCCGATGCCTCGCTGGATGCAGTGGTCTCCGCACTGGTGCTCTGCTCGGTGCCATCGGAGCGCACGGCGCTTGCTGAGATCTTTCGCGTGCTTCGGCCAGGCGGCCGGCTCCTCTTCCTCGAGCACGTCGCAGCTGATCGGCTGTCGTCAAGATACGCGTGGCAGCGTCGCCTGGAGCCTGCATGGCGCTTCTGTGCCGGGAACTGTCATCTGACGAGAGACACCGAGCATGCCATCGGAGCCGCTGGATTCCACATTGAACACATCACAAGAGACAGCATGCACAAGACGATGCCCTGGATTCGACCGAGCATTCGCGGTTCGGCGCGAAAGCCGGTTCCACCGGCGTAGCGGCGGCGCGACCTGCGCGCGCCGCCCCGGACGCCGCTAGGCGGTGGTGAAGGTGAACATCATGCCGAACGTCCCGTTAGCGGCCTGCCAGCCGGCTCCTACCATGCCGGGCCCCCACTGTCCGTTCATCATCGACGTCGCGCCACCCATCATGCCCGAATTCACTGCCCGCCCATCTTCGCGCCGGGTGTCAGGTTGATCATGTGGCCGGCGGTGTCCTGCAAGCTCGGCGACATGTGGATCACATACGTGGCGGCGCGTTTCAGGGCTGACTGGGGCGTCATCGTGAGGGTGGTGCGATCGGCCCGACCACATGGCGGTCGTCGCCGCCACGGGCCCCGTGACGGTCCCCTCATGCAGTACGACGAGCATCTCCATGCCGTCCATCATCGTCGCATCTGGAGACCGGACACCGGACGACGTCACGACCGGCGCGCGACCGTGCTGGCGAGGATGGAAAGGAGGACGCCGCGTCATCAAGCCTCAGAGGCTCGTCGATGCAGAAGATGTCAGAATGCGGCCCCAGTGTGGCCCCAGAAATGGAATCGATGGCAGCGAAATCAAGAACCGCAACTCCTTATCCATCAAGAAGTTGCGGTCCAGTCGGGGCGAGAGGATTTGAACCTCCGACCTCCTGCTCCCGAAGCAGGCGCTCTACCGGGCTAAGCTACGCCCCGATTCGGTAAAGTCTCACTACCGTCTTCCGTCTTCCAGCTTCCGTCTGCCCTTCCATGCGCCCGGAGAGACTCGAACTCCCAACCTTCTGATCCGTAGTCAGATGCTCTATCCAATTGAGCTACGAGCGCCAACCGTTCGCGACTGCCGTCCTCTGCCGTTCGCTGTCCCATCGACGTTTTCGCCGGCGCAAACCGCCGCGCCGGCGAGCCTAAAAATATATCCGAACCGACCCCTCAGGTCAATCAGTTGGCCAGCAACTTCGTGACCATTCCCAGCAACTCTTCGCGACCGAACGGCTTGGCCAGGATCCCGTCGGCGCCCAGCGTCTGCGCCGAGTTGAGGTAGGCGTCCGGACCCACCCGTCCGCCTCCCGAAATCGCCACCACCTTCACCGGCTGCCCCGACTGCCGCAGCTGCATCAGCGTCTCGAGCCCCTCCTGCTCCGGCATCACCACGTCGGTGATTACCAGAGCAGAAGGCCGCTCGTGAAACCGCTTCATCCCCGCGCGCCCGTCCTCCGCGGAATCCACGTCGTACCCCTCACGCCGCAGCATCTCCACCAGCATGTCGCGGACGATCGGGTCGTCGTCAATCACCAGGATCCGGGCGCTCATCGGGGACTCCGCACGCTACTTGAGTGGTGCGTAACGCCAGGCCGCGATCTTCGGCTTGTCCGACTTGATCTCGAACTCCTTCGTGCTCCCCGCGGCCACGTTCTCGACCTTGGCCACCTGCGTGTCCACCACTGCGCCGGTGATGTCGAGCAGCTCGAACGTGACCTCGTACGACTTCACTTCCTTCGCCCGGTTCTCGATCTCGCCCTTCACCACGGCGCGATCGGCGTACCGCACGAACTCGACGATCACGAGCCGGTGCGGCATGTCGTCGGCCGCCTTCATGTACTTGGCCACCGAGTCGGCATACGGGCTCGGCGGGGGCGGCGGCGGCGCGGCCGGCCGTGCACCCGG